>NZ_JBIAPT010000027.1:0-109708 GCF_042888425.1 Streptomyces sp. NPDC002889
CCCGCTACGACAAAACCGCCGAGTCCTACCAGGCAGCCGTAACCCTCGCCTCGCTGCTGATGTGGGCGTGACACTTTGACGACAACTCCTAGGCCGAGCCTTGCTTGCCTGCCTCGTACGATGTTCTCAAGATCCCTGACCGCCTGGCGCGGCCAGCCGCTATCGCCGATCACTATCGCCAGCACAAAGTCCGCCCCTGCTGCTCCCCCTGCCCGGGCGCATTCGAGAGCCGCAGTCGCCCGTGACAGATGACTCGCCTGATGGGCGAGCAGCCCCATGTCATAGGCATCAGCGGGCTCGACCCGGGACAGCAGAGCCTGCCACAAGTGGTCCGGCACTGGAGGCAGTCCCGGTACGTTCAACAGGTAGTCGAAGGCGGTGTAGCCCTGACTGTAATTGCCGATCAGGAGCCCGCTGGTGGCGTAGGCAGCCTTGCACGCCCACGCCATCGCCTCGGCAAAAGGTTCCGGCTGCAGGTCTGGCCCGCCGCGCTCAGCGAGGTAGGGCGGGTGGAGGTCTTGGAGCCACTGTCTGCTCACTGGGCGTCGCAGCCCCGACCGGCGGCAGTCGACGGCCGCCGTCACAAGGGCCGCGCCCCGCGGATTGGCCCCCGGCGCCCAGGCGTTCTCCCACGCAGCCAATAACTCCGGGCCGGCTGCGACCACTTCTGCGAGACCGAACCGGTCGCAGCTGACCAGGGCCAGCCTGATCCGCGGGTCTTCCCGGTGCGCCGCAGCACGCTGCCGCTCTGCCGTGGACCAGTGGCGTGCCAGGCGGATTTTCACCGCCAGGTGCAGCACTTCCCGCTGGACCCGCCAGGCGTCCCGGTCGGATCCTGTCAGCCTGCTCTCCTCACGGGCGTCATAGCGCCGGTACTCCTCCGACCGCATGGTAGCCAGCACCACGACACGGCCGGGCCGGCCTTGAAGGAGACCGGCCAGCATGGACGCGGTCACCCCGTCGGCACCCAGATAGTTTTCAAGGTCGTCCAACCACAGGACAGCACGTCGGCGACGCTGGGCCACCTCAATGGCTGGGGTGAGCGCTGCCCTGGTCATAGGGCGCACGAAGGCATGCCGGGGGAAACGCGACCGAGCAACCTCATATGCCAGACGGGACTTCCCGGCAGTCGATTCGCCCACAATGAGCACGAAGCCACCCCGTTCCAGCGCTTGCCGCAACAAGGGATCGGCATCGCGTTCCACGTAGGGCGTTGCCGAGCCATGAGCATGCTGACCGTCTGCGGGATGAACACCAGCCAGTTCGGGACGGTCCAACTGGCTGACTCTGGGAATGCCTCCCGACGCCGTCCTCAACAGCGCGGCGACACTCCGTTCGGCGTGCTGCGGCCGCAAATGGTCTGCAACAAGGCTGTATACGGCCGTGACGGCCGCGCCGATACCGGTGGCCAGCGGACCGGACGTCCAGGTAGCAGCGAGCGCCAACGCGCAGGCGCCGATTCCCACGGCCGTCGAATACCTCAACCAGCCCCGAGTCCGGCTGCCCTCTTGCCGAAGATACGGTGACACGCTGCCCCCATTGCGTGACGTGGTTCTCCATTCTCGCCAACGTGTCGGCCCTGTCGAGGGGATTGCCGGTACGTGACCGAGCTGGGTCTTCGGGACAGCACCGAGGCCCCGGCGCTCTGCCGGGGCCTCGGTGCTGTCGGAGATTCCCGAGCGTCTAGCGCCCGTTGGGCCGGATATGGCGACAGGGATCGCACAGGGTGCGGATCCAGCGCCCGCCTGAAGGCCCTGATCGACCTCGGCCTCGGCTACCTCACCCTCGGCGAGGACACCCCCGCCCTCTCCGGCGGCGAGGCGCCAGCGCCTCAAGCTAGCGGAGACCGGCTTCGATCTCGTACTGCCGGATTAGCTCCTGATAGTCGGCAGGGTCCACGTCATGGTGCAAGGTGACGTTCGCCCCCTTGGCGACGGTGGCGATCTCGACCAGCAGCCGGTTGGCCTCTTCTTCGGTGGCGTAGAGCCCGACATTGATCTGCGTCCCGACTGCGGCGGTGGCCCAGGGGACGGGGCAGGGCGGCGCGTGGTCAGGGACCGGGCACAGGATCAACGAGATGACTTCCTGCAACTCCTGCGCGTCCTTGCCTACGGGAACGTGGATCTCGTAGACGCGCCTGCTCTGGCCGGTCATAGGAGCCTCCTTCCCCCCAGGATACGGGTGGGACAAGGGATGCGCCGCCGGAGATCCCGCCTTTGCGATCTCCGGGCGCGGCGCCCGTGCGGGTCAGCGGCGGTAGCTTTCCAGGGTGCGGCAGTGTCGCTTGTAGCTGCCCTTCTCGACGGGGATGTTGCGCTTGGCGGTGTTGACGGCCGCTTGCTCGGTAGGGCCGTTGCCCCATGCGGTGCGCTTGGTGTAGGTGTGGCCGTTGCGGACGATGTCGCACTTGACCTTGGCGTGCCATTGCTTGCTGATGGCCGGGTCGTCCTGGGCGATGGAGTGGTGCTGAGCGGAGCTGTCCACGGTGGCAGCCGAGGTACCGGAGGTGAAGAGCCCGAAGGTCGCCGCAAGTACAGCCGCTCCTACGGCTGCGCCCCGGGCCAGGGTGATGAACTTGTTCATGAAGACATTCCCGCTCAATTTCTTTGGACGGTCCTGACGAAACAGTCTCGGGCTGGTGTCGCCACTGGCGTCACCGAGAGTCACACCCCCCTCCCACCGGAACCGGCCCGAGCTGCCGAATCGGCCGATTCCACGCCGCTACTACGCGAAGTTGTTGGCCGGAACACGTGACCGCGCCAACCAGTTGATCGAGCATTCGATGAACCACTGGGAGGCGACGCGGATGCCGGGTCAGGCGCAGGCTGGTCCGGAAATATTCCGGACCAGCTGGTCAGGGCGGGGATGACAGTGGGACGAACTGAGAGTAAGGAAGCATTTCGCCTTGCTCCTTGATTGCGGTCAATGAAGGGCGCCTGGCTGGGAGTTTTCCCAGTCCAGGCGCCCTTTTCCATGCCTCTAGAAGAAGCCCAGCTTCTTCGGCGAGTACGACACCAGGAGGTTCTTCGTCTGCTGGTAGTGGTCCAGCATCATCCGGTGGGTCTCGCGACCGATGCCGGACTGCTTGTAGCCGCCGAACGCCGCGTGCGCCGGGTACGCGTGGTAGCAGTTCGTCCAGACCCGGCCCGCCTGGATGGCCCGGCCCGCCCGGTAGGCGGTGTTGATGTCGCGGGTCCACACGCCTGCCCCGAGTCCGTACAGCGTGTCGTTCGCCGCGGACATCGCGTCCTCGAAGTCCGTGAAGGACGTCACCGCGACGACAGGTCCGAAGATCTCCTCCTGGAAGACCCGCATGCGGTTGTCGCCCTCGAAGATGGTGGGCTGTACGTAGTAGCCGCCCGCCAGCTCACCGTCGTGCTCGATGCGCTGACCGCCGCTCAGCACCTTCGCGCCCTCCTGCCGGCCGATGTCCAGATACGAAAGGATCTTCTGGAGCTGTTCGTTGGAGGCCTGCGCACCGATCATCGTGTCGGTGTCCAGGGGATTGCCGGGCACGATCAGTTCGGTCCGGGCGATGCCCGCCTCCAGGAATTCGCCGTAGTGCCCGCTCCCTATCAGCGCCCGCGAGGGACAGGTGCACACCTCGCCCTGGTTGAGGGCGAACATGGTGAAGCCCTCAAGAGCCTTGTCGCGCAGCTCGTCGTCGACTGTCCAGATGTCGTCGAAGAAGATGTTCGGCGACTTGCCGCCGAGTTCGAGGGTGACCGGCTTGAGGTTCTCGGAGGCGTACTGCATGATCAGCCGCCCCGTCGCGGTCTCCCCGGTGAACGCGATCTTCGCCACGCGTTTGCTGGACGCCAGCGGTTTACCGGCCTCCTCGCCGAAGCCGTTGACGATGTTCACCACGCCTGGCGGCAGCAGATCGGCGACCAGGCTCATCCAGAAGTGGATGGACGCAGGGGTCTGTTCGGCCGGCTTCAGCACCACCGCGTTGCCCGCCGCCAGTGCCGGAGCCAGCTTCCAGGTCGCCATCAGGATCGGGAAGTTCCACGGAATGATCTGCGCGACCACACCGAGCGGCTCATGGAAGTGGTAGGCGACGGTGTCGTCGTCGAGTTCGCTGAGCGTGCCCTCCTGGGTGCGCACCGCACTGGCGAAGTAGCGGAAGTGGTCGATGGCGAGCGGAATGTCCGCGGCCAGTGTCTCGCGCACCGGCTTGCCGTTCTCCCAGCTCTCGGCGACCGCGAGCTGCTCCAGGTTCGCCTCCATCCGGTCGGCGATCCGCAGCAGGACGGTGGCGCGCTCGACCGGGGAGGTGCGTCCCCAGGAGGGGGCCGCCGCATGGGCCGCGTCCAGGGCGCGCTCGACGTCTTCGGCGGTGCCGCGGGCGATCTCGGTGAAGGGACGGCCGTTGACCGGGCTCGGGTTCTCGAAGTACTGCCCGCGGGCCGGGGGGACGTACGCGCCGCCGATCCAGTGGTCGTAGCGGGACTCGTAGGAGACGATCGCGCCGTCGCTGCCGGGGCTTGCGTATCGGGTCATGTCCAGGACCTCCCGGTGAGGGTGGAGCCCGCCGTTGGACGCCACTCGCCGCGAGGCTATGAGCCGGTACGTTGCAACCAGGTTGCGTTCAGCCCGCCTTGATCAGATCGGCGGCCCGTTCGCCGATCATCATGGTGGTGATGCACGGATTGACCGTGGGCAGGAACGGCATCACGGACGCGTCCGCCACGCGTAGCCCGCTCACGCCCTTCACCCGCAGCTGCGGATCCAGCGGTGAGGCGGAGTCGCCCGGCGCGCCCATCCGCACCGTTCCGGCCGGGTGGTACACGGTGTTGTGGGTGTCGCGGATGTACGAGAACAGCTCCTCGTCGGTCGTCAGCCCCGGCCCGGGCGCGAGTTCCGTTCCTGCCCATGGCACCAGCGCGGTCTGGGCGGCGATCTCGCGCGCGAGGCGCAGTCCGTAGATCATCACCCGGATGTCGTGCTCGTGCGTGAAATAGCGAGGGTCGACCTTCGGCTTGTCCCTGAAGTCACGGCTGCGCAGCCGGATAGTGCCCTCGGAGCGTGCCCGGGTCACATTCGGGGTGAGACAGAAGGCGTTGTCGGACGTCGGATAGCCACGCCGGTAGGTGTTCATGTCGAAGGGCACCGAGCCGTAGTGGAACATCAGATCCGGCCGGTCGAGGCCCGGTTCGGTGTCGGCGAAGATGCCGATCTCCCACCATTGGGTGGAGGTGGTGACCATGGGCTGCCTCGCCTCCCACATGATCACCCCCTCCGGATGGTCCTGGAGATGGGAACCGACGCCGGGGGAGTCGACCCGCACTTCCACCCCGTTGTCCCGCAGATGGCGTTCGGGACCGATGCCCGACAGCATCAGCAGCTTCGGCGCGTCGATCGCCCCGCAGCACACGATCACCTCGCGCCGCGCGCGTACCGCCCCGCTGTGGATCGTGTCCGGCTGCAGATACTCCACCCCCGAGCAGCGGGCCCCCTCGTCGAACAGCAGCCGCTTGGCCTGCACCTGCGTGCGCACGTCGAGGTTCGGCCGCTTGCCGAGCACCGGATGCAGATACGAGACGGATGCGGAGGAACGGGTGCCGTCCTCACGGGCGTTGATCTGGAACCAGTGCGCGCCGCGCACCACCGTACGTCCCGTGTTGAACGGTCTGGTGGGGATGCCGGCGGACGAGCAGGCGGCCAGCAGCGCCTTCCCGCACGGGTCGTTGGGCGGCACGGTGCGGATCCTGACGGGCCCCGAGCGGCCGTGGTGGTCGCCGGGCGCGTCATTGTTCTCCAGGCGCTGGTACAGCGGGAAGCAGTCCGCCGCGCTCCAGCCGGTGCACCCCATCGCCGCCCATTCGTCCAGGTCCTCGGCCGGTGCCCAGAAGGCGATGCAGGAGTTGTGCGAGGAACAGCCGCCCAGCACCTTGGCGCGGGCATGCCGCATGAAGCTGTTGCCGTTCTCCTGCGGCTCGATCGGATAGTCCCAGTCGGGGCAGGACTCGAGCAGCGCCATCCACCGGTCGAGGCGCAGGATGCTCTTGTCACCGACGTCCGACGGGCCCGCCTCCAGCACACAGACGCTGACGTCGGGGTCCTCGGTGAGCCGTGCGGCGATGACAGCACCGGCTGTGCCGCCCCCGACCACGACATAGTCGAACTCGGGCAGCGGGCTCTGAGCGGGCATCTGCGCCTCCGGGATCAGAGGATCGAGGGATCAAGGGGCGGAGGGATCGGGTACGACACGGGGATCACGGGGTTTCGGCGGCGGGCACGGCCCGGTGTTCGGCGAGCACGCCCGTTTTGCGCCGCTGTACGAACCAGTAGTAGGTGAAGCCGCCGAGCGCGACGACACCGATGAACAGGAACGCGCCCCAGCGCAGGTACCAGTGCTGCGGGCCGGTCGCGTTGTAGACCTCGGCGCGGGGCCAGGCCAGGTTGATCGACATCGCCACGCCCCACAGCACGGCCAGGATGTTGATCGGCAGCCCGAGGCGGCCCAGCGAGAAGCTGCCCTCCCGCGGCTGCCAGCGCCCGCGCAGCCGCTGGACCAGCATCGGCGCGGTGACCAGCAGATACGCCAGATAGATCATGATGATCGCGATGCTGGTGATGACGGAGAAGATCTGCGGCTGGTTGATGTTGATGACCAGGATGACCAGGCCCACCACACCGATGACGACCGCGGGCACCACCGGTGTCCGGAAGCGCGGACTGACCCGGGCGAGCCGCGAACCCGCCGGCAGATTGTTGTCCCTGGCCATGGCGAACATCAGCCGGATTCCTGCGGCATGCACGGCCAGGACGCAGACGGTGATGGCGACGACCACGCACCACAGGAAGATCTCGCCGATCGTCGTTCCGAGTGTCACGAGCACCACGTACTGCAGGCCTTCCGTGGACAGTTGCTTCGCGTCCAGGTCGGGCACGGCCATCAGCGCGAAGAGCAGGATGAGGCCACCGATGATGAACGAGGCGATCAGCGCCCGCAGAATCGCGCGGGGTGCGTTGCGGGCCGGATCGTGGGACTCCTCGCCGAGCGACGACGCGGTGTCGAAGCCGTACATCACGTAGGCGGAGGCGAGAGAGGCGGTGAGGAACGCGCCGAAGTAGCCGAGAGGCTCGCCGGCGCCCAACCCGTAGGTGTCGGTCAGCACGGTGCTCGGCCCACGGGTGATGTGGGCGGCCAGGCAGATGATCAGGGCGACGGCGGCGACCAGCTCGATGAACACACCGGCGGAGTTGATCCGGGCCATGAGCTGGACACCGAAGGCGTTGACGACTGTCGAAAAGAGAATGAGTACGCTGCCCAGCAGCACGGCATTGGCCGCCGCGTCGGTCTTGCCGGTGCCGTCGCCCACGAACTGGAACCAGGGGTCGATCCGCGGCAGCGTGATCTGGTAGGCGAGCGCCACGGCCGAAAGGGTGACCATGGTGGCCGTCATCATCATCCAGCCGCCGAGCCAGCCCACGTGCGGGCCGCCCATCTTCTTCGCCCAGTTGTAGACCGAACCGGCGACGGGATAGCGGGCGGCGAGCTCGCAGAAGCAGAGCGCCACCATCAGCTGGCCCACGAACACCATCGGCCAGGACCACCAGTAGGCCGGGCCGCCGAAGGCGACGCCGAAGTAGAACAGCTGGAAGGTGCCGGTCAGGATCGAGATGTAGCTGATCCCGGCGGCGAAGGTGTGGAAGTTGCCGAGGGTGCGCTTCAGTTCGGGACGGTATCCGAGCTCGGCAAGCGAATCGTCGTCGCCGCCGCTTCCGCCGCCGTGTGCCGGATCGGCATGTTCCGTACTCATTCGAACCACCGCTGCGGTTTGGGCTCCAGATTCCGCCAGATGTGTTTGGTCTCCCGGTACTCGGCCAGGCCGGCCGGGCCCAGCTCGCGACCGAAGCCGGACTGTTTCACTCCGCCCCACTCCGCCTGCGGCACATACGGATGGAAGTCGTTGATCCATACGGTTCCGGCGCGCAGCCGGGCCGCCACGCGGTGTGTGCGCCCGGCGTCCTGTGACCAGACCGCGCCCGCCAGCCCGTACATCGTGTCGTTGGCCAGGGCCACGGCCTCCTCCTCGTCACGGAACCGCTCGACGGTGAGCACCGGGCCGAACGACTCGTCGCGCACCACCGACATGCCCGGTGTGCACTCGTCCAGCACGGTCGGCAGGTAGTAGTAGCCGCCTGCCAGCGCCGGATCGGCCGGCCGGGTGCCGCCGCAGCGCAGCACCGCGCCTTCCGCCAGCCCTGCTGCCACATAGGCCTCGACCTTCTGGCGGTGCTCGGCCGAGATCAGAGGGCCCGCCCGGGCGTCGGGGTCGAACGGGCCGCCCAGCCGGATCGCGCGGGCACGTGTGACCAGCTCGTCGACGAAACGGTCGTGCAGTGTGTTCTGCACCAGCAGCCGCGCCCCGGCCGAGCAGACCTGGCCGGAGTGGAGGAAGACCGCCATCAGGGCGTGGTCGACAGCGGCGTCGAAGTCGACGTCGGCAAAGACGATGTTCGGGTTCTTGCCGCCCAGCTCGAGGGCGACCTTCTTCACCGTGGGCGCCGCGGCGGCCATGATGCGCCGCCCGGTCACCAGACCGCCGGTGAAGGACACCATGTCGACATGCGGGTCCTCGGTGAGCGGCGCGCCGACCACGGGCCCCGTGCCCAGGACGAGATTGGCCGCCCCGGCGGGCAGCCCCGCCTCGGTCAGCAGCCGCATCAGCATGATGGCCGTGTGCGGGGTCAGCTCGCTCGGCTTGAGGACGAAGGTGTTGCCCGCGCCGAGCGCGGGTGCGACCTTCCACGCGGTCTGCAGCAGGGGATAGTTCCACGGGGTGATCAAGGAGCACACCCCGACCGGCTCGTGCACCACCCGGCTGTCCACCTGCGGGTTGCCGGCGTCCACGACCCGGTCGGTGCCGCCGGACGCCGTCAGATTCCCGAAGTAGCGGAAGCAGGCCGCGATGTCGTCCATGTCGTACTCGCTCTCCACCTGCCTCTTCCCTGTGTCCAGGGACTCGGCGCGGGCGAGTACGTCCTTGTCGCGCTCCAGCAGATCGGCGACGCGCAGCAGCAGCCGGCCGCGTTCTGCCGCAGGGGTGTGCGGCCACGGGCCGCTGTCGAAGGCGTCCCGCGCTGCGGCGATCGCCGCTGCCGCGTCCTTGGGGCCCGCCTCGTCGATCACGGCGACCAGCGTGCCGTCGGCCGGGCAGCGGATCTCGCGCACGTTCCCGTCGACGGCGGCGGTCCACTCGCCACCGATGAACAGATCCGGCATCGCGCACCTCCCAGGTCGGACGGCCGGGCAACCTCTGCATGCCCCACTTCCTGACCCTAAGGAGAGCGGGCCCGGTCCGCAGGGCGGGAGAGGTCATCCGGCGATACGGTCCACCGGACATCCGTTCGGTCCGGCCGCTGCGGTACGCGGTGATCAGGAAGCCTGCCTGCGGTCCAGTTCGTGCACGCGGGCCAGCGCGGCGGGGCGCTGCGCCGCGGGGAGCGCGGACGCCAGCGCCCGCCACACCGCGAGATCGTCCTCAGCCCACGGGCTGTACGCCCAGTCCGCCAGCAGCCCCGGGTCCCCGCGTGCGATCAGCGCCCCGCGCAGCTGGTTCGCCAGCCGCTCGCGCAGTCGCGCCACCGCCGGTGCCTGGGAGGCGGGCAGCAGCGGCCCCGGGTACGCGCCGAGCGCCCCGGTCACCGCCCCGGACGCCAGTCGGCGTGCCACCGTGTCGAAGTCCGCGTCGACGGGCACGGCCAGCCGGTACGGACGTGAACGCAGCAGCTCCGGGCCGAGCAGATGACGTAGCCGGGACAGCTCCGCGCGCAGGGTGACCGAGGTGACCGACTCGTCCTCGTACAGCGCCACCAGCAGCTCGTCACCGCCGATGCCCTCGGGGCGTGCGGCCAGCAGGGCCAGGATCTCGCTGTGCCGGCGGCTGAGGCGCAGCGTACGGCCGTCCAGCGTCAGCAGCGCCTCGTCCCGGCCCAGCGCGCTCAGTCGCGGACAGCCGGACGCGGGTGGCGGGGCGATCAGCGCGAGCTGGGACTCGGCGGCCCGTGCCACCGCGCCGACGAACGCGAGGCTGTGCGGATGGGCCAGCCGGTCCCCGCCCGTGATGTCGACCGCACCGAGCACCCGGCCCGTACGGGGATCGTGGACCGGAGCCGCGGCGCACGTCCAGGCGTGTACGGGGCGTCGGAAGTGCTCCGCGGCGAATATCTGCACCGGCCGGTCGACGGTGATGGCCGTGCCGGGTGCGTTCGTGCCCACCACCGTCTCGGCCCAGCGGGCGCCGGGTACGAAGTTCATCCGGTCCGCCTTACGGCGGGTCGCGGACGGCCCTTCGACCCACAGCAGCCTCCCGTGCGCATCGCACACCGCGACCAGATGCTCCCCGTCCATGGCGTACGCGCCCATCAGCTCCCGGACCAGCGGCATCACGCGCGCCAGTGGATGGCTCTCCCGGTAGGCGCCGAGATCCTCGCCTGCCAGCTCGACACCCGCCACTCCCTCCGGGCTGACGCGCGCCCGCGCCGAGCGCCGCCAGGAGTCGGCGACCACGGGGCGCACCGGCAGCTCGACGCGCCCCGCCGTCAGATACGCGTCGTGCGCCCGGCGCAGGGCGGCGCTGCGCTCCGCCGGATCCGCGCCGGGCTCCAGGGCCACCCATGTGTCGCTCAACTCGGCCTCCCGCGGCCCATCGTGAACCAGGCCATGGTGAACCAGGCCGGGGACTCCGACAAGCCGCCCGTGCGTCGGGCGACGTTGACGAGGCGGATGCGGCGCGACCAGTGGGCCGGGTCGCTGCGGGCGGCGCCGGGTACCTCGATGTGGCCGAAGATGTGTCCCCGGTCCTTCGGCAAACGGTGTGCGGACACCGCTGTGGCCAAGTTCCGGAAGATCGCCACGGTACCGGCGTGACCCGGGCGATGTACGTGTCCCGATGGTACGGACCGCCGCGCCGACGTGCGGAAGACGGCCCGTACCCGGTCAACTACCCCTGCTGCGCGTCACGTTGGCTCGTCACTGCATGCTGATCCTGACCCGGAAGGGTCACCCCCGCGGCGGCCGGGCCAGACGCACATAGGTCACCGAGGTCTCCACACCACTGTCGACCAGACGCCCCTGCGCGTCGAATGCCTCGGGCCCGTCCGTCATGCCGAAGTCGTTGTCGTTGATGACCGCGAGCGTGCTGCGTCCCACCAGGGCGACGCCCTCGATCTTGCCCGGGATGCCCGCCACCGTGCCGAGGTCGGCCACGAGCCGCTTGCGGAGCACGGGCACCTGCGCCGCGGCGGGGTCCTCCAACTGCTCGTAGGAGGGTGAGGTCGCCGGATCGTCCCACACGCCGCCCAGGATGCCCGCGCCACCCGGCAGCGTCACCCGGTGCAGCCGGGCGGCGCGGTCGGTCCGCTCCTGCACCAGAAGGCTGTTGCCGCCTATCGCCACGAGCGAGGAGATCTTGAGCTCGGAGGTGTCGTGCTGGCCCGGGTCGACGACGCCCACCGGGTCGAAACGGTACGCGTACTCGGCCGTCACCGTCCGCTTCTTCGGCGAGAAGCGCAGCAGCCGGGCATTGCGGGAGTCCTCACCGGCGTCCTGGTCCGGCACCGACAGCGGGCTCTGCGCGGCCAGCACCAGATCGCCGTTCGGCAGCTGGGCCAGGCCCTCGAAGCCCCGGTTGACCTTGCGCTGCAGCAGGATGCCCGGCAGCGCCTCCACGACGGGGTAGTCGGCGCCCTTCAACGCGAGGCCCTTCGGGACGTAGCGGGCCAGGACACGGCCGCGCGCGGAGACATGGACCAGGGACGGCCCGTACTCGTCGGCGAGCCAGAAACTGCCGTCCCCGGCCCGCACGATGCCCTCGGTGTCCAGGCCGTTCGGGTTGTACGACAGCGGCGTCCGCGCGTCGTACGTGTACGGGGCCTCGTCGCGCGACGTCTGGTTCGGCAGCCCGGTGACGGCGGCGCCCTTCGCGCTGGTGATCGGGATCGCCTTCAGCACACGCACCCGGTCGCCCGTGACGCGGACCTTCACGATCGCCGGGTCGAACCCGGGGACCGGGAACGTACGGCGTTTCTTGCCGTCGACCTTGATCTGCCCGTTCGGCCCGCGGTCGGTCACCGTCCAGAACTCGCCCTTGCGACCCGCAGGGTAGATGTCACTGCCGATGCCACCGAGGTCCACACCGCGGTCGTCGTCCACGGTGCCGGGCAGCAGGCCGTTGCTGAACTGCGCCAGGGGGAGCTCGTCGAGTACGGCACTGCCCGTGATCCGCGGGCTGGTGTCGTGGCCGCCGCCGTGCCGCGTCGTGCCCGTGGCGGTCCCTGCGACGGCGATGGCCGCGACGAGCGCGAGTGGCAGGCCCACCGTGAGAGAACGTCGGGCGACGGTGCGCCGGGTGCGCGCGTGCGGGGACATGGGGCCTCCTGGCAGGCAGTTCGGATGACAGGGGCCAGGGTGATCGTTCTGCTCGAACGCCGTACGACGTCCGAGTGAACGCAGTCAGAAGCGCGGAGGTCACGGCGTCGCGGCCCTGCAAGGGGGGCCGTGACGGCCCGCGTTGGACGCCGTGTCCACGCCGCGGCGACAAGGGCACGGTGACGAGTGCGCCGTATCGGCGGGCGCGGAGCGGCGAAAGGGTGGCGTCGCCGGGCCGGCGAGTGATGCGGGCGTGACCGCCACGCCCCGGCACGCGGGCGCGTCGTCGCCTCATGCCGGTCGCCCTCCGCCTGTCGCCCCACGCGGGGCGGATGGAAGTGCGACAACGTGGCGTCGCTCCGCCTCCCCGCCCGGCGACATCCGCTTCGAGCAGGCAGGCTCGGTACGGGCGGCGAGGCAGGCGACACCGAGCTGCCCGCGTCCTGCGCGGGGCGCGTCAGCCCGCCTCGCCCAGCGCGCCCGCCAACGCCGAACCCGGGTCGCCCGACGGCGGGCCCGCCGGGGCCCATGTGCCCTGCTCCTTGCGGTACGGCCACCAGTGGCCGTCGGGACCCAGTCGCAGTTGCGCCTGGGCGCCGACCACGGTCCATCGTGCGGGTCCGGCCGCGCGCAGCTGTGGCCGGTCGGCGTCGTCCCATGCGGTGGCGAGCGCTGCCGCGGCCCGGGCCAGCAGCTCGGGACCGGGTGTCCACTCCTCGTCGAGGACGGCGAGCCCGGCGGCCCCGCCGTACCGCCATGCGCGTACCGCCAGGGCGAGTTCGGCGCGCCGCCGTGCCGTCCCCGTGGCCAACCGTCCCTCGATCACCGGGCCCGGCACCCGCACCGCCATCCGGACAGCGTCCTGAGCCGGTGTCAGCTCCGGCTCCGACGGCAGCTCCGCATGGCCCGGTGCCAGCGCCCGGGCAAGTGTCCGGTGCGCCCGCGACGCCGCATCCGACGCCAGGAACTCCAGCGCGGTGGGGTCGAGCCCCGGCGCCGCAGGGGTCTCGGTGTCCAGGGCGGGACCCGGCCCCGGCTCGTCCGGCAGCGGTGGGGGAGCGGGCAGCGGCGGCAGGATGCCGCCCGCGGCGAACGCCTCGTCCGCCCGCACCGCTCGTACCCCGGCCGGCGCCCGCTCCTCGTCCTCGGCCTGCCCGGCGACGTTCGCCCGGGCACCGCTGCGCAGTTGCAGCTCGTCCAGCAGCCGGCGCTCCCCGCGCCCCCGCATCAACAGCAGCACGAACGGGTCCTCGTCCAGCAGGCGTGCCATCTGGTAGCACAGCGCGGCCGTGTGCGGGCAGTGGTCCCATGCCTCGCAGCTGCACTCGGGCTCCAGATCGCCGATGCCCGGGAGCAGTTCGACCCCCGCAGCCGCCGCGTCCTCCATCAGGAGCGGCGGCATGTCCCGGTCGAGGAGCGCCGCGATGTGGCCCGCGCGGTCCACCGCCATGTCCAGGAACCGGTCCCACTTCTCCTCGGCCAGCTCCTGCAGCAGTACATCGCTGCGGTGCGCGGTTCCGTCCCGGTCCCGGACGACCGCGGTGATCCGCCCAGGCCCTACGGACACTGCCCCGACGGCGCCTTCGCGGGCACGCCTGCGGCCCTTCCGCAGCTGCTCGCTGTCGAGCGCCGTGTCCTCCAGCGCCTTCAGCCAGCTCCGCCCCCACCAGGTCCGCGCGAACCCCCTGCCGTGCGCGGGAGGCAGCGCCGCGAACGTCCGCTCCGGCTCGCCCGAGCCGCTCGCCCCGCTCATCGTGCACTCCCTCGCAGTCCGACAAGATCCGCCAGCTCGGCATCCGTCAGTTCCGTCGGCGCGGCCTCGCCCGAGCCGAGCACCGTGTCGGCCAACTCCTGCTTGCGTGCCAGCATCTGCGCGATCCGGTCCTCGATCGTCCCCTCCGTGATCAGTCGGTGCACCTGCACCGGCCGGTCCTGGCCGATCCGGTAGGCGCGGTCGGTGGCCTGCGCCTCGACGGCAGGATTCCACCAGCGGTCGTAGTGCACGACGTGCTCGGCCCTGGTGAGATTCAGGCCGGTGCCCGCCGCCTTCAACGACAGCAGGAACACCGGCACTTCACCGCTCTGGAAGCGCGCCACCATCGCCTCCCGCTCGGTGACCGGCGTGCCGCCGTGCAGGAACTGCGTGCGCACCCCGCGCGCCGCCAGATGCAGCTCGAGCAGCCTGGCCATCTGGACGTACTGCGTGAAGACCAGCACGCTCGCGTCCTCGGCCAACATCGTGTCCAGCAGCTCGTCGAGCAGTTCCAGCTTCCCCGAACGGCCCGCGATCCGCGGCCGCTCCTCCTTGAGGCCGTACTCCTTCAGATACTGCGCCGGGTGGTTGCAGATCTGCTTCAGCGCGGTGAGCAGCCTGACCACCAGGCCGCGCCGCTCCATGCCGCCCGCCCCGGAAATGGCGGCGAGGGTCTCGCGCACCACCGCCTCGTACAGCGCGCTCTGTTCCCGCGTCAGCGACACCGCACGGTCGGTCTCCGTCTTGGGCGGCAGCTCAGGGGCGATACCGGGGTCGGACTTGCGGCGGCGCAGCAGGAACGGCCGGACCAGCGCGGCCAGTCGCTGCGCAGCCGCCGGATCGTTGCCGCCCTCCACCGCCTGCGCATAGCGGGTACGGAACGTGCCGAGCCGCCCGAGCAGTCCCGGCGTGGTCCAGTCGAGGATCGCCCACAGCTCGGAGAGGTTGTTCTCCACGGGCGTGCCGCTCAGAGCGACCCGGGCCCTGGCCTCCAGGGTGCGCAGCTGTTTGGCGGTTGCCGAGTACGGGTTCTTGACGTGCTGTGCCTCGTCGGCGACGACCAGGCCCCAGGCGACCTCACGGAGCCGGGCCGCGTCCAGCCGCATCGTGCCGTAGGTTGTCAGCACGAACTCCCCCTCACCGAGCGCCTGAAGGCTGCGCGCGGCGCCGTGGAAGCGGCGTACGGGGACCCCGGGCGCGAATCTTTCGATCTCGCGCTGCCAGTTGCCCATCAGCGACGTCGGGCACACGACCAGGGTCGGGCCCGCGGTCGACCTGTCGGTCCGGCGGTGCAGATGCAGGGCGATGAGCGTGATGGTCTTGCCGAGCCCCATGTCGTCGGCGAGACAGCCGCCGAGGCCGAGCGAGGTCATGCGGTGGAGCCAGTTGAGGCCGCGAAGCTGGTAGTCGCGCAGGGTCGCGGCGAGTGCCGGCGGCTGTCCGATCTCCTGGACCCCGCCCTCGGGATCCGCGAGCCGTTCCCGCAGCCGTTCCAGTGGGCCCGACGCCGCCACGTCGACCCGGCGTCCGTCCACTTCGGCGGACCCGGTCAGCACCGCACGGAGCGCCGCCGCCGGAGTCAGCTTGCGGTCGTGACTCCCGCCGGCGCGCCGTGCCTCCTCCGGGTCGATGAGCACCCAGCGGTCGCGCAGGCGCACCAGGGGGCGGCTGGCTTCGGCGAGCCGGTCCAGTTCGGTGCGGGTCAGTTCCGTGTCGCCCAGTGAGAACCGCCAGTTGAAGGAGAGCAGGGCATCGGGTGACAGGAACGAGGGCAGGGCCGACCCGTCCTGGTCCGTCGGCTGACGCCCCTCGTCCGCCGGGCCGATGACGGCACGCGCGGTCAGTCCGCGGGCCAGCTGCTTGGGCCAGTGCACCTGGACACCGGCCCCCGCGAGCGCGCGGGACGCGTCGCCCAGCAGCTCGCCGGCCTCCTCGTCGGCGAGTTCGACCGCGTCCGGCACCGCGGCCTCCAGCAGCGGCGCGAGCGGCGGCCAGGCGCGGACCGCGCGGCGCAGCGCGAGCAGCGCGTCCAGCCGGGCGCGCGGGCCGAACGCCGTCGCTGTGGAGCCGTTCGCCGCCCAGACCTCGGCGGCGTCGGCGACGAGGGCCGCATCGCCGACGCTGTGCATCTGGAGCACGGCACGGAAGGCGAGCCCGGCGCCGGTCGCATCGGCATGCTCCAGCCCCGGCAACTCGATCCGCAGGGAGAGCCGTACGCCCGCGTCATGTCCGGCGGCGACGTCCGCCGCCCAGGCGCGCTGCTCGGGCAGCCGCTGGACCTCGTGCGCCGCGAAGGAGGGACCGCCCGCGGCGCAGGAGGCCGCGGGGGTGCGGGGCAGGCCGTCCGCGACCGCGTCGAGGAACTGGCGCAGCAGCCACTCGGGTTGGGGCAGCATCAGCGGGTCGGCCGTGGCGTCCAGCGGAGTGCAGTGGGCGAGGGGCGGCATCGACGCCGCGAGCGTACGGACCCGTTCCTGGTCCTCGGGAGTGAGCGGGCCGGCCCGCCACGCGTCGGCGTCCGTGGGGCTCACTCCCGGCAACAGCAGTCCGCGCGCGGCGAGTTGGAGAGCGAGCAGCGTCGCCGCGCCCCAGAAGGCCGCGGAGCCGGAGGCGTCGGCCGATGCGCGCGCCCCGGTCAGGACCGGCAGAGCGTCCCGTACGGGCAGCACGCGTGCCTGCACGGCGACGGTGCGCAGGTCGCCGGTGACCACGGTGAGCGGTTCGAGGACGCCTGGCCCGGCCGGGAGTTCACCGCTTTCGGGGGGCAGGAAGGCGATCCGGCCGGTGCGGGGCGGGTCGCCCGCCACGAAGACGGCTGAGCAGCGGATCAGACTGGTGAGGGTGGACTCGGTGAGCGGGGAGGGTGTTGCCGCGGGAGGCCGGTGCACAGCGATGATGCATTCCTCAAATTTGACTACTGTGGTCCGAATCGCCGAGAGTACCTCACCGCACACCCCCGCGGGCGGGGCGGGCCGGTGACATGTCTCACATCCTCCGGGCGCGCTGGTGGGTGCCCGTCCCCACCTCCCGCGGCCATGAGCTCGGCATAGCCTCCACCGGGACCGGACTCGTCGCGTCGTACCGGCCGGCGCCAGAACCCCTCTGCACCAGGTCGGCGAATCACCGCGCACGGCCGCATAGTGGAACCGCGGGGCGAGCGCGCGCGTTCTCACAGCAGGAGCGGCCACGGCCGCGAAGGAGGCGTCGAGATGTCGACACGTACGAAGCTTGTGATCGGGGGAGTGGCCGTCGGCCTGCTCCTGTGGCCGTTGATCGGATTCTGGCTGTCCCTGCTGGTCGTGGTCGCCGTGCCGACGGTGGCGTACTTCATGCTCGACCCGAGCCAGCGCCGAAGGCTGCGCCGGGTGTCCCGCAAGGAGATCGGCCGCTGACCCGCAGCTTGGGGCCGTACCGGTAGATCACCGGCGGATCGAGCGCGCCTGGAGCAGATGTGCAGCGGCAATCCAGCGCCGCACGAGACAGTGACAGGGTCCCGCCCGCGGACCTGTCGACCGCGTACGGTCCGCGGGCGGCGCGCCATGCCCGCACCGACGGTCCCGCAACAGGGCCACACGATGCCCTCGACCCGGAAGACGCCCTACGGCCGACCGTCGGGTCCCTGGTCCGGCCGGGACATCGGAGATCGAGGCGCTGCACACCCGTCCGGAACCCGACACCGCGCGCGGCGCCGCCCAGGCGGCGGGCGCGGGCCGACGCGTGACTCAGGACGGTGTACGACGCACGGGCGTATCGCTCAGGACGACGGGCGTACGGCCATTTTGTCCAGCGCTTCCAGCAGCCCCGGCAGCTCCGGCCCGCGGCCCACCGGCAGCACCTCGCCCGGCTCGTCGTCCAGCAGCAGGAAGGCGATGTCGTCGGTCCTGGCCACCATGGACCAGCCGGGACCGTCGGCGCGCAGGGTGCGTGCCCCGCCGGGGGCGAAGGTGGAGCGGACCCGCCCCGGCGGCGGGGGCGACTCCACGTACGCGCGTGCCTGCTTCAGCGCGCTGCGCACACCCTCGGAAGGCTGCTTGCGCTCCGCCTCGGGCGTGTCGGGGGAGGGCAGCACCTCGGCGTCGTCGATCTGCCCCCGCCACTGCGCCCACTGAAGTGCGACCTCGTCCGCCCCGAGCCTGCGCTGCGCGGGCCCCCAGGCGGCCGTGTCCGGCGGGGCGAGCGGCGCGCGGTCGCCCTCCTCCTGCACGGGGTCGTGCGGTGCGGGCACCCCGGGTGCGGCCACCGCCACGGCGAGCGGCCAGCCCGGCAGCGCGCAGACGACGCTGCGCTCGTCGGGTGACAGGTCGTAGTCCATGCCGCAGTCCCACGACGCGATGGCGACCGCCACGAGCGACACATCGTCGACCACGACCGTCCAGCGGGCGCCCGCGGAGTCCTGGCCGAGCACCAGCCCGTACCCCTCGGCATACGGCTCGAGGGCCAGCGCCTCACAGGCTGCCGGGTAGTCGTCGCCGAGCACGCTCGGGAACTGCGCAGGTGTCAGCAGTACCGCGGTCAGCACATACAGCGCGTCGTCGTCGAAGGCTTCCTCCGCCCCGGCCACGGCACCCTCCCCATCCGATCGTTCGTCGGCGCACCATAACCACTGGTTAACCCGCACGTCGAGGGTCCGCGGGGCTAATTCGGTTCGGCCGGTTCCGCCCCGGGGAGGCCGAGGAGACCGCGCGCCACCGATTGGGGGGACTCGTCCCGCTCACGGGCGAGGGCGATCAGCGCCCGGCAGGCGAGCTCGTTGACCCCGAACATGAGCGCCTCGGGGGACACCCAGCCCGCCGCCTCGTCGATCCGCTCCTGGTCGTCCTCGGCGCATGCGGTCACATAGACCGCGGCTGCCTCGAAGATGTTGTGCTGCGGCGCGCGGGGACGCGGGACCGCGGGCGGTGCGAGCCGGGCGCTGCGGACAGCGGCGCGGGCAGCGAAGAACGTGCGGAGTCGGCTGAGCACGCGGACCACCTTCCGTAGGGCGGCGGATGCCGCCCTGCCATTGAAATCTTTCCTTCTCACACAGAGCTGGAACGGCCCGGAGCGGGTCGGCGGACCGGCACCGCCCTCTGTCATTGCTCCCGGTTGCCCCCCAACGCGTCGTCTACGTCTTTGTTCTGACGGACCGCCAGGGCGAGGAAGCGGTGGTCCTCGTCCGTGTACGCGGTCATCCGCCAGCCCGAACCGTCAAGCAGTGCACGCAGGTTGGGCTCGGCGCGCAGATCGTCCTCGGTGATTCGGCGGCCGTGGCGAGCGGCGAGCGCAGCGCGTCCGATGGGATGGAAGAGAGCCAGTCGGCCGCCCGGCCGCACCACGCGCGCCACCTCCCGCAGATTCTCCCCCGGCTGCGGCAGATGCGCGATGAGCCCTGCCGCGAACACCGCGTCCAGCGAGCCGGAACGCAGCGGCAGCGCGGCCACATCGGCGAGCAGCAGGCTGCCGCTGCCGTCCCGTCCGGCGCGCCGGGCCGCAGCGAGCATCGCGGGCGTCACATCGGCACCGATGACGGTGCCCGCCGGCCCCACGGCCGACCGCAGGGGAGGCAGGGCGCGCCCCGTACCGCAGCCCGCGTCGAGCACCACGTCGCCGTGGCGCAGTCCCAGCTCGGCCACGCCCGCGGCGTAGGCGGGATCGTCGTCCGGGAAGCGGCTGTCCCAGTCCGCGGCCCGCGCACTGAAGAACTCCTGCACATCTGTGTGGTCATCGGCCATGTGCTCATGATCGGACATGACCCGCCAGTTCGTCACGCGACCGCACGGCGCACACGTTCGAGCGCGGCACGGTCGTTCATAAACATCTCTCTGTCATATTCCATCAGCTTTCGAACTGCGCCCCCGACGTGCGCCCCACGCGGGGCTAGCGTCCCTGAGCCATGGGACACCTGGACCACGCCGCCTTCGGCCTGCTGACGCCCGTGCTGTCATACGTGATGGCCGTCATCGGCGCTGCCCTCGGGCTGCGCTGCACCGTGCGTGCCCTCGGCACGACCGGCCGCTCCCGGCGCAACTGGCTGATCACCGCCGCCTCCGCCATCGGAACCGGGATCTGGACGATGCACTTCGTCGCCATGCTCGGCTTCGCCGTACGCGGCACCGACATCCGGTACAACGTGCCTCTGACCATCCTCAGCCTGCTCGTCGCCATGCTCGTCGTCGGCGCAGGCGTCTTCTGGGTGGGTTTCGGACGCGACCGGGGCAAGGCTCTGCTGGTAGGCGGACTCGCCACCGGACTCGGCGTCGCCAGCATGCACTACATGGGCATGGCAGCCCTCAGGCTGCACGGAAGCGTGCGCTACGACCCACTGCTGGTGGCCCTGTCCGTCGTCATCGCCGTGGTCGCCGCGACCGCCGCCCTGTGGGCGGCGCTGAACATCAAGTCGCCCCTCGCCGTAGCGGTCGCCTCGCTCGTCATGGGCGCCGCGGTCAGCAGCATGCACTACACGGGAATGCGCGCGGTCGCCGTCCAGGTCACCCCGGCCGGCGCGGAACTGCCCGGCGCCACGGCGATGCAGTTCATCTTCCCCCTCGCCGTGGGCCTCGGGTCGTACCTCTTCGTCACCTCGGCGTTCGTCGCACTCTCGCCGACCGCCGGCGAACGAGCCGCCTACACCTCGGCGGGCCGCCCGGCCGATCCCGAGACCGCCGACCCCGCCACGGCGCCCTCCACCACCGCGCCCGCCTAGCCGGCGCCGCCGCACCAGCCCCGTACCGGAACGAGGAGGCCATGCGCACACCCCGCAGGAACCCGGGTGCGAACACCCCGCCCCCACCCCCGCCGCCCCCGGGTGCGGCCCGCGGACGACGCGCACACGCAGGCCCTCCCGCTCTCGAGCACACCGGCCAGGAGCCACGCATCGACATCGACCTACCGCCGGCGGCTTCCCGCGGCAGCCTTCTGCCGCGCCCCAGAACCGTACGGGCGAAGATCATCTCGCTGCTGATGGTGCCCGTCCTGTCTCTGCTGGCCCTGTGGGGCTTCGCCACGGTCACCACCGCGCAGGACGTGGCCCGCCTGCGGCAGCTCGAGCGCATCGAGGAGCAGGTGCGCGAACCGGTCGCGGCCGCCGTGGAAGACGTTCAGGAGGAACGGCGTGCGGCACTGCGGCAGATCGCCGTCCCTTCCGAGGAACGCGCCGCAGCCCTCCGGTCACAGGCCCGCCGCACCGACGACGCCGTGCGCAGGCTGCGGCTGGACGACAGCCACACCGTCGCAGCGGGCGGCGAGGTGCCGGGCGACGTGGCGAAGCGGCTCGACGCTTTCGTGGCCCAGGCGGAGAAACTGGGCACGCTCCGCACTGCCGCACTCGAGCGCAGGGTTACGTGGAAGACGGCGTACGAGGGCTACAACGCCGTCGTCACCGCCGCGTTCGACGTCACCGGATCGCTCAGCGGCATGCAGGACGGCGGACCCGGCTCCGACGCCCGCGTCCTCCTCGAGTTCGCCAGGGCCGGCGAGATGCTTGCCCGAGAGGACGCCCTGCTCGGCTCGGCGCAGCTCGCCACCTCCCTCGACGCGGAGCGGCAGCGGCTGTTCACCGGCGCCGCTGCCACCCGCGCCGCGCTCGCCGAGGCCGCCGCGGCAGATCTGCGCGGCCCCGAACGCGCAGCCTGGCGCAGGCTCACCGAGCACACCACGTACCGGCAGCTGGGCACAGCGGAAGAGGTGGCCGCCACCGCGCCCGCGGGCCGCCGAGCGGCATCTGTCGTACCTCCCGGCGCCTGGGAGACGGCACACAGCGCTGTACGCGACGGGATGCGCACCGTCGAATCCGACGCCCGCGCCCGCGCCGCGGCGCGGGTCGACCCGGTGACCGGCGGCATGCTGACCGGGGCCGGGGCCGCAGTGGTCCTCGGTCTGGTCGCCGTCACCGCCTCGCTCGTCATCTCCGTGCGCATCGGCCGCGTCCTCGTCGTCGAACTGATCAGCCTGCGCAACAGCGCACTGGAGATCGCCCGGCGCAAACTGCCCCATGCCATGCGCCGGCTGCGCACCGGTCAGCAGATCGACATCCAGGCCGAGGCCCCCGAGGGCCCGTCGGCCGAGGACGAGATCGGCCAGGTCGGCGAGGCCCTGGGCACCGTGCACCGCGCCGCGCTGAGCGCAGCCGTCGAACGCGCCGAACTGGCCGACGGCATCTCGGGAGTCTTCGTCAACCTCGCCCGCCGGAGCCAGATCCTGGTCCATCGACAGCTCACCCTGCTCGATGCGATGGAACGCCGCGCGGACGACCCCAACGAACTCGGCGACCTGTTCCGGCTCGACCACCTCACCACCCGCATGCGCAGGCACGCCGAGAGCCTGATCATCCTGTCCGGCGCAGCCCCTGGTCGCGGCTGGCGCATGCCCGTCCCGCTGACCAGCGTGGTACGGGCCGCCGTGTCCGAGATCGAGGACTACGCACGGGTGGAGGTGCGCCAGTTGCCCGAGGCGGCCGTCGTGGGCGCCGGCGTCGCCGATGTCACCCATCTGCTGGCCGAACTGGTCGAGAACGCGGCCCAGTTCTCCCCGCCGCACACCAAGGTGTGCGTCAGCGGCGAAGCCGTCGGCAACGGCTATGTGCTGGAGATCGAGGACCGCGGACTCGGCATGGGCAAAGAAGCGCTGGCCGAGGCCAACCGGCGGCTGGTGGAGTCGGAGGCCCTCGACCTCTTCGACAGCGACCGGCTCGGCCTCTTCGTCGTCAGCAGGCTCGCCCTGCGCCACGGCATCCAGGTCCAGCTGCGCCCCTCGCCCTACGGAGGCAGCACCGCCGTGGTCCTGCTGCCCACCCCGCTGCTGCAGAGCGCACCGCCCCTGGCGGGCAGCTCTCACGACCGCATCGACCCGCCCGAGAAGGAAACATCCCTGCCCCCCGAACCCGAGCGCCAAGGGGCCGTACCCGTCGCCCCGGCCACGCCCCGCTCCGCCATCGAGGCGCAGCCCGAAGGCCGCACACCCGCCGGGGTCACCACTCTGCGCCGGCGCGGCCAGGCGCCCCAGGCCGCCGACGGCGAGCTGCCACGCCGGGTCCGCCAGGCCCATCTCGTACCGCAACTGCGTGAAGCGCCCAAGCCGGAGCAGCCCGAGGGCCACACGGCTCCCGGCGCCGACGAGCCCGAGCACCGCACCCCCGAACAGGTACGCGACCGGATGACGGCGTACCGCGACGGCTGGACCCGGGGCGCCGGCGCCGCGCCCGGGTCGTCCGCCCCAGGCAGTGAAGGAGACCTGTCATGACCGAGCAGATGCGGGCCGCGGCCCACCACCCTTTCGGAGACCTCGACTGGCTGCTCGACGACTTCGTCATGCGGGTCGCACAGATCCGGCACGCCGTCGTGCTGTCCAACGACGGTCTGCCGGTGGGCGCGTCGAACGCACTGACCCGCGAGGACGCCGAGCACCTGGCCGCCGTCGCGTCCGGCTTCCACAGCCTGGCCAAGGGCGTCGGACGCCACTTCCACGCGGGCGGCGTCCGTCAGACGATGGTCGAGATGGACGACGGATTCCTGTTCGTCGCGGCAGCGGGCGACGGCTCGTGTCTGGCCGTGCTCACGGCCGTCGGCGCCGACATCGGGCTGGTCGCCTATGAGATGGCCCGCCTCGTCAAACGTGTCGGCGAGCACTTGCGCACCCCGCCGCGCGTCAGCGCGCCATGACCGGCCCGGCCGAGCCCGCAGGCAGTCAGTGGTACGACGCGGAGGCCGGTCCGCTGGTCCGCCCGTACGCGATGACCGGCGGGCGGACCAAGCCCGGCCCGAGCAACGTGCGGTTCGACCTCATCGCTCTTGTGGTCGTCGACGCGGAGGCGCCCGGTTCGGCCGAGGAAGCACTCTTCGGCCCCGAACACCGCGCCCTGTTGGCGTTGTGCCGGTGCGAAACGCAGTCCGTGGCCGAGCTCGCAGCCGACGCCGATCTGCCCGTCGGCGTCGTACGGGTGCTGCTCGGCGATCTGCTCGAAGCGGGCCTTGTCAAGGTCAGCCGGCCGGTGCCGCCCGCCCAGTTGCCCAGCGAAAGGATTCTGCGGGAGGTGATCGAGGGCCTCAGAGCCCTGTGAACGGGCGGCGCGTGCCCGGAGCCGTCGGGGTGTTCTGCCGCTGCCATGCATCCCTGGTCAGCCAGTATTCGACATCGCCGTGCTCGGAGCCGTCGATCTTGTGCGGCCACTCCTCGAAGAAGGTGCGGACGTGGCGCAGGCCTGCCTTTTCCATGACGCGCCGCGAACGGACGTTGACCGTCATCGTGTAGGCGGTCACCCGCAGTACGCCGAGTTCGGTGAAGCCCTTGCGGATCAGCGCCCGCGCACCTTCTGTCGCGAGTCCCCGTCCCCACGCCGCCCGGTTCAGCCGGTAGCCCAGCTCGACCGTCTCGCAGCTGTCGTCGGCCGTCGGCCGGAACTCGAACCAGCCCAGGAAGCTCCCCGTGTCCCGCTCCTGGGCGATCCAGAACGCGCGGCCCCCGACGCAGGGACGGTCGTGGACAAAGCGCGCAAGCACCTCGCGCAGAAACGTCTCACGCGAGGTCGGCGAACCGCCGTTGATGTAGTGCATGACCTCGGGATCGTTGTGTAGCTCCAGCACGTGATCCACATCGGCGTCGGTGAACGCGCGCAACGTCAGACGGCTGGTCTCCAGGAAGACGGACATTATCCGATCCTGGTCACGTGGCCCGGCGGCCGCCACCGAAATATCAGCGGCGAACACCGACGATCCGCGGCGACCCGATGCACACCGAAACGGGCAGCGAGCGAACCGGAACAGTCACAACGCTCTAATAGTGATCGCTTCCCGCGCGACCCGGTCGTGGTTGCCATGCTGTCTGAAACTCCGTACGAACCTCCGTCGAACATGTGTCGACCCTGAGAGAAGTGGCCGATGTCCTCCGAGAGTTTTGACAGCACCGGTGGGGATTCCACCGCCCTCGCGCTGAAGATACTGGTCGCCGGCGGCTTCGGCGTCGGCAAGACCACGCTGGTCGGCGCGGTCAGCGAGATACGGCCACTGCGCACCGAGGAACAGCTCAGCGAGGCGGGCAGCACCGTCGACGACACCGAAGGAGTCGACGGCAAGACGACCACGACCGTCGCGATGGACTTCGGGCGGATCACCATTCGCTCCGGCCTGGCCCTTTATCTCTTCGGCACCCCGGGACAGGACCGCTTCTGGTTCCTGTGGGACGAACTCTCCCAGGGAGCCCTCGGCGCCGTCGTCCTCGCCGACACCCGGCGGCTCGGCGACTGCTTCCCCGCCGTCGACTACTTCGAGCACCGCCGTATCCCCTTCGTCGTCGCCGTGAACTGCTTCCCCGGTGCCCGCACTTTCGGCGCCCACGAGGTCTCCTGCGCCCTTGACCTGGACCGGGGGACCCCCGTCGTCCTGTGCGACGCACGCGACCGGGACTCCGGGAAAGAGGTGCTCGTGCGTCTGGTCGAGTACGCGGGGCGGATGTACACGGCGCGCATGCTCGATTCGGTGAGCTAGCCGCACCTTGCCCTGCGCCCCCTCGTACGAAAGGCTTACGGCGGACGAACGGCCCAAGGCGGGCACGGGGACACGGGGAACGTACAAGCGGGGAGGACGACCATGGCGTTGGACAAGGCACTCGACTGGCTGCTGGACGACCTGACCAAGCGGATCGAATACATCAAGCACGCTTTGGTGCTGTCGAACGACGGGCTGGTGACCGGGGCGAGTACGGGGCTCGCCCGCGAGGACGCGGAGCACCTTGCCGCTGTCTCCTCCGGTCTGCACTCGCTTGCCCGGGGCTCCGGGCGCCACTTCCGCGCGGGACGGGCGCGCCAGACGATGGTCGAGTTCGACGAGGCGCTGCTCTTCGTGACCGCCGCGGGCGAGGGAAGCTGCCTGTGTGTACTCAGCTCAGCCGAGGCGGACGTCGGCCAGGTCGCCTACGAGATGACGCTGATGGTCAACCGGGTCGGCGAACATCTCGGCGTATCGGCCCGGCAGTCGGGTGACAGCGAACTCTGATCATTGTACCGATCCTGACCTGCGGATATTCGATAGGGATGGTCTGATTCGGGGAGTTGTCCACAGGCCGCACGGAACGTTCGGCCGCAGGGCTACGGTCGTCACCGGGAGCATTCACATCTCACGGGGGAGACCGTCATGACGGTGCAGGAAGCAGTGGTGCGCGGCCTTGCGCTCGCCGGGCCGCAAGGGAACCGGACCTCAAGCGCGGCGAGTTCGATCTCGCCGTGCAGCTGGGGCACATCCGCACGACACGGGACGCGAGCGGCGGCCCGCCGCGGGTCGCCCGGGCGGATATCGACCGGCTGCGAGGTGCGCACGGGTTCCCCGACGCCGTGCGGGATCGTGTGCGGGCCGTGGGCACAGTGGAGGGTGCGGCGCTCGTGGACATCAGCCCGGCGCGCTTCACCGCACTCGCCAGGACCGGGCACGTGACGCCCATCCGGTTCCGTCTCAACCGCTACCGCGCGGTGGTGTGGCTGTATCTCGCCGACGAGCTGCGTGACTTCGCGCGCGACCACGCCGAGCTGCTGACCGGCCGAACCCCGCCCGCGGTGCGGGCCGCGCTGGAGGCCGGTGAGGACCGGCGCGCACGCAACTGGCGGGGGCGGAGACTGGGACTGCTGCTGCGGGCGACCGCGGACCCATGGGAACGCGCGGCGGCGATTGCGGCCGTTCTGGACCCCGTGGCCGTGGCCGAGGTGGTGCCCGATCCGTACGAGCGCTCGCACCTGGGGTCCTGCGCCCCGCGCTCGCCGGGTCGGTCGGGCAGTCACCGGCCGCGCGGGAGCGGGTGGCGCGGCTTCTGCTCGCCGACCACCCGGACGAGATCCTGTGGCACAGGGTCAGCCTGGCGGATGCACTGCGCGAGGCACGCGAGCAGGCACCAATGCTCCGGCCGACCGTCGAGACCCCGTTCCTGCGCCTGCCGATCCCGGCGCATCCACCGTCGGTACGGCCGCGGCGGCTGTCTGCGCCGCCGACGCCTGCGCGCCATCGGCCGGCATCTCCGCAGCCGTCACACCGGCAGTCGGTAGATCGGCAGCCGGTCCCGTGCCGGCCGACGCGGGGCACGCCGCTGTCGCTGCTGGCGAGGCTGCGCCGGCGAAGGAGACCAGCGGCATGCGCCGGGGACGTTTGAACCGGTGGCATGAAGCTCCGCTGTGGGCCCGCTTAAGAAAACCTCGATGGACGCGACGCTCCGAGCTGGGCAGATTGGTGCCCGTCCACTGACCGGAGCCGTATTTTCGGTATTCGGTCAGTCCCGTCACCCCGCCTGGAGCCACGCCGATGAAGGCCCTTGTCAAGCAGCATGCCGAGCCCGGCCTGTGGCTCATGGATGTGCCGGAGCCCGAGACCGGCCCCGGCGACGTGCTCATCAAGGTGCTGCGCACCGGAATCTGCGGCACCGACCTGCACATCAGGTCCTGGGACGGCTGGGCCCAGCAGGCCGTCAGCACCCCCCGGGTGCTCGGCCACGAGTTCGTCGGTGAGGTCGCCGCCGTCGGCGCGGACGTCCGCGACATCGCGGTCGGTGACGTGGTCAGCGGCGAGGGCCACCTGGTGTGCGGCAAGTGCCGCAACTGTCTCGCCGGCCGCCGTCATCTGTGCCGCAGCACGATCGGACTCGGCGTCGGCCGCGACGGAGCGTTCGCCGAATACGTCGCCTTGCCCGCCTCCAACGTGTGGGTGCATCGCACCGAGGTGAACCTGGACGTGGCCGCGATCTTCGACCCGTTCGGCAACGCCGTCCATACCGCCCTGTCCTTCCCGCTCGTCGGCGAGGACGTGCTGATCACCGGCGCGGGCCCGATCGGGATAATGGCCGCCGCTGTCGCCAAGCACGCCGGCGCCCGCAATGTCGTGATCACCGACGTCAGCGAGTCGCGTCTGGAGCTCGCCCGCAAGGTCGGCGCGACGCTCGCCGTGAACGTGGCCGAGAGCGACATCGCCGCAGCCCAGCGCACGCTCGGCCTCAAGGAGGGCTTCGACATCGGCCTGGAGATGTCCGGCCGGCCCGAGGCCATGCGCGACATGGTCGACAACATGACACACGGCGGCCGCATCGCCATGCTCGGCCTGCCCGCGCAGGAGTTCGCGGTCGACTGGTCGAAAATCGTGACCTCCATGATCACCATCAAGGGCATCTACGGCCGCGAGATGTTCGAGACGTGGTACGCGATGACGGTCCTGCTCGAAAGCGGCCTCGACCTCAGCCCGGTGATCACCGGCAGTTACGGCTACCAGGACTTCAACGCCGCCTTCGACGAGGCCGCAACCGCCCGCAGCGGCAAGATCATCCTGGACTGGACCGCCTAGTCCGGGCCCCGTTGCCCGCGGCTCGCTCACGCGTTGTCCGACACCCGATTGTGCCCGGTCCCTTCCCTCGGGACCTCCGCGCGCTCCTCGTGCGGCCACGCCCGACCGCCGGCCGCGGGCCGGACGCCCCTCGGCTCAACTTGCCACGCCCCTCCACTCGCCCGCAGACACCCCGTTAGGGAGCAGCCTCATGTACGTGTCCGTTCGTGACGACCTTCGTGCCACCCTCGACGAGATCCGTGACGCCGGCCTCTACAAGCCCGAGCGGGTCATCGGCACCCCGCAGAGCGCCTCCGTCGCCGTCACCGCCGGCGGCGCCCCCGGCGATGTGCTCAACTTCTGCGCCAACAACTACCTCGGTCTCGCCGACCACCCCGAGGTCGTCGCCGCCGCCAAGGACGCACTGGACCGCTGGGGCTACGGCATGGCCTCCGTCCGGTTCATCTGCGGCACCCAGGACGTCCACAAGGAGCTCGAGCGGCGCCTGTCCGCGTTCCTCGGCCAGGAGGACACGATCCTCTACTCCTCCTGCTTCGACGCGAACGGCGGAGTGTTCGAGACGCTGCTCGGCCCCGAGGACGCCGTCATCTCCGACGCCCTCAACCATGCCAGCATCATCGACGGCATCCGGCTGTCCAAGGCCCGCCGCCACCGTTACGCCAACCGAGACCTCGCCGACCTCGAGCAGCAGCTCAAGCAGACGCAGGACGCCCGCCGCCGCTTTGTCGTCACCGACGGTGTCTTCTCCATGGACGGTTACGTCGCCCCGCTCAGTGAGATCTGCGACCTGGCCGACCGCTACGACGCCATGGTCATGGTCGACGACTCGCACGCCGTCGGCTTCGTCGGCCCCGGCGGCCGCGGCACCCCCGAGCTGCACGGCGTGATGGACCGGGTCGACATCATCACCGGCACCCTCGGCAAGGCACTCGGGGGCGCGTCCGGCGGGTACGTCGCCGCCCGCGCCGAGATCGTGGAACTGCTGCGCCAGCGCTCCCGGCCGTACCTCTTCTCCAACTCCCTCGCCCCGGTGATCGCCGCCGCCTCCCTCAAGGTCCTCGATCTGCTGGAGTCGGCCGGTGACCTGCGGGACAAGCTCGCTGCCAACACGACGCTCTTCCGCACGAAGATGACCGAGGCCGGCTTCGATGTCCTGCCGGGCGACCACGCCATCGCGCCAGTCATGATCGGCGACGCCGCCGAGGCCGGCCGGATGGCGGAGCTGCTCCTGGAGCGCGGCGTGTACGTGATCGGCTTCTCGTACCCGGTGGTCCCGATGGGGCAGGCCCGGATCCGCGTCCAGCTGTCCGCCGCGCACTCCACCGAGGACGTGGACCGGGCGGTGGCGGCCTTCGTCGACGCACGCGCGACAATGGCCGGGTGATCGACCCCCGCCGACTGCGCATCCTGCGGGCCGTGGCGGACCACCGTACGGTGACCGCCGCGGCCTCCGCGCTCTACCTCACCCCCTCGGCCGTCTCCCAGCAGCTCAACGCACTCGAGCAGGAGACGGGCCACGCGCTGCTGATCCGCAGCGGCAAGGGAGTGCGGCTGACGGCGGCGGGCGAGATCCTGCTGGCCCACACCCACGTGGTCCTGGCCCAGCTGGAGCGGGCCGAGGCCGAGCTCGCGGCGTACGCGGGCGGCACGGCGGGCGAGGTGACGGTCGCCGCGTTCGCCACCGGTATCGCCGAGGTCGTCGCCCCGGCGATAGACAGCCTGGCCGCGGACCGGCCGGGCATCCGCGTACGGGTGCGCGACGCGGAGGGTGACGAGAGTCTGCCGCTCGTGCTCGACGGCGAGGCGGACCTCGCCGTCGCCGTGGAGTACCGGGGCGCACCGGGCGCGGACGACCGGCGACTGGCAAGGGTGGCGCTGTACGCGGAGCCGTTCGACGCCGTGCTGCGCGCCGACCATCCGCTCGCAGGCAGCGAGCGCGTGGAGCTGGCCGAGCTCTGCGACAGCGACTGGATCGGCCCCTATCCCGGCAACCCCTGCCACGACATGGTGCTGCTCGCCTGCGAGCTGGCCGGCTTCCAGCCGAGGCTTGTGCACTCCTCCGACGACTTCCGGGCCGTCGTCGCGCTCGCCGGGGCGGGGGCGGGGGTCGCCCTCGTCCCACGCTCGGCGCTGCGCGGGATGGAGCTGAGCCGCACCGTCGTCCGCCCGGTGTCGGGCCCGGCGGCGACCCGCAGGGTGTTCGCCGCCGTGCGCCGCGGCGCGGAATCGCACCCGCTGATCCGGCCCGTGCTCGACGCCCTTGCGCACTCCGCGGCCGACCTGTCCACGGACTGACCTGCCCGGCCCTACGAGGGCTCGGACTCCATCGCCTTCTTGAGGTTGTCGAGTGTCGTGCGGATGTTGCGGCGCTGGAAGTCGGCGAACGTGTGCCCCCGCGTCGCCATCCTGTCGAACGCATGGGCCAGGAAGTCCGGCCACGCCCGTCGGTCGTCCGTCCATGTCTCCGTCACCCGCGTCCCGCCCTCGCCCGCGGGCTCGAAGCGGTACTCCCAGCTGGCGATGCGGCCCCGCAGAACAGGACGCCGTCTGCCGATGGCCCGCACCCGGAAGGCGAACCGCTCGCCCGGATCGGCGGCCGTAACCGTGCAACGGGTGGTCCAGCTCAGCGGCCCGCGCGTGTTGCGCCCGTCGAAGACCATGCCCACGTAGGCCTGCTCGCTGCCGTCACGCACGGTTGCGCCACGGTTCTCGGGACTCCACCGCCCCATCAGTGCGGGATTGCTCACCTGCGCATAGATCGTCGAGGGCGACGCGTCGATCACGACGCTGTCCGAGACGCTGAATATCCGTGACATGGATACGACTCCGATCGTGAGGGCCGCCCGACGCTATCGCGCCGCGTCCGGCCGCCGCGCCGGGGGTGCCGTGCCGCCGGGGCATACCGACACCCAGCAGCACGACCACCATGCCTGTCACCGAGCTGCACGCCCTGCTCGACGCCCCGGGCGACTCTGCGCAGAGACGCCCGGGCCGGTTCCCGTACGGCTCGTCAGGGGCGGACCGCCAACTTGAAGCTCTGCGCGGGGCAGTTCTCGCAGAGAAGCGCGGGCCCGATGGACCGCCCGACGGCCGGGCCGCGGTGATCGCTGCCAGGCCGACGGACCCATGATGACTGCGGGTCAGATCACCGCCCCTGAACGGTTCCTGGCCCGAGCCCGTGTCTCTCGGGTCCCTGCGGCGCCGGTCGCCTCCGGATACCGCGACGGGAGAATGACGGCCAGCGGCATCGCAGTGAAGACCGTGGACGCCATTCCCACCACGACACCCGCCAGCAGCGCGACGCAGAAGTCGGTGAGCGAGTCGCCGCCGAGCACCGCAAGAGCCGCCAGTACGAACAGCGCCCCCATACCGGTGTTGACCGTGCGCGGCAGGGTCTGCGCGACGGCACGGTCCGCCAGGTCCGCCAGGGCGACGGGACCCCCTGCCCGCCGCAGTTCGCGCAGCCTGTCGAGTACCACCACCGTGTCGTTGACGGAGTAACCCACGACGGTCAGCAGAGCGGCGAGGAACACACTGTCGACCGGCTTGCCGAGCCAGGCGAACAGACCCACCACCAGCACGACGTCCTGCACCATCGCGACGACCGCGGCTGCTGCGAAGGTCCAGCGGAAACGGACCGTGAGATACAGCAGTTGGGCCGCGACGGCCACGCCCAGCGCGATCAGCGCATGCGTCCGCAGTTCGCTGCCCAGGCTGGGGCCGATGAGCTCGTCCCGCTCCACGGTGACCTTCCCCACCGATGCGGTGAGTGCGCCGCGGATGCGCTCCTGCTGGTCGTTGCTCAGTTGCCCGGTGCGTACGGTGACGGCACCTTCGCCCGTGGTCTGTACGAGGGCGTTCGGGAAGCCCGCATCGGCGACGACCTCACGGGCCCTGTCTGCGTCCACCGGCCGCTCGGCCGCGTACTGCACGACCCGACCGCCGGTGAACTCGACGCCGAACTCCAGGCCGCGGACGCCGATCCCGCCGACGGCCAGGAGCACCAGGCCGGCGCAGATCCCCAGCCACCGTCGCCGGTCCCGCATCAGCCGCGGCGGCCGCCGCGTGAGCCTGGCCCGCAGCCGGCCGGTCCTGGCCAGCCCGCTCAGCGCCGGGCGGCGCCTCACGAAAGGCATGCGCACGGCCCACTCGGCGAGCAGCCTTGTGATCACCATCGCCGAGACCATCGACGCGAGCACGCCGATGGCCAGGGTCACTCCGAAACCCTTCACCGGCCCCGTGGCAAAGAGGAACAGCAGCCCGGCCGCGAGCAGCGTGGTCACATTCGAGTCGGCCACCGCACTCCAGGCCTTGTCGAACCCGGTACGCAGCGGCGTGCGCAGGTCCGCCGGGCGGCGGGCGGAGCGCGCGTACTCCTCCCGCGCACGCTCGAACACGAGCACATTCGCGTCGACGGCGATGCCGATGGCGAGAACGAACCCGGCCAGACCGGGCAGGGTGAGCGTGGCGCCCAGAGCAACGACGGCGGCGTACGAGATCAGTCCGTACAGCGCCAGGGCCACCGTGGCGAGCAGGCCGAGCAGCCGGTAGACGGCGATGATGAAGACGCCCGTGCAGACAAGCCCGATCAGCGCGGCCAGCGCACTCGCCCGGATCGCCTCCTCACCGAGCGTCGGGCCGACCGTGCTCTGTTCGACCGCGGTCACGGGCACCGGCAGCGCACCGCCCTTGACGAGTGCCGCGAGCTCCCGTGCCGCGGTCGCGTCGAAACCACCGGTGATCTGCGCCGAACCTCCAGTGATGCCGGCGCCGCACGTCACGCCGTTCTGCATTCCCGGGGCGGACACCGCCCTGTCGTCCAGCACGATCGCCACCCGGCGGGCGGGATCACCGGGCGCGGCGCAGGCGGCCTCGCCGGTAACGCGGGCCCACTCGCGGCCCGCGTCACCGCGGAACGAGAGGTCGACACCCCAGCCCTGGCCGGTCCGGGTGCCGAGCACGGCCGTCGCATCCTCGACACCGTCGCCCGTCAGCGCGGGCGGGCCGAGCCGCAGGTGGCTCCCTGGGGCGTCGGGATCGGTCAGCACCCGTGAGCCGTCCGCCGCCGGACGGCTCGGTGGGCCGTCCGATCCGCCCAGCACCGGGTGGAAGGTCAGCTGTGCGGTACGGCCGATCACGGCGGCGGCCTTGCGCGGGTCCTGCACGCCGGGCAGTTCGACGACGATGCGCCGCTCCCCGGAGCGGGCGAGCGACGGCTCGCTGACGCCGAGGCCATCGATGCGCCCGCGCAGTACTTCCAGCGCGCGGTCGGTGGCGGCCGCGTCGGCACGGACGGTGGGGGAGTCCCGGGTCTCCAGGACGATCCGGGTCCCGCCGCGCAGATCGAGTCCGAGGCGGGCAGGGGTGGTCAGGGCCACGTACAGGGACACGGCAACGACGGCGAGCGCGATCAGCGCACGCCAGGCCGTGGGGGAAAAGGACATGAAGGCTCCACGGGCAGCACACAGACGCCCGGCGTCTGCGGTTGACGACGTAAGGGAAGGAGACGCCTACGCCTGGTCCCGGTGTGCGGGCATGCCGCAGTGCGGGACGGCGGGCGTCGGAGAACGTCAGCTGTGCCGGGTGAAGGGTGGAGCGCGGGTGTCCCGCGGGTCGTACGGATCACGGGGCGGCGCCCGCTCCTGGCGCGGCTGCACCGTGCCGTCGGCATGGACCCTGCGTACGGGGGCGGGGGACACCGGACCGGGCAGTACCGGGGGAGGGCCGGGCGGCCGGACCGTGGCGTCGGCGACCACGATCTGCTGCGGAACCGCGGCATGCGGTGCCTGCGCCTGCGTGACCTGCCGCCGGTCGTCGAGTCGTACGGTGCCGGCCCCGAAATCCGTGACGGCGGCGGCGTGCGCACTCATCGACGCGACCGGGGTGGTCGGCGCATCCATGGACACGAGCGGTGCGAGCGGGGCTGCGGCGCCGGCGGCCGTACCGGTCAGCGTCAGGAAGACGGACCAGACACCGAACAGCACGGACGGCAGGGCGGAAGCGACGAAGAGCCGTGCACGTTGCCTCATCCCGCCCCCCTTCTCCGCCCCTTGGGCTGCGCCCGGGCAAGTGCCCACGCCCAGCGTAGGCGAGGTGGCCGACATGCGGTGCTCAGGGCACGGCACCCGCCCTGTCCAAGGACTGGAACACCTCGTGGACGGGTACGTCACCTGCGGCTTCGGTGGCTTACGATCTCGGCGGACGGTCGCGATCCGGCTGCCGCCAGCTCCCCCCACGACCATGGAGGTCACCGTGTTCCGGACGGCCAGCGGCCACCGTACCCACCGCACCAGCGTCCGATTTCGCGTCTCTGCGGGTGCCGTGGCGGCAGGGATGTTCCTCGCCGTCGGCTGTTCCTCGAGCGACGAGGGACCGGGCAAAGCGGCGGGCGGCGTCCCCGTGGTCGAAAAGGGCAAACTGACCACCTGTACCCATCTGCCCTATCCGCCCTTCCAGTTCGAGCAGAACGGCAAGGTCGTCGGTTTCGACGTGGCCCTGGTCGATCTCATGGCGAAGAATCTCAAGGTCGAGCAGAAGATCCTCGACACCCCGTTCGAGAACTTCAAGACGGGTGCGTTCCTCAACTCGGGCGAGTGCGACCTGGCCGCGGCCGGTATGACGATCACCGAGGAGCGCAAGAAGAACGTCGACTTCTCGGTCCCCTACTTCGACGCCACCCAGGCGGTGCTGGCGACGAAGAAGAGCGGCGTGAAGACGCTGGGCGACGTGAAGGCCAAGAACAAGAAGCTCGGCGCCCAGGCCGAGACCACCGGCGAGAGCTACGCAAAGTCGCAGGGTTTCGACCCGGTCGCCTTCGAGAGCTCCGACGCCGTGCTGAACGGTCTGCGCACCGGCCAGGTCGACGCCGTCGTGATCGACTACCCGGTCGTCCAGGGCTGGCTGAAGGACAAGGCGAACGCCGCCGAGTTCGTCCTCGGCGACAACATCGACACCGGTGAGCAGTACGGCTTCTCGGTGAAGAAGGGCAACGACAAGCTGCTCGCCGTGATCAACAAGACGATCAAGGACGCCCGCGCCGACGGCACCTACGACAAGATCTACGAGCAGTGGATCGGCCCGCTGCCCCAGGGCCGGTCGTGACCTCACGTCTCACCCGGCGCCAGCGGCGCCGGGTCTCGCAGGGTGTTCAGTACGTGATCTTCGTGGCGGTCCTGGTTGTGATCGGCTTCCAGGCCGACTGGGACCGGCTGCAGAATCAGTTCGCGCAGAAGGACCTCGCCAAGGAGCTCTTCCCGGACATCATCACCATCGCGCTGCGCAACACGGTGGTGTACACGCTCTCCGGGTTCCTCTTCGGCCTGGTGCTCGGGCTGGTCATCGCCCTGATGCGGCTGTCGTCCGTGGCCCCATACCGGTGGGTCGCGAGCGTCTACATCGAGATCTTCCGCGGCCTGCCGGCGCTGCTGATCTTCATCTTCGTCGGTGTCGCGGTGCCCCTGGCGTTCCCGGGTACGGAGATTCCCGGCGGCGTCTACGGCAAGGTCGCGCTCGGCCTCGGCCTGGTCGCCGCCGCCTATATGGCCGAGACCATCCGGGCCGGCATCCAGGCCGTGCCCAAGGGGCAGATGGAGGCAGCCCGTTCACTGGGCTTCTCGCACGCCAGAGCCATGGTCTCGGTGATCATTCCGCAGGCGTTCCGTATCGTCATTCCGCCGCTGACCAATGAACTGGTGCTGCTGTTCAAGGACTCCTCGCTGGTGCTGTTCCTCGGGGTCACGCTGAACGAACGGGAGTTGACCAAGTTCGGCAGGGACCTGGCGAGCCAGACCGCCAACTCGACGCCCATCCTGGTCGCCGGCCTGTGCTACCTGCTGGTGACCGTGCCGCTCAGCTTCGTGGTGCGCCGCCTCGAGGCCCGCACCGAAAAAGCCAGGTGAGGACGGGATGCCACAGAAGCCGCCGACGGCCGGAAGCGGGAACATGAACGGCACAGGCCGCCCCGAGATCGAGATCCGGGGCCTGTACAAGTCCTTCGGGGACAACGAGGTCCTGAGGGGCATCGACCTGGACATCAACCGGGGCGAGGTGGTGTGCGTCATCGGCCCGTCCGGTTCGGGCAAGTCGACGCTGCTGCGCTGTGTGAATCTGCTGGAGGAGCCGACATCGGGCCAGGTGTTCGTCGGCGGCACGGAGGTCACCGACCTCGATGTCGACATCGATGCCGTACGCCGCCGGATCGGCATGGTCTTCCAGCAGTTCAACCTGTTCCCGCACGTGAACGTGACCGAGAATCTGACCCTGCCCCAGCGCCGGGTGCTGCGCCGCGACAAGGCCAAGGCGGCCGGGATCGCCCGGCAGAACCTGGAGCGGGTCGGTCTCGCCGACAAGGCGGACGCCTACCCCTCGCAGCTGTCCGGCGGGCAGCAGCAGCGGGTGGCCATCGCCCGCGCGCTGGTCATGGAGCCGGAGGTGATGCTCTTCGACGAGCCGACCTCCGCCCTCGACCCCGAACTGGTCGGCGATGTACTCGCCGTCATGCGGCTGCTGGCCGCGGAGGGCATGACCATGATGGTCGTCACCCATGAGATGAGCTTCGCCCGGGAGGTTGCCGACCGGGTGGTGTTCATGGACGGCGGTGTGATCGTCGAGCAGGGGCCGGCAGAGCAGGTGGTGGGCAATCCCCAGCACGAGCGGACCCGCAACTTCCTGATGCGCCTGCTGGACCCGGCCGCGGCCGAGCCACCGGGCTCGGACGGCGAACCGCCGCACGGCGTCGGCAAGGACGGCTGACGACTCGTCCACAGCTGATGCCCCGGCCGGGCGGGGGCAGGCCCGGCCGGGGCGGCGCAGGTCAGCTCTTCGGGCACTCCTTCCAGGCCAGGTGGTAGATGGTGCTGATGTCACCGTCGGTGGAGTCCATGGTCATGTAGCTGGTCGTCGTGGGGTCCGAGGTGCCTGCGTTGACGCGAAGTTCGGTGTTGATGTTGAAGTTGCGCTGCACGCCGCAGGGAGCCCAGACCAGCTGCGCCCAGTCGGTCCGGTCGGTGGCCTGCCAGTTGTCGTCGTACGGGCCCTGGAAGTTGTGCGTCCGGGACGCGGTGCTCGGTGAACCCTGGAAGTAGTACGACGCCTTCTCCGTGCTGCTCGCGCCCGGCTGCAGCGAGGCGAAGCCGCGGTAGTCGGCGCTGGCGACCGCGTAGGTGAAGCCCTGCGGCACATGCACGATCAGGTTCAGCTGACAGTTCTTGCGGCCCGCGGTTGGCGAGGAATTGCCGCCCACCTGCGCGAGATACTCGCTGTACGTCACGGTGAAGGCGGTGTTGTCCTGGGAGACGGCGACGGCGGCCGTCCCCTGTGGACACCCGGAGCCGTTGACGGTCGCGATGTCGATCACGATCTTGTCCGGCGGAGGGTCGGTGATCGCGGAGGGGCTGTGCTGTGCGGGGAGCGCGGAGGCGAACAACGCGGCTAACGCGCCGGTCACCAGCAGTCCACCGGTCATGGTTCTCCAATCCATTGCTTCGGTGCCGGGCGGCAGGGCGCACGGCTGTGCGTGCCGCGGGGTGGGGGGTGCGGTCGGCCGCGGGCGCGGTCGGCCGTCACAGACCTGGGGCGTTGGAGGGAACGTTGAATCGTCATGCACCTGACATGAACGACTCGCTCCCGGCCTGCGAAAGACCGGGAGTGGTCGGAATGGTAGGAACCATTGGTGGACCCGACTAGAGCGATGTCCGGCCATTCGGATCGATTCGCCACGGTGGCCGCCGCCCACCAGGACCCCCGCGGCCCTGGGCTGCGCCTCGGGCCGTCGTGCTGCCAGGGCCCATCCGGCAAGCACGCGGTCCGATGGCCGGAACGGGCGACCGGTTGCCTTGGGCGAGGCCACGCCGCCGGCTTCTGCCGCTACGCTGATCCGCGATGTTCACACCTCAGGGACCGACCCTTCGCGAACTGGCCGTCCAGGCGCTCTCCTCGACCGAACATGGCTACGACATGCTCGCCTCCAAGTTCGACCTGACTCCGTTCCGTACTTCCGATCGCGTACTCGACGCCGTCGCGCACGCCGTACGGCCGCTCGGCCCCTTCGAGGCCGGACTCGACATCTGCTGCGGGACCGGCGCAGGCGTGGGCATGCTGCGGCAGGTGTGCCGGGAGCACGTCACCGGCGTCGACTTCAGCGCGGGAATGCTCGCCGCCGCTGTCGCCTCCACCCCGGTCCCGGACGACAAGGGGCCGTCCGTCTCCTGGGTGCGCGCGGACGCCCGGGCGCTGCCCTTCGCGCCCGTCTTCGATCTGGCCGTGAGCTTCGGCGCCTTCGGTCACTTCCTTCCGGCACAGCGCCCGCTGCTCTTCGCCCAGGCCCACGCGGCGCTCCGCCCGGGAGGCCGTTTCGTGTTCCCCGTCATGGCTCCGCCGCGGCCACGTTCCCGGCTCTACTGGACCCTGCTCGGCTTCGACCTGACCATGCGCGTACGCAACGCTTTGTGGCGGCCCCGGTTCATCATGTACTACCGCACCTTCCCGCTCTCGAAGGTGATCGCCGACCTCCAACGGGCGGGTTTCGCAGTGGAGTTGCTGCCGCTCACGGAGCTGGGGCGGCTGGAGGACGGCAGCCCGCGTGCCCGGCTGGTGGTGGCACGCAAGGCAGGCGGCGGAACCTAGGGCGGCCCTCGGGGCCGCCTGCCGACCGTGGAGCCCGGCGCGCTAGGCGATGCAGAACTCGTTGCCCTCCGGGTCCTGCAGAACCACGGCGAAGTAGTCCATGTCAGGCTCGTCCATCGTGCGCAGGACACGTGCTCCGGACGCGGTCAGACGCTCGACCTCGCCCGTCACCCGTTCCGTGCGGAGCGCCAGCGGCACGCTCCGTCCTCCGCTCACCTTCAGATCGAGGTGCACTCGGTTCTTGACGGTCTTCGGCTCGGGTACGCGCTGGAACCAGACCCGAGGTCCGACGCCCTTGGGATCGACGATCGACTCGGGCAACTCGCCGACGCCCTCGGTCAGTTCCTCCTCGGGCACCCCCATGTCCGCCCACCACTCCCGCCACGTGGCGTGGCCGCCCGGCGGGGGCTCCGGCACATAGTGCAGTGCCTTCGTCCAGAACTCCACGAGCCTTCGAGGGTCGGCGCAGTCGATCGTGATCTGCAGTGTTGTTTCCATGACCGCAGGGTGCCAGAGGGGACCGACAACGAGCCCGGACCGGCTCAGTCACGCCACGGCGTGGACGCGCTGGGACGTGAGCTCGTAGCGCGCGCCGACGACCGCCAGGTCTCCCGTTGCGATCCTGGCGGCGAGATCGGGCTCCTCGGCCAGTCGCCGGCTGATCATGGCGACATTGCGGGTGACCGTGGAGTCGATCCTGGCGGCACCCTGCTGCGTGTGGTCGATGGCGGGACGTATCTGGTCGGCGACGTACTGGATGTGCGCGGGCAGTTCCCCGCCGGTCTCCTCGGCGTGCACCGCTGCGGTCACCGCTCCGCACGACTGGTGGCCCAGCACCATGATGAGCGGGATGTCCAGCTCCAGGACGCCGTACGCGATGCTGCCCAGTACGGCTTCGTCCAGCACCTCTCCCGCGGACCGCACAGTCATCAGATCGCCGAGTCCTTGGTCGAAGACCATTTCCGGGGGCACGCGCGAGTCGATGCAGCCCAGAACGACGGCGAACGGCTGCTGCCCGGATATCAGGGCTTTGCGCACGGCGCTCGTCTCGTGCGGATGCTTCTGCCTCAACGTCCGCCAGCGGCGGTTGCCCGCGGCCAGTTCGCGCAGTGCGTGCACGGGGTCGGCAGGGCGGGTCCGGGGCATCGTCGTGCGGGTCGTCGCCGACGCCGGCGCGGCGCCGACGGCCAAGCCGCCGGTGGCCAGCGCACCACCGGCGATGGCCGCCCGCAACAGGGTCCGGCGGCTTCCATGATCATGCTGAGGAGTTTCCTGCGTCGGATTCACGAGGTGAACGTAGATCTTTGGGTCGCATTCATGTTCGTATGGGTGGTTTCTTGGCGCACACTTGAACAAGGCCTGACCGAAGGCGCCTTGGATCCATGGGTATGAGCAAATGGCCGGGCTGGGTCAACACGCTGGGACGGGTTAGCGTGATCGCATGCCCGCACCCGTCCTGTACTGCTGTGATCCGCTCAATCCCCGGCGCGCCGACGAGCACTTCGCCGACGAGGCCCGCGAAGTCCGGGCCGCCGGTGGCGACATCGCCCTCATCGACCATGACGCGCTCCTCCAGGGCAACGCCGAACTGGCGGTCGCCCGGGTGCCAGAGGGACTCGGCGCGGCGTGGTACCGGGGCTGGATGATTCCGGCCGTTCAGTACGCGGACCTGAACGCGGCTCTCCTGCGCCGCGGCAGCAGCCTGATCGTCGGGCCCGACCGCTATCGGGCCGCGCACGAACTTCCCGGCTGGTACGAGGCGTTCACCGACGTCACCCCTGCGAGCGCGTGGCAGCCCACCGGACCGGGGCAGGCCCCGCCCCTGGCGCAGCTGTCGGCGCTCGCCGCGCAGCTGCCGTCCGGTGCCGCCATAGTGAAGGACTACGTCAAGTCCCGAAAAGATGCATGGGACCAGGCCTGCTACATCCCCGACCTCGGCGACCGCCGGCAACTGCAGCGGATCGTGGGGCGCTTCGTCGAGCTCCAGGCGGAGTTCCTGGCGGGCGGCATCGTGCTGCGCGCGTACGAGAGTTTCGTGAAGGACGTCACGGCCGCCCCGGAACTGCGCGTGTGGTGGCTGGACTCGGAGCCACGCCTGATCACACCGCATCCCGACAGCCGCAGCACCCGGGCACCCGCACCCGAGCTGGATCACATCACACCCGCCGTGCGCGGCCTCGGCTGCCGGTTCGTCACCACCGACGTCGCCCTGCGCGAGGACGGGATGTGGCGCGTCGTCGAGGTCGGCGACGGCCAGGTCAGCGACCTTCACACCGCCTGCGACCCGGCCGCGCTCGCCGCGCTGCTGGTCGGCCGATGACACATGTCCGCCGCCCGCTGCGACAGCGGGCGGCGGACACGCACAGGCAGGGGAGACAGGAGTCCAACCTGCGACATCCGGTTGGGACACCGGTGCTGAACCGCGGTGCGCCCCTTGGCAACGACCCGCAGCCCCTGGCCCTGCCGCTCTCCGAAAGGCGGGCCGTGGCGTAGGGCAACCATCCGCCCCCGTCGATGGTCATCACCACCACCCGCGCCGGCCAGGAGAACCACCCGTGACACGAGCTCGACGCCGCACCCGCCTCGCCCTCACACTCGCCGGACTCGCCTTCGCCATCTGGGGCATCGTCATCTACGGCCAAGGGACCGTCGCTGAAGGCGTTGCTGAGCAGGCCGCGATCAACGCCAGCGGCGACGACTGGATGGAAGTCCTCGGCCGCCCGAGCAGCGGCTGGACCGACGCCGACGAGGCCCGATGGGATATGGAGGTCGCCGAGTCGGATCAGACCCTTGGCATCCTCATGGCCCTCGCCGGACTTGGCATCGCCGCCGGCCGGTTCGCCGTCCGCCCCACCGCCCGCCTCGTCGGCGGGGAGCCTGGCCAGGTCGTGGACGAGGCGCTCGGCCTCGACGCCGATGTCGTCGCCGCCCTCGGCGAGGACCAGCAGCAGGCCCCCGGCCTTCCGTAGCCCGTGGCTCCCCGCCGACTGGGGGCGGTGCTGTACGGGGCATGCGAAAGCCCAGGCCGCTCATGCGCTGACCTGGGCTTTCACCGGCGACCTCGCTGGTCACGAAGGCAGGGGAGACAGGAGTCGAACCTGCGACATCCGGTTTTGGAGACCGGCGCTCTGGCCTCTGAGCTACACCCCTTCGGTGTCTGAAGACTGCCATGCCGTCTCGTCGGGCTGCCACCGATTTTCCGGCAATGCCCCGAGCGTGGCGCGTCCGCTACTCCTCCGATCCGACCGGGTCCGGCGCCACCTCGGAGCCTGACATCGCCGTGTACATCGACCAGATCCTTTCGGCGTTGCCCTCCCCGGCGCCCTTGAGGGCCACCTGCTTCTGGGTCCTTGCGTCCTCGCCGAACAAGGCCAGCGAGGTGACCAGTTCCGGCGAGAAGCTGATGTACCACTCCGCCTTCCGGTCGTCCGACGGGCCCGTGACCGTGGGTACGAAGGCGACGGGCTGCGCGCTCGCCGCGGCGCCCTCGACCGGGAGCCTGTCCGCGCGGGCGAAGCTGCTTCCGAGTGACCCGGTGACGATGCCGGCCGCCTCGGCGCTGACGGCCTGGCCGCCGATCGAGGGCGGCAGATTCGTGCTCTCGTCGCCGCGCTGCGCCGACTTCACGATCGAAGGAGTCACCTTTCTCCCCTCGTTGGCGAGGGTGGCGTAGACACCCGCCATCTCCATCGGGCTGACGCCCATCAGCCCGAGCGACGTCGATCGCGGCGAGGTGAACCCGCTCGCCTGCGGGTTCATGCCCAACTCCACGGCCGTCTGCCGGACGTGCGCGAAGACGTCCGTTGTCCGGCCTGTGCCGCGCTGATCGGGCGCCGCGTCGACCTTCGCGGCCAGGGCCACCGGTCCGAACGTGGGACCTGCCTGGTAGTCGGAGCGGGTCGCGTTGCTGATGAAGTGCTTGAGGTAGTCCCGGCCGCCGTACAGCGCCAGGATGCGGCCGGACCTCGGATCCACGGATACGGCACCGGCCTGTTGGTCGGCGTCCTCCGTCCCGGCGGGAGTGTCCGCGTCGGACGGGCCAGAGGGGTCGGAGGGCCCGGTTACGCCGGATGCGTCGCCACCGGTGGCGACAGCCTGCTCCAGCGCCCGCTGCCGAGCAGGGTCGATGTTGAGGGTGATACGCCAGCCGCCGCCTGCGAGTTCCTGCTCGCTGATGCCCGAAGCCATCAGTTCCCGCCGTGCGGCTTCCACCAGATAGCCGGCCCGCCCGCCGAGCCCTGAGACCGGTTTGGGCGCGAGCGGTGGCGCAAACCGCATGCGCTGTCGCGTGGCACCGTCCAGCCAGCCCTCTTCGACCATGTTGTCGAGCACATAGCCCCAGCGTTCCATGACCAGCCGCCTGCCCTCGGGGCCGGCCGCGGCCCAGTCGTACTGGCTGGGGGCCTGGAGCAGCGCCGCGAGATACGCGCCCTCCTCGACGGTGAGCTGCCCGGCCTCCTTGCCGTAGTACGCGCGGGCCGCCGCCTGGACGCCGTAGGCCTGCCGTCCGTAGAAGCTGGTGTTGAGATAGCCGGCGAGGATGTCGTCCTTGGAGGTCTGACGGTCGACCTTGAGAGCGATCACGAGCTCCTGCACCTTGCGGGTGACGGTCTGTTCCTGGCTGAGGTAGTAGTTCTTGACGTACTGCTGGGTGATCGTCGAGCCGCCCTGTTTTCCCTTGCCCGTCACGGTGTTGAAGATCCCGCGGGCGGTGCCGCTCAGCGAGACGCCGGAGTCGCTGTAGAAGTCCTTGTTCTCCGCGGCGACGAACGCCCGCCGCACATTCAGGGGAACGCGGTCGAGGGGGACGCTCTCCCGGTTGATGTCTCCGGTGCGGGTCAGGCGTGTTCCGTCGCTGTAGAAGTAGACATTGCTCTGAGCCCTGGCCAGGTCGTTGGCCTGGGGGATGTCGATCGCGACGTACAGCACGGTGAAGCCGCCGACCATCAGGGTGCCGAGGGAGGCGACGCTGAGCAGGGCGGCCCGCCAGTTCAGGAAACGGCGTATCCCGGTCCGCCTGCGGGACCGGCCGCCCATGCCGGGCAGGGGCAGGGTCCCTCGCTGCCTGCCGCGCGTACCCGGACGGCCGCCGCGCCCTCTCGGCGTCTCCGCCCAGCCGACCTCGCTCGCTGCGAGCCGCTCCGCCGCCCGGTCGGGGTTCCGCCTGATACGCATGGCACCATCCTCGGCGCCGAAGATCTTCGTCAAGCGGAAGACCGGCATCAACTGTGCCTCGGTGGTGTATCGGCTGTGTATCGGTCAGTCGCCGGATCCGCTCGGACCACCCTGCCGCGCGGGCAGCAGCAGGGTGGCGACCGCGCCGCTGTCCGGGTCGTTGGCGAAGGTCAGCGTGGCTCCGATGACATCCGCGTGGCCCCGGGCGATGGTCAGGCCCAGACCGTGGCCCGTGCCGCGTTCCCGGGTGCCCGTGCCGAATCGCTGCGGCCCTTCCTGCAACAGGGAGTCCGGGTAGCCGGTGCCCCGATCGCGTACGGTCACGCTCACGCATTCGCCGGCCGTCACCGACACCGTGACCGGTGTGCGGCCGTGCCGGTGCGCGTTGACGACCAGATTGGCGACGATGCGTTCCAGCCGCCGGGGGTCGGTCCACACGCGCACGCCGGGGTCCTGCGCGGCATGGTCGTCGACCTGCAACGTGGCTGCCAGACCCGTGCGTTGGACGATCGCGGTCACCAACGGTCCTATCGGGCACGGCGAAAGATCCGGCTGTTCCCCGCCCACGTCCAGTCGGGAGATCTCCAGCAGCTCCTCCACCAGAGTGCTGAGAACCCGCACCCGGTCGCGCACATATCCGGCAGCCTCGTCCTCCTCCGGCAGCAGTTCGGCCGCGGTGACGAGTCCCATGAGAGGTGTGCGCAGTTCATGCGCCACATCGGCGGTGAAGCGCTGCTCGACGCGCAGTCGCCGCTGCAGGGCGGCGGCCATGGTGTCGACGGCCGTGGAGATCTCGGCGATCTCGTCCTGCGGCCGGGGCGCGGCCGAGATACGGGCGTCCAGATCCCCAGCGGCGATGCGGCGGGCGGTCCCGGCAGCCGTACGCAGCCTGCGGCTCATCCGGCCCGCGCTCAGCACACCGAGGGGCAGCACCACCGCCGTGGTGAGTCCACCGGCCACAACAATGCTCGTGTCGAGCGCACCCAGGTCGCGCATCGTGGTTCTCAAGTCGATGCGTACGGAAAGCACCCGGTCACCAGCGGGCCGCGCGGCCCACATGGCGGGCCCGGACGGTCCGTCGGTGAACTCGGTGCCCTGGCGCCCCTTGGCGACCAGCGTGCCGAGGCCGCGGGGCAGACCGCTCGCGTCGAGTTCGGCGCCCGAGCCCTGGACCGTCCCGGTGCGGGTGTAGATGACGGCGGCCCGCTCGAGCGTGGTGCGTGCCGTCTCGCGTGCCTGCGAGAGCTCCCGGTCGAGTGAGGCATGGTGCACCAGCACGCCGACCGCAGTGGCGACGGCGCAGATGGCCGCGGCCACCAGGGCGGCGATCCGCCGACGCAGAGCCATGGTCAGCGCCGCAGCTTGTAGCCGAAGCCGCGGACCGTCTCGATCCGATCGGCGCCTATCTTGGCGCGCAGCCGCTGCACATGAAGGTCGACGACGCGGGTGTCGCCGTGCCAGGCGTGGTCCCACACCCGGCTCAGCAGCGTACGGCGCTCCAGTACGACGCCGGGCGATGCGGCGAACTCGAGGAGCATCCGCAGCTCGGTCGGGGTCAGCGCGAGCGTGCGTCCCGCGCGCGACACCTCCATGCCGCGGGTGTCGATGGTCAGATCGCCGAACGTGGCCGTGGAGTCCTCCTCGTTCGCTGCCCGGCTGCCCGCGGTGGCGGCCGGTGCGAAGGAGGCGCGACGCAGCAGCGAGCGGATCCGTGCGACAAGAATCGCGCTCTCACAGGGCTTGACGACATAGTCGTCGGCGCCTGCCTCGAGACCGGAGACGACGTCGAGGGTGTCGCCGCGTGCCGACATCATCAGGATCGGCGCAAGGCTCAGCTCGCGGATCCTGCGGCACAGCCCGATGCCGTCCAGGTCGGGGAGCATCACATCGAGCAGCAGCAGATCCGGGTTCGTCTCCCGGAAGAGCTCCAGGCCGGTCAGCCCGTCGCCCGCGGTCGACACGGTGAAGCCGTAGCGCTCGAGCACCATCCGGACGGTGTTGCGGATCACCTCGTCGTCCTCGACGAGCAGCACATGGGCTTCGGAGGGAGCCTGCGGAGGGTTCGTCATCGGGGCGTCCTCGTCTGTGGAGCGGTGGCCGTGCCGGACTGCCCTGCGGTCGCGCCGGTCGGCGCCGCGGGCGAACGCGGCTCGTTCTGCGATGCGCCCGGAGCCATCACGGTGCCGTTCCAGCGGTAGCGGGTGGTGAAGCTGCCGTCGTGGCCGGTCGAGGTGATCACCAGATCGCGGCCGAACGTCTCGCCGGTCAGCCCGAGCTGGCCCCAGGTGATCAGCACCGGGCGTACCGTGCGGCCCGATGCCCGGTAGACCTGAACCAGGGTCAGCGAGGCGGACGGTTCGTCGAAGGCGACCACCAGTTCATCGTCGCCGTCCCCCGTGAGGTCTCGGTGGACAGGGGCGCGCAGTCCGCACCGCGCGCCCGGACAGTCCGCGAGCGCGGCCCGGACCAGTTGTGGCACATTCGGGTCCCTCTCCAGCAGCTTCCTCACCGACACTCCCGCCAGGCCGCTCCCGGGCAGCTCGATGGGCACGGCCGGGTACTGCTTGAAGGCGGGGCCGGGCTGACCGGTGCCGGGTGGCCGGGGCGGTTGATACTGCGGCCACAGCGGCGAGGGGCGCACCGGAGGCGACAGACTGGGGGCAACGCCCCCGTCCCGAGCCCCGGTCTCCGACGCGCAGCCGGCCAGCGCCACGGCAGTCACCGCAGCGGCCGCCGCGCCCCTGAAGGCGGCGGTCGCGCGGGCGCGTTGCGCGGCGGCGGTGCGGTGGAAGCGGAACATATGCGCCTCAGCCTAACCGCCGGCCATCCGCGGTCACCGGTCAGACCAGCGGTTTCACCGGCATCAGCAGATGCCGATGCGCGGGATGCGCCGTGCCGTCCGCCGCGTCCGTACCGCTGAGCAGGGCCCGTTGGCCAGGGCCCAGCAGATGGAACCGTACGAAGGGCGAGTGCCAGCAGCGCAGGGCAGTCCTCCAGAGGCAGCACCGAAAGGCCGAACCGTGCACCGCCACCGACCACCGAGGAGCGCGAGCCCTCCACCGCGCAGTCCACGAGCCCGTCCGGCAGAACACGGCAGACATCAAGCAGCCTGCGCCCCATGACCGGCACCTGACCGGGACGCACCGTCTGCGTCTCCACCTCGATCCGTGCGGACGCCTCGTAGTCGAGTCCCGAGACACGCGGCCGGCCGTCGCTCGCGTCCAGCAGCAGCCCGCCCAGCACCGGCACGGGTGAACGTGCGGGCAGCACGCGAGCGCCCCAGGCAACGGCGTCGGCCAACTCACGGCGTTCGATACGGAATTCCATACGGACTCCTCCCCGACACATCCTGTCCGCGACGCTGTCCGTCACCACTGACAACGCCCCCGGCCCGGCGGACTGGCAAGATCTGACCCACGGGCGGGAATCGGGGGCGTCATGGACAACGCACGGCAGGACGGGGCGGCGGGCGAGGCAGCGCGGCCGAGCCGGCAGGGGAGGCGGTGGCGCAGGGTCTTGTGGGCCGTGCTCGCGGTGCCGTTGGCTGCCGCCGTCGCCCTGGTGATGTGGTTCGCCTGGATGGTGATCTCGTTCATGGTCAGCGACGACCCCTTCAACACCCACTCGCAGGCCGGCTGTTCCCGTGCCATGGAGTTCGCCCACGGCTCGCTTCCCGAGGGTACGACCGACGAGGACTGCTCGGTCGACGAGTGGATGGACACCGTGGTCAGGGGGACGTTCCGGATGCCGCGCGCCGATGTCGCGGACTGGCTCAAGGCCACCACCTACCCCGACGAGAAGCCGAAGGAGCACTGCACACAGGACGTGTGCCTGGACATCTCCTACCCGTCCGCGCAGAACGTCGTCGCGGACGAGGTGCGACTGACGGTGGAGTACGAGAACGCGGACAGCGCCCTTGTCACCCTGGAGGCGTTCGATGCCTGAGGCGCGGCCCCGGCGCGCCGCGTGGCCTCCGTCCGCATGGTGGCCCGACGGGCCCCCGAGCAAGTGGCGTCGGGGTGAGCCGCATGTGCAAGGCGGGAGTTGGGGTGTGGATGCCAGGGGGCGCTCCGCCTGGCAGCGCGGCCGCGGCACCGCCTTTGCCGCCGCCCTCGTCGCGCTCGTCCTCGCTGTCCCTGCCGCCGTACCCAACGCCGTCGGCCGCCTCGGCAGCCTCGTGGAGACGTTCCTGCCCTGGCTCGGTCTGGCCGTTCCGGTGCTGGCGGCGCTGTCCCTGCTGCGCAGGGCCCGCACCGCACTGCTCGCCCTGTTGCTGCCGATGGGCGTGTGGCTGGGGCAGTTCGGCGTTCTGCTGCTGCCCGGGCAGGGCACGGCGCACGATATCGTCGCGGTGCAGCACAACGTCAGTGATGTGAACACCGACCCGCAGGCCACCGCACGCGCACTGACGCGGGCTCGACCCGACCTCATCGCCCTGGAGGAGGTGACGGAGTCCACGCGTCCCGTGTACGAGGCGACGCTCGCCGGAGACTATCCGCATCACGCGGTGGCGGGCACGGTCGCCCTGTGGTCGACGTTCCCACTGACGGAGGCACGGCCGGTGGACATCAAACCGGCCGGGATCGGCTCCGGCTGGAACCGCGGGCTTCGCGCCACCATGCGGACGCCGCACGGTGAGATCGCGGTGTATGTGGCTCACCTGCCCTCGGTACGCCTCGGTGTGACGGGGCTGGGCTCGGCATGGCGGGACGAGAGCGCCCGGCTGCTCGGCGCGGCGATCGCCGCGGAGCAGGTGGACCGGGTGATCCTGCTGGGCGATCTCAACAGCACGGTGGACGACCGGGGACTGAGGCCGGTCAGCTCGCAGATGAACCCGACGGGGCCGGGGTTCGCGTTCAGTTGGCCCGCGGGGTTCCCCATCGCCCGGATCGACCAGATCATGACCAGATCAGCGACCGTCTCGCGGGTGGCTTCGCTGCCCGCGACCGGCAGTGACCACCTGCCGATCGTCGCCCGCATCAGACTGTGAGCGTTGCCGTGAGGCGGACGTCCGGAAGCCCGCCCACAGCGCGCGCGGCCGCGTCGTGCAAGAACCCGTCGGACGCGAGAGCGGGATGAACGCGGCGCGGTTTCGCGCCGTACTTGACGGCAACCGTCGAGCCCCGTCAAGGAGGTCTGCCGCCGATGACCGACCATCGCCCGCCAGCTGCCGCTGCCGTTGCTGCCGTCCTCGTCGGGGCGGTGCCCGTCCTGCTCACCCTCGCGGCCGCGGGGGTCGCCCAGGCCCATGGCGCGCCGACCGACCCGGTCAGCAGGGTCGCCGCCTGCGGACTCGACGGGGCGCAGCGCACATCGGCGGCCTGCAGAGCGGCCCGTGCCGTCAACGGGGGAGCGGACTTCAGCGCGTGGGACAACCTTCGGGTGGCCGATGTGCGGGGCAGGGACCGCGAGGTGATTCCGGACGGTCAGCTGTGCAGCGCCGGCCTGGATGCGTACAAGGGGCTGGACATCGCCCGCACCGACTGGCCGGCGACACCGCTGAAGGCCGGTGCGCCGTTCACCCTCACCTACCGGTCGACGATCCCGCACAGGGGGACGTTCAACCTCTATCTCACCAAGCAAGGCCACGATCCGGCGACACCGCTGCGCTGGGACGACCTGGCCGCGCGGCCGTTCGCCACGGCCACCGACCCGGCGCTCGTCAACGGCGCCTACCGGATCAGCGGGCGGCTCCCGTCCGGGCTGACAGGACGGCATGTGCTCTATACGGTGTGGCGGAACACGGACACGCCCGACACCTACTACTCGTGCTCCGACGTGGTGCTGACGGGCGGCAGCCACGGCGAGGGCGACGCACCGCCGCGGGACACCCTTCCACAGACCGCCCAGCCGTCCGAGGCGCCGCCCAGCCCTCCGGCCGACCGGCCCACCGAGCAGCCGAGTGAACCCCAGGGCACCGCCGAGGCAGCCGCACCGGCCGCCCCACCCGTCGATCCCTCCGCCGGCCGTCCCGCCACGGCGTCGGCCGACGGTGACGACAACACGCTCACCCTGATCGCCGGTTCGGGGGCCGCCGTGCTCGCGCTGCTCGCCGTGACCGGATCCGCGATGCTCCGGCGCCGCCGCACCTGATTGCTCGTCACCGTGCGCGACGCGCCCGGAAACAATCGCTTCCTGGTAACGAACCAGCGTTCACCTCACCATGAAGGCAACCTCTTCGGCCCTTAGACCATCTTGCCTACGCAACGGGCTGCAGAGAGGGCAGCCTGCCCGCATCACAGCGCATGGAGTGAGATGACAACGGTCCATACTTCGGTCGTCGTGCCGTGCTTCAACGAGAGCGAGGTGATCGACGCCTTCCACACGGCTCTGATCGCCGCTCTCGAGCCGGTCGGGACGACCTTCGAGATCTGCTATGTCGACGACGGCAGCAGCGACCGGACCCGACTGCAGCTTCGCGACCTGGCAGCAGCGGACCCACGGGTGCGTTACACCTCCTTCAGCCGTAACTTCGGCAAGGAGTCGGCGATGCTCGCGGGACTGAGGATGTCACGGGGCGAAGCGGTGGTCCTCATGGACGCCGATCTGCAGCACCCGCCCGAGCTGTTGCCGCGGATGCTGGAGCTGCATCGGCACGGCTACGACCAGGTCGTGGCCCAGCGGGACCGGACGGGAGAGGGCGCCGTACGCAAGGCGCTCAGCCAGACCTACTACCGCATGGTGCGCCGCTTCATGGAGGTTGAAGTCGTCGACGGCGCGGGCGACTTCAGGCTGCTGTCACGCCGGGCGGTCAACGCGGTGCTCTCGCTCCCGGAGAGCAACCGCTTCTCCAAGGGGCTGTTCTCCTGGATCGGATTCGACACCGTCAGCTTCACGTACGAGAACGTGCAGCGGGCCGCCGGGCAGTCCAAGTGGGGCGGGCGCCGTCTGCTCAACTACGGTATCGACGGGCTGCTCTCGTTCAACATGCGCCCGCTGCGCCTGGCGATCCACGCCGGACTCTGGCTCGTCCTGTCCGCCGTCGTCTACACGTTGTGGATCATCGCGAACGTCCTGCTCGACGGCGTGAAGACGCCCGGTTACGCGACCCTGATCACCGCCATAGTGGCACTGGGCGGTATCCAGCTCGCCACCCTCGGCGTGATCGGCGAGTACGTGGGACGGATCTATCACGAGGCGAAGCGGCGGCCGCACTATGTGATCCGGGAGACCGACACCTCCCGCGCGGCCGCCGCCGGCAGCGCAACGGCCCACGCCGCTGCCGAGGTCAGGGAAGTTGTGTCGAGTACGTGACCTTGTCCAGGTTGTAGTAGTCGGCGACACACTGCGCCGGCCAGACCTTGCGGCCCTTGTCACTGAACGGTTCCAGCATCCTGGCGACCGAAACGGGCCTGTACGGCGCGACCTTCGCGCCGCCTGCCGCCTGCTCGCGCAGGAACCGGTCCTGACGGTCCCACTTCTCGGCCCGCACCTGCATCTCGTTGCCGAGGTCCTGGAGCGGGCCGGCCATACCCAGCACGGCCGCCGCGCACACCGCGGCGGCCGCTGCGGTCGCCACACCGCCCCCCGCCCAGGGCGCACGCAGCCGCAGTGCCTGCCCCATGAAGGCGCCGGCGCCGACCAGCAGCAGGACGTAGAGCAGCAGGTAGTCGTTCCAGGTGCGCTCCGTGGTCACCACCCGATCCCCGAAGACGGGGTAGGTGATGACCGTGCAGAGATAGCCGGACACCAGGAAGGCGACCGCGCCGAGGGAGATCAGCGGCAGGGGACGGGACGGCAGCAGGACGGCGGGCCGCCGGCTCCGCCCGCGGGCCAGCAGGCCCAGCAGTACGCCGGCCGCGACCGCTCCCACGTACTGCCATGTGGTCAGGACGGTCTCCAGGATCTGGACGTATCCCCGGAGCGAGTTCAGCAGCGATTCCGGTGCGAGCATGGACGCGCGGTCGGCGCCGTAGCGCTCGCGCCGGTTGCGTGAGCCCGGTGAGGTCATCAGGACAAGGGTGCCGACGGCGATGCCCGCCATGCCGAGGAGCGCCCAGCGGCGGGCGAAGCCCTTCACCCGCGAGGTGAAGACGCGGTGCGCGAACATCACCACACCCGACAGCACCACGAGAGCGACGACCGACGCCTCCTCGGAGAGCGTCCCCATGAAAACCCCCGCCGCGATCACGGTGGCGAGGGCGGCGATTCGACCCCTGCGACCACGCGCACGCAGCAGCGGAATCACGACCGCACAGGCGAGCACCGGCGCGACGGTGTGCGAGACGGAGGCCGCGGGCCAGTAGAACGTCTTGTAGGTGTTGGGGGTGGCGAACAGGAATACGGCGGTGATCATCGACGCCACGAGCAACGGGAGGCCGCGCGGCGCTTCCACGTCGGCCCGGCGCAGCAGTTGTACGGTCAGCGCCCACAGCAGCGCCAGCATCAGTACGCCGCTGATCAGCCCGAACCACTGGTGTCCGGCCACCGGGAACTTCGCGTAGAGGCCGACGAACAGGCCGTTGCCGATCCGCCCGTTGTCGGTGAAGTAGAACTTTCCGACCAGGCCCGAAATACCGTGGTCGCGCACGCTGGGCAGGAAGCACCACTCGTCGGCGCTGGGGCGGACGTACCGGCCGAGCCAGGAAGCCATGGCGAGCAGGCCGAGCGGCAGCAGGGACAGGACCGACGGCCACGAGGTCCACCATGACGAAGAGGGGCCTTGCCGGCCGTTCCATCGCTCAGGGCCGGACTCCGGGTCCGCCTCTCGTGCGACGGTGACGCTCGATGCGTCGACGGCCATATCACCACTGCCTTTCTGGAAACTACTGGTTCGACACGGTAGAGGTGAATCCTTGGTGTGCCGTTCCATCTCCGCCGCGGCAAGATCGGCGAGTCGCACAGGGGAGACCGCGCTCGTCGTCGGCCTGGGCACCGCGGTCCGTCGGGCCGAGCGGCGTCACGTACAGGCCGACGCAGGGCCTGTACCTGCCGTTGCAGAAGGTTCATGAACGACTGTGTCCGCCGCAGCGACGCACCGGTTCAGTCGCACACGTACAGGAAACGCGCCGACGCCGAGTGGGAGGAGGGCGAGGTGACACGCAGTTCGGCGGCGGCCCGGTATGCACCTGTGCCGTGGAACGTCCACAGCAGATGCAGACGGGCCTGCTTCTGGCCGCGCTTCAGCTTCTCCTCCAGCTCGCCCGAGGCCGTACCGTCACTGCGCACCCAGCTGTACCTCAGAGTGCCGGGGCGTCCGTTCGTCCTCACCACGCCGACCACATCGGCCGTGCCGTCGCACCCCGGACCCTTGGCCGAGGTCTCCACCGCCACGCCCCGCACGGCAAGTCCGGGGCCGTAACGCTGCCAGGCGAGGAAGACCAGCACCGCCAGCAGCACCGAGGCCGCCAGGGCATAACGCCGCAGTACCCGGCGGCGGCGGGGCTGTTCCGGCTCGGAGGCGGGTTGTCCCGCGAGGGTGCCGTGCCAGAGATCGGCGGCGGTGGTGCCGCTGCCACGGCTGCGGACGACGGCGGTCACGCCGGGCCCGAAGCGCAGGACGTCGCCCTCGACCCGGTCGGGCGCCACGTCCGCCGGCCTTGCGTGGTCCTCTACGAGGGTGGGCGTATCCACCTCGGGCTCGGGCTCGGGGCGTTCGAACCAATGGCTGCCGAGGGCGGTCGCGCTGTACTCGTCGTCGGCGTCTGGGGGCTGCGGCCGACTCGCGTCCGACGGGCCGTCGTACGGGACTCGTGGATCGTTCGTCGGACCGCTCATCGGATCGAGCACTGCTGGGTGAGGATCTGCTGCATGGAACTGCCGTTCGCGGCGGTCGGGTTCGTCGTCGCCTGCACACCCCAGTAGCAGCCCCGGCCCTGGAAGGTGTGGGTGAGCGGCAGGGTGTACTGCGTCGCGCCGCTGCGCTCGAAGGTCTGTGTGCCGTCGGGACTGCCCAGTTCGCCCTTGGTGCTGCCGGTGAACCATGAAACGACGATGGTGACGGGTCCGGTGCCGTCCGTCGTGACGTCGATGGACGCGGCAGCAGTGGTGAAGTCCGTCTGCCGCAGGCTGGTCACGGACACGGCCCGCACGCGCACCGGCGGCGCCGTGGGTGTGGCGGTCGTGGGATCGACCGTGGGACCAGCCGTGGACGGCGTGGTCACCGGGTCTGCCGGGGTCCCGGGCGTCGGCGTGGCGGGCTCATCGGTCGCCGTGTCCGAAGTGGTGGGGGAGGGGCTCGTGGAGTCCGTGGCCGACGGCGACGTCGATGTCGACGGGTCGGCCGACGCGGACGGACCGGCCGGCGCAGAGGTGAGCGGATCCTGCGGCGTACCGGGCTCCGCGCTCGTGGTGGCGAGGGCCTGGGCGGTTCTCTCCTGCGGGCCGCCTCCGGGAGCCCCGGCTGCGATCGCCACCGCGATGGCCACGGCCAGCGCGGCGGCCGCCGTCAGTGCCTTGCGCAGCAGAGGGGACCAGCCGCCGGGACTGCCGCCACCGCCCAGTGCCGTCGTGGCAAGGTCGGTGGTGCCGGCCGCGCGGCCGGCGGCGGAGGGGAAGAGCAGCGGCAACAGTGCGGCGAGCGCGGCCAGTTTGCGCTGCCCGCGTTCCTCCCAGTCGGGGCCGTACGCCGCCCCGGCGATCTCCTCGAGCTCGGCCACGAACGCGGTCGCGTTCTCGGGACGGTCCTCAGGGGCCTTCGCCAGGCCGCGCCTGATCAGCGGGCGCACCGGCTCCGGCGCGTCGTCCGCGGGGATCGGCGCGCCGATGTGCTGCAGCGCCAGTTCGGCGAAGTTCTCGCCGGTGAAGGGCTTGCGGCCGGTCAGGCACTCGTAGAACGTGGCGGTCGCCGCATAGACGTCCGCCGCCGGGGAGGCGGGCTCGCCGTTCCACTGCTCGGGGGCCATGTACGCGGGTGTGCCGGCCACTCCGGGTGTGCTGCCACGGCCCGCGGCGATACCGAAGTCGACGAGCTTGGACGAACCGTCGGCCGCGACCAGGACGTTCTCCGGCTTGTAGTCCCGGTGCACCACTCCTGCCCGGTGCGCGGCGGCCAGCCCCAGCAGCGAGCCCTTGAGCACCACCAGAGCCGCCTCCGGTCCGGTGGCACCCTCCCGCAGGAGCAGCGCGCGCAAAGCGATCCCGTCGACGAGTTCCATGACGATGGCCGCGCCGTGCGGGGCTTCGACGTACTCGTAGAGTCCGACGACATGTGGCGAGTCGAGGTCACCGAGCAGCCGTGCCTCGGCCCGGAACTCCTGGACGAAGGCTGCATCGGTGCGCAGCCGCCCGTTCAGATACTTGATGGCCACCGGCACGCCGGTGGCGTCATGGACAGCCAGGACGACACGCCCGCAACCGCCCGATCCCAATTCCCGGGACTCCGTGTACCCGGGCACCGACCACACGTTCATCACGTTCCCCCAGTGGGAACCGCCGGCGGTCCCCGTTCCACGCCGTGTCTCACGGTGGCTTTTGTACGACCGCCGCACGATAGCCCACGTGCTGTCCCCATGACAGACACAATTCCGTCACGCCCGGTTCCCGCCGGATCCGGGTGGAGGTGACCCGTCGGACCGCCCCCGTGGACGGCGAGGCGTTGCCACGCGGTCAGCCGTACCCGGGCGACGAGGCGCCGCAGATACTCCTCCAGCCTCGTGGCGAGCAGCGCCGGGGTCAGTTCCTCACGTCCGAGTTCGCGCCACGGCACCGCCACGTTCTCCGCCTCCGGGGCGAAGGCCGGCGCGTCGAGGATGCGCCAGTACAGGTGGGCCGCGGATCCGCCGTCAGCGTGCCGCCCGCCGCGACGTAGCGGTCGGCGAACTCCATGCCGGCGCGGGCGCCGTCCAGCAAACGCCGGAGCGGTGGCGCAGTGGGCCACGTCCAGGTCCGCAGGGCCCCAGGAGGTCTCCACCCGGTCGACGACGCCGGTGATCTCCAAGCCCGCGGCGGCCACCGCCGCCGCGGGCTTTCCGGCGGCCGTGTGCCGCCACCGCCGTCAGAGCGTTTCGCTGAGCGAGTCCGCGAGACGGCGTCGCGCCGTCCGGGCCGCCGGCAGCGTCGCCGCGGCGACGGCCCCCAGCACCGCCCCGGCCCCGACCAGCACCAGCAACGACGCGGGCGGCGGATGGGCGATCCCCGCACCGATGCCGCTCGAGCGGCCCTGGGCATCGACCAGCCACCGGCCCGAGACCATCCCGACTGCCGTGCCCACGGCCGCTGCCGCGAGCGCCGTGAGACCGGCGGCCGTCACGATCACCGAGCTGATCTGGCGGGGTGTCAGTCCGATCGCCTTGAGCGCCAGCAGATCCCGGCCGCGGTCACGCACCCCCGTACTGATCAGTGTCAGCAGCTCGATCAGCCCGATCAGTGCCAGGACCGCGATCAGCGCGGCGATCACCACACGCGCCGGAGCGAGCCGGTCCGCCGGGTTGGCGATCTCGCGGATCTCCAGGGTGCCGCCGGACGATGCGGCGAGCGCGCTGCTGACATCCCGCGGGTCCGCGCCCGGTCGCAGTTCGAGGAGATGGAAGTCGGGCCGCAGCGCGGGGTCGCTCTCCCGCAGCGTGTCCAGGGTCGTGGAGATCACCCGGCCGCCGCCTTCGGGTTCGATGCTGCGCCCGACGACGTGCAGGATCTGCGGGCGCCCCTGGACCGTCAGCCGCACCCAGTCCCCGACCCCGACATCCAGCAGGTCGAGCAGGCCCTGTCCGGCCACGGCCTCGTCCGGTTCCTCGGCCGCGCGCCCTTCGACGACGGTGTACGGATACGGGGCCGATGCCGTGCCCAGCCCGCGCAGCGTGATCGTGCCGGTCTGCCCGGGTGCCAGCGCCGCGACCTCGGCCCCCGGGTGGGCGGCCACGACATCCGGCTGGGCGGTCAGCGCGCGGTCCAGCTCCCGGTCCGGGATGCTGCCCGGCTGCTCGGCCCGCACGGTCAGCGCGGCGGGCAGACCCATCTCGGCGGGCCGGCTGCCGAACCGGTCCACGGTCGACCAGGCCACGAGCGCCACCGTGATCAAAAGCAGGGGAAGAGCCAGCCGCGCCACGGGAACCAGCGCCCGGCCCCGGCGTGGGAACGCGGCCCGCCAGCCGAGCACCAGGGCGGGCGGTACCCGCAGCCCGAGCGCCCGTCGGCCGAGCCCGGTCATCGGAGCGGCCGACGGCAGCGCCATCCTCGCCACGGGAACAGGCGGCACCCGGCCCGCCCGCCAGGCCGCGAGCCCGGTCGCGGCCGCGATCAGCAGGACCGCGGCCCCCGGTACACCGAGCAGCACCGCGGTGTGCCCGGGAAGCTCCTGCCACACTCCGGCCGCGTCCCCGATCCGGCCGGGTATCCGGTTCCCGAGCAGCGCGATCGCCGTCGTACCGAGCGTGACCCCGAGCAGCGCGAACGCCAGATGCTGGACCAGGAACCCCCGTACCACCTGCCCCGGTGTGAAACCGATCGCCTTGAGTATCGAGATGTCGCGCAACTGGCCGCGCACCCGGGCACTGATCGCACCCGACGCGGCGAGCGCCGCACACAGCAGCGCGCCGAGCCCGAACACGGCGAAGAGCTGCCCGAGCAGCCGGTCGTCGCCGCCCGCTTCGGCCCGTGCCTGCTGCCACTTGGCGACCTGCGTGACATGGTCCGCGCCGAGCACGGTCACGGCGCGCTGGACGGTGAAGTCGGTGTCGGCGGGGTCCTCGAGCCGCAGTCCGGCCGTCACCCCCGGGCTGCCGGGGTCGGCCCGGTCGAGGGTGCCGGGCAGGACCCACCCCGTTCCAGGCTGGCCGCCCGGCCGGTAGCGCAGGTCCGCGGTCTCGGCGACACCGGCGACCCGTAGCGTCCGGGCGGCGCCGGCCGCATCGGCGACGGTGACCGTATCGCCCGGCTCCGCCCACAGCACACGGGCCACCGAGGCTTCGAGCACCACCCCGCCGAGCCCGTTCCCGGCGCCGTCGGAGGCCGGGTCGAGCCATCGGCCCGCCGTGAGCAGCGGGCGGGCGACGGACTCGGGGCGGGTGGCCGTGGCGCGCAGCTCCACGCGTGCTCGGGCGCCACGGGACTCCAGTGTCGCCTGCCCCGTGCGGTAGGGCCCGGCCACACCCTCAACCCCCGTGAGCCGTGCCAGCGCGGCGGTGTCGGCATCGGACCGGGTGTGGATCCACACATGCGCGCCCCGGGACTGGGTGAAGATCCGCTGCCAGGGGTTGGCCGCATAGCTCAGCAGCGCTCCGGCGAGGAGCAGCGAGGCGATGATGCCGGCGCTCGCGAGCACGACGAACAGCGCCTCGCCGCGGTGTGCCCGCAGATCGGCGTGCGCCCAGCGCAGAGTGGCCCGCACGGTCAGTCCTTGAGTTCGAGTACGCCGCGGACCCCGCCGCCGGGCGCTGCGCGTCCACCGCCGAGCACCGCGTCATCGGCTATCCGCCCGTCGAAGAAGCTGATGACCCGGTCGGCAGCGCTCGCCATCCGTGCGTCATGTGTGACGAGAACGATCGTCTGGCCGCGCTGGTGGAAGCGGGAGAGTAGCCGCAGCACCTCACGGGTCCCCTTGCTGTCCAGGCTGCCGGCCGGTTCGTCGGCGAGCAGCAGCGAGGGGTGGTTCACCAGCGCCCGGGCCAGCGCCACCCGCTGCTGTTCACCGCCGGACAGCTCGCCGGGCATGGCGCGCTCGCGGCCCTCGAGCCCCAGCTCGGCTAGCAGTTCGGCGCGGCTGTCCCGGGCCGCCCGGGGCGAGGCGCCGGCCAGCAGTGCGGGCAGCTCGACATTGTCGGCGACCGTGAGATTGGAGACCAGGTTGAAGAACTGGAAGACGATGCCGATGCTGCGTCGGCGCAGCCCCGCCCAGCGCGCCTCGCGATAGCCGTCCACGCGCTGTCCGTCGAGCCACAGCTCTCCGCTGTCGGGCCGCTGCAGCCCGCCGAGCAGATGCAGCAGAGTGGACTTCCCGGCCCCCGAGGGTCCGGTGATGGCGACGAACTCGCCCGGCTGTACGGTCAGGTCCACCGAGCGCACCGCGTGCACAGGCCCGCCCTCGCCGTGGTGGGTCTTGCTCAGGCCCTCGGCACGGACGATCGGCGTCGGTGCGCCGGCGTCGGCGGGCAGCCCGGAAGGAGCCCCTTCGTTGCTCATTCCAGCTCCTCCTGGCAGCGTTCCAGCCAGTCGAGATCGGCCTGCAGATGCAGCATCGCGCCTTCGATCAGCAGGTGGGACAGGCGGTTGTCCCGCTCCTCGGTGGCGGCCAGCCTGGACAGTTCACGCATGGTGTTCAGGTACTGCCGCCGCTGTCTGTTGATGAGGGCGACCGCGTCCGCGAGTCCGGACTCCGACGCGAGCGCGAGTTTCATGAAGAACTCGTCCCGCACTCTGGGCTCGTCGGCGGTCTCCTCGAACCAGGCGAGTACGGCCTCCCGGCCGGCGGCGGTGAGCAGATAGGTCCGCTTGTTGGGCCTGCCCGACTGCTCGACGTCCTCGCCCTCGATGAGACCGGCCTTTTCCAGCCGCCCGAGGGTGACATAGATCTGGCCGACGTTCGGCTGAGGGTACGCGGCGCCCAGCAGCTTCTCAAGGTCCTGCTTGAGCTCGTAGCCGTGCGCCGGGCCGCGGGTGAGGAGCGCCAGAAGCGGCAGCCGCACGCGCCCCCTCCTCCCGCTCGGTAGTTGCTCGTAGGCTCGTGGTGCAGGGTGTGACGCAGTCCCTTGCCCGGTCCGCCTGCACGTCTAGTATCGCTTATGCCTAACGGGTATATATAGGCCACAGCTTCCGGCAGCGCGGCCGGGACGGTGTACTGGGAGGAACCTATGCGGTGGACTCGTGCCGCGGGTAGAGCTCTCCTGGTGATCGCCGTGATACTGCTCGGCTACACGGGGTTCTCCGCGCAGCAGGGCACCGCGAACCGCGAAGGCCGCGGTCCGATGACGCTGGTGACGGCCGGCGATCTGACCGACTATCTCGGCCCGCTGCTCGACGACTGGAACACCGGTCATCCGGCAGAAAAGGTCACCCTCGTCGAACTGCCCGACTCCGCGGACGAGACCAGGGCGCAGATGATCAGCGAGCTGCGTTCGGGCGGTGGCCGTTTCGATGTGCTCAATATCGATGTCGCCTGGACCTCGGAGTTCGCGGCGGCCGGCTGGATCGCACCCTTGGAGAGGGAGCGCTTCCCGCTGGACGACTTCCTGCCGCCCGTCGTGGACACCGCCACCTTCGGTGGCCGGTTGTATGCCGTCCCTTATGTTACAAATGCCGGACTGCTCTACTACCGTGCGGACATCCTGCGGCGCGAGGGCATCGGTCCCCCGCGTACCTGGGAGGAGTTGGCCCGCCAGGCCCGTGACATCGCCCCCAAGTACGGACTCGACGGCTACGCCGGTCAGTTCCTGCCGTACGAAGGACTCTCGGTCAATGCCACCGAGGCGGTGCACTCGGCGGGCGGGTCCTTCCTGCGCGACGACGGCGCCCGCGTCACCGTGGATTCCGCCCCCGCCCGCGCCGGCCTCGGGTTCCTGGCCGACGGTATGCGCGAGGGCTGGATCTCGAAGGACGCCCTCGGCTACAAGGAAGAGGAGTCGCGGCAGGCATTCCAGGACGGCAAGGTGCTGTTCCTGCGGAACTGGCCGTATGTCTACGCGCTCGCGAACGCCAAGGACTCCAAGGTGTCGGGCAAGGTGGGGGCCGTGCCGCTGCCAGGGCCCGACGGCCTTGGCACCAGCGTGCTGGGTGGCTCCAACCTCGCGGTCAGCGCACAGTCGCGGCATCCGCAGTCGGCGGCCGACCTGATCGCGTATCTCACCAGTGAGCGCGTGCAGCGCCAGGTCCTCACCAAGGGTGCGCTGCCGCCGGTGCGAGCCGAGCTGTACAAGGATCCGGCACTGATCCGGGACCATCCGTATCTTCCGACCCTGCGCCAGAGCGTGCTGGCGGCAGAGCCCCGCCCCAAGAGCCCCCGGTACGACCAGGTGACCCTGGCGGTGCAGGCGGTGGTGCAGGACGTGATGGCCTTGCGTGCCTCCCCCGAGCAGGCCGTCGTTCGACTTTCCCGTGAACTGGAGTCGATCGCCCGCAAGGGCTGAGCCCATACCGCCTCCTCCGTAGTGCCCGTCGGCCGCTTACTTACATGTTAAGTACGCGGCCGCTTCTCTGCACCCTCTGATATCGGGGCATTATCGGGCAGCTTTATGTCAGTTCGTTGACACCTGGCTGACATGACTACTTAACATGCATGCATAACGGCGAGCCCGGCAGCGCCGCTTCAGCTCCGGGTCGCTCTCGCATCCAGCAGGAACAGGTCTCACGCGAGATGCTCTCAGCACCCCTGGCCGGAACCGGCCCCTCTGTCCGCACGCCCACCGCCTGGTGGCGCGACGCGGTCATCTACCAGGTCTATGTCCGCAGCTTCCTGGACAGCACCGGCGACGGCATCGGCGATCTCGCCGGCGTACGCGCCGGACTGCCGTACCTCAAGAAGCTCGGTGTCGACGGCATCTGGCTCAGCCCGTTCTACCCGTCACCGCAGCACGATCACGGCTACGACGTCGCCGACTACTGCGACGTCGACCCCGTCTACGGAGACCTCGGCGAATTCGACCGACTGATGGCCGACGCCCGGCGTCTGGGTCTCAAGCTGCTGCTCGACATCGTTCCCAACCACTGCTCCAGCGAGCACCCGTGGTTCCGAGAGGCCCTCGTCGCCGAGCCCGGCAGCCCCGCCCGCGCCCGGTTCCACTTCGCCGACGGCCGTGGACCCACAGGAGACGAGCCCCCCAACAACTGGCGGGCCATGTTCGGCGGCCCGGCCTGGAGCCGGATCACCGAATCCGACGGCACCCCGGGCCAGTGGTATCTGCACCTGTTCACCCCGGAACAGCCCGACCTGAACTGGCGCAACCCCGAGACCGGTGAATTCTTCGAGCACGTGCTGCGCTTCTGGCTGGACCGCGGCGTCGACGGCTTCCGCATCGATGTCGCGGCCGGTCTCTACAAGCACCCCGAAATGCCCGACTCCGACGACCCGTACGCGGACGAACGCACCCGCGACTCGGTGAACCCGCTCGCCTGGAACCAGCCCGAGGTGCACGACGTCTGGCGCCGCTGGCGCTCGGTGAGCGACGAGTACACCGCCCGGGACGGCCGCGAGCGCCTGCTGGTCGGCGAGGTCTCCGTACCGACCGCACGCGAACACGCCGAGTACGTGCGACCCGACGAACTGCACCAGGCCTTCTTCTTCGACCTGCTCAGCGCCCCCTGGGACGCCGCCGCGTTCCGCTCCACCATCACCGAGGCGATACGCGACATCGCCGGTACCGGTTCCACCGTCACCTGGGTGCTCAACAACCACGACCAGGTGCGCACCGTCACCCGCTACGCCGGCGAAGTGGGCGTCGAAGGCAGCGGACTCGGTGCGGCCCGCGCCCGCGCCGCGGCCCTCCTCATGCTGGCGCTGCCCGGAGCCGCCTACGTCTACCAGGGCGAGGAGCTCGGCCTCCCCGAGGTCCTCGACCTCCCGGACGAGGTGCTCACCGATCCCATCTTCCGGCGCACCGGCAGCCGCGCCCGGATCCGCGACGGCTGCCGGGTCCCGCTGCCCTGGTCCGGACATGCCTCACCGTTCGGCTTCAGCCAGGGAGCCGAAGGAGCCAGGCCGTGGCTGCCGCAACCCGAGTGGTTCGCCGAGCACGCCACCGACCGGGCCCTTGCCGACACCCGCTCCTTCTGGCACCTGTACCGCGAAGGCCTCCAGCTCAGGCGCAGCCTGCCGCAGCTCGGCGAAGGCACCCTGCGCTGGCTGGACGCACCGCCCCAGGTTCTGGCCGTCGCCCGCGGCGACGGACTGATCTGCGCCGTCAACTTCGGCACCGAGCCCGTACCGGCCCCGGTGACCGGCTCCCCGCTGCTCGCCAGCGGGCCCTGCCCGGACGGAATGCTCCCCGGAGCCACCGCCGCCTGGTGGACCGGAGAGGCGACCCCCGCCTGAGCGGAACCTCCCCGCGTCAACCGCAGCACCTCTTCACCCACCCTCGGAAGGAACGCATCATGAGTCGAACCACGACGGCACGGCGCACGGCGGCAGCAGGATCGGCGGTGCTCGCCCTCGCACTCGGCGCGAGCGCCTGCGGAGGCGACCCGACCGGCCCGGCGAGCGCCAAGGAGCTCAGCGGCCAGACGGTGACCGTCGCCGGAGTCTGGACCGGCAGCGAACAGAAGAACTTCCAGAAGGTGCTGGACGCCTTCACCGACAAGACCGGCGCCAAGACCACCTTCGTCCCCAGCGGCGACAACGTCTCCACCTTCGTCGGAAGCAAGATCGAGGGCGGCAACGCCCCCGAGGTCGTCATGGTGCCCCAGGTCGGCGTCATCAAGCAGTTCGCCAAGGAGGGCTGGCTCGCGCCGCTGTCCAAGAAGGCCGAGTCGACCGCCGGCGCGGGCCTCGCCCCGGTCTGGAAGAACTACGGCACCGTCGACGGCACGTACTACGGCCTCTACTTCAAGGCGGCCCACAAGTCGACCGTCTGGTACAGCCCGGCCGCCTTCGAGCAGGCCGGAGTGGCGGAGCCCAAGAGCTACGAGGAGATGCTGAAGGCCGGCCGTACCCTCTCCGACTCCGGTCTGCCCGCCTTCTCGGTCGCCGGCGAGGACGGCTGGACCCTCACCGACTGGTTCGAGAACATCTATCTCTCCCAGGCAGGTCCCGAGAACTACGACAAGCTCGCATCCCACACCCTGCCGTGGACCGACGCCACCGTCGTCAAGGCGCTCACCACCCTCGGTGACCTGTTCAAGGACAAGCAGCTGGTCGCGGGCGGCGCGAACGGCGCGCTGCGCACCGCCTTCCCCGCGTCCGTCGAGCAGGTCTTCGGCCCCGAGCCCAAGGCCGGCATGGTCTACGAAGGCGACTTCGTCGGCGGCATCGCCAAGGACGAGTTCGGCAAAAAGCTCGGCGAGGACGCGAAGTTCTACCCGTTCCCGCCGGTCGGTTCCGGCCCCGCCCCGGTCGTCAGCGGCGGCGACGCGGCCGTCGTCCTCAAGGACGGCAAGAACAAGAAGGCCGCCATGGCGCTGCTGGAGTTCCTCGCCACGCCCGAGGCCGCCGAAGTCTGGGCAGGCGCCGGCGGATTCCTGTCGCCGAACAAGAACGTGAAGCTCTCCGCGTACGGCGACGACACCACCCGCGCCACCGCCGAATCGCTGGTCAAGGCCGGAGACTCGGTGCGCTTCGACATGTCCGACCAGGCCCCTGCCGCGTTCGGCGGCACCAAGGGAGCGGGGGAGTGGAAGCTCCTGCAGGACTTCCTGCGCAACCCGTCCGACCCGAAGGCCACCGCGGCCAAGCTCGAAGCCGCGGCAGCCAAGGCGTACGGGAACTGAGGCACCCGTCATGGCTGTCAACGCCCAGGCCCGCGCCGCGAATCCGCGGCGCCGGGCCGAGCGCAGAAGGCGGACCGTCGCGATCGCCTTCGTGCTGCCCGCCCTGCTGCTGCTCGGCGCGCTCGTCGTCTACCCCGTTCTGTTCTCCATCGGCCGCAGTCTTTTCGACGCCACCGGCGACCGCTTCGTCGGCGGCGCCAACTACGCCGAGATATTCAGCGACCCCGCCACGCTCAAGGCGATCCGCAACAGCACCATCTGGGTCGTGGTCGCGCCCGTCCTGCTGACCGGCCTCGGCCTGGTCCTCGCCGTACTCACCGAAAAGGTGCGCTGGGCAACCGCGTTCAAACTGCTGCTGTTCCTGCCCATGGCGGTCTCGTTCCTCGCCGCCGGCATCATCTTCCGCCTGGCGTACGAACAGGATCCGGACCGTGGCGTGCTGAACGCCATGGTCGTCTCGGTCCACGACAGCTTCACCGGCAATTCCGCCTACCCCACGGCCAGAGCCCGCGAGAACCAGGGCCTGACCAAGGAGGCCGGCGGCTCGTACGGCACCACCGAGGCGATCGCGCCCGGAGCGAGCGTCCAGCTCGGCTTCGTCGGCGTGGCCCCGGACAAGATGCCCGTCGAAGCCAGGCCCGCCCACGGCGCCGCCGACACGCAGGCAGCTGCCGACGAGGTCAGGGGAGTGGTCTATCTCGACTTCACCCCCGGCGGTGGCGGCAAGCCCGGCACCGTCGATCCGAAGGAGAACGGACTGCCGGGCATGACCGTGGAGGCGGTACGGGACGGAGAAGTGGCCGCCACCGCCACCACCGGACCCGACGGCTCCTTCAGCCTGGCCGGCCTGGCGGACGGTTCGTACACCGTCCGTCTCCCGGCCGACAACTTCGCCGCGCCCTACGAAGGCGTCTCCTGGCTCGGGCCCGCCCTGGTCACTCCGGCCATCATCGGCGCCTATCTGTGGATCTGGACCGGCTTCGCGATGGTGCTGATCGGCGCCGGGCTCGCCTCGCTGCCCCGCGAGGCCCTGGAGGCGGCCCGGATGGACGGCGCCAACGAGTGGCAGATCTTCCGCAGGATCACCGTGCCGCTGCTCGCACCCGTGCTGACCGTGGTCTTCGTGACCCTCGTCATCAACGTGATGAAGGTCTTCGACCTCGTCTACATCATCGCGCCGGGCCCTGTGCAGGAGGAGGCGAACGTCCTGGCCACCCGGATGTGGCTGGTCTCCTTCGGCGGTGGGAACAACCAGGGGCTCGGCAGCGCACTGAGCGTGCTGCTGCTTCTGCTGGTCGTCCCCGCCATGATCTTCAACGTCCGGCGCTTCCGCGGGAGCAGGAAATGAGCCATCACAGCACCATCGAGCGCACTGGCACCCCAGAGCCCGCCAAGACCGGCGCACCGGGCCCCTCCCTGTCGCCGCGGCGGCGCCCCACGGCGTCCGGCCGACTGGCCCGTTGGATCGGGAGCGGTGTGGTCCAGGCGGTCCTGATCGTTGTCGCACTGGTGTGGATCACCCCGCTGGCCGGGCTGCTCTTCTCCTCGATGCGCTCCGAGAGCGACAACGCCACGGACGGCTGGTGGACCGCGCTGACCGATCCCGGTCAGCTCTCGCTGGACAACTACACGGCCCTGCTGAAGGACTCCGACATCACCGGGGCGTTCTGGAACACCGTGCTGATCTCGGTGCCCACCACGCTGCTCGTCGTCGTGCTCGCGGCCCTCGCCGGATACGCCTTCGCCTGGCTGGACTTCCCCGGCCGCGACGCCATCTTCCTCGTCGTGGTCGGTCTGCTGGTGGTGCCCATTCAGATCGGTCTGCTGCCCGTCGCCAAACTCTTCGGATCCGTCGGCCTGTTCGGCACCATCCCGGGCGTCGTGCTCTTCCATGTCGCCTACGGACTGCCGTTCGCGGTCTTCCTGCTGCGCAACTTCTTCGCGGAGATCCCGCGGGAGATGCTGGAGGCGGCCCGGATGGACGGCGGCAGTGAGTGGCGGATCTTCTCCCGGCTGATCCTGCCCCTCGGCCGCCCCGCGCTCGCGAGCCTGGCCATCTTCCAGTTCCTGTGGGTGTGGAACGACATGCTGGTCGCCCTGCTCTTCGCGGACAGCGAGTCCCAGCCGCTGACCGTCGCGCTCCAGTCGGAGATGCGACAGTTCGGCAGCAACATCGGGGTGCTGGCACCCGGTGCGTTCCTCTCCCTGGTGGTGCCGGTGGTCGTCTTCTTCGCCTTCCAGCGGCACTTCGTGCAGGGAGTGATGGCCGGCTCGGTCAAATGACGGCCGGCGAGCATGCGCAGCGGGCCCCGCACCCACCCTGTGCGGCTGCCCGCTGCGCGTACTCGTGGCGCCGATGACATCGAAAGGGCCCGCTTCTGTTCGACGCATGGGCCACCGTGTCGACGCATGAGCCCACCGTGCGCGGCGTGATCCCTCGCGGTCACTTCTCCTCGAGCACGGACAGCACGTTGCCTGCCGGGTCCTTGAACCATGCGATGGACGGTGTCGCCTTCCTGGCGCACGAATGCCCTTCTCGACCGCCGCGAACTCCACGTAGTGCTCGAACCGCACACCGCGTGCGGTGAGGTCACTGACGGCCTTGGCCAGGTCGTCCACACGAAATTGAGAAGGGTGAAGCTCGCGGGCCGGTGATCCGCATTCGGTACACGAGAACGGTGGTGTCGCCTGCGATCTGCAGGAACAGCATGCCCTTCTCCTCCGAAACGGGAATGCCGAGTGTTCCGCCGTAGAACTCCTTGGCCTTCGCGATGTCGTCGACCGAGAAGCCGCTGAATGCCTTGGTGTACGCGAACATGGCCACCCCTTCCTGCCGGCCGGCCCCCGGTGTCCATGGTCCCCCCGGCCCCGGTGCCCGGCGACCGGCACCGTCCCGGGACGCCGACGTCCGTGCCGGTCCTCGTCGAGCGGCCATGGGCATGCCATCATGGCCGGGTGCGTGTGCTGATTCCGGTCCCCGACCACGATTTCGACGTCACCGAGGTGGCGGTGCCGTGGCGCCTGCTCACCGATGCGGGACACGAGGTCGTCTTCGCCACCGAACGCGCCGGCACGCTGCCTTCCGCCGATCCGCGGCTGCTGACCGGCGTGCTCTTCGGGCAACTCGGAGCCGAGCCCGACGCCAAGCGCTGCTACGCAGAGCTGACGCAGAGCAGGGAGTTCGCCCGGACGATGGCCTGGGCCGACCTCGAGATGGCGGAGTTCGACGGACTGATTCTGCCCGGCGGGCATGCACCCGGGATGAGGCAGTATCTCGGCTCGGAGGTTCTGCGGCAGCAGGTCGCCGCCTTCTGGGCGCTGGACCGGCCGGTCGGCGCGATCTGTCACGGCGTTCTGGTGCTGGCCCGGACGACCGGCACCGCGAGCGGCCGCAGCGTCCTTGCCGACCGGCGTACGACATGCCTGCCCAAGTACATGGAACGCTCCGCGTATCTGATCACGGCCTGGCGCCTGGGGCGTTATTACCGCACGTACCCGGCCTATGTCGAGGACGAGGTCAGGGCGGCGCTGACTGCGCCGACCGCGTCGTTCGAGCGCGGCCCGCGAGTGCTGGCCGGCCGCGGGACCGCTTCCGACGACACCCACGCGTTCGTCGTCCAGGACGGTAACTATCTGTCGGCTCGCTGGCCCGGAGACGCCTACCTGTTCGGGCGGCGGTTCATCCAACTCCTCGACGCCGCGGCCGCATAGGCCCCGCAGCGAGTGGGTTGCCGACGGGGTGGTCAGTGGGCGGCGAAGGCGGCCTGCAAGGTCCGGATCACCTCGTTGTCATCGATCTGCTCGAAGTCGTCGTACCACTCACCCACCGACCGGAAGCCCAAAGGCCGGTGCAGACAGAGCAGTTCATCGACCTCCGCGCCGACGGTCAGAGACGACTCGGTGGAACACACAGGCACGGCCAGCACCACGCGCGCCGGCTGATCCGCGCGCACGGCACTCAGTGCGGCCCGCGCGGTGACACCCGTCGCCAGCCCGTCGTCGACCACGATCACCGTCCGTCCACGCAGGTCCGGAGCCGGACGCCGGCCCCGGTACAGGTCAGTCCGGCGGTTCAGTTCCGCACGTTCCGCGGCCACCTGCGCACCCAGGCGATCAGGCGTCAGATCGAGCATGGCCAGAGCCTGCTCGTCGTACAGGGGCGGGGCGTCACCGACCAGTGCTCCGATGCCCAGCTCGCGATTGAACGGGGCACCGATCTTGCGCACGACGAGGACATCCAGAGGTGCATCCAGTGCTGTGGCGATCTCGTCCCCCACGGGCACACCGCCGCGGGGCAGTGCCAGCACGAACGGGTCCGTCAATTGTCCACTGCGCTGCTTTTCGACGAGGCGGGCGGCGAGTTCGCGCCCGGCTGCTCTGCGATCAGGGAACCGCATGACTGCCTGCTTCCTGTGAAACGCCCTGCCTCCCGCCCCGGCACTCGCGGTGCCGGAAGGGAGCCCGCTCACCGCCCTGGCGCGTTCGCCTGCTTCCAGGTGGCGTCCATCGCTCGGGCGATCGTGCTCGCTCCTTCGCTGCAGCGCCCCAATCGTCGGGTAACCGCTGAAAATCTCCCTAAACCGGTTGTAGGTGCATACGGGGATACGCCGTCACGTCACCGGTGCACAGCCGGCTGCAGCGCCGCCTTCGACCCGTACCGGAGCACCTGGACGTACCCCCTGCGCTTCGCCCCGGTGAAGTGATCCACATCCGAGCGATGTTGGGGTCGTCCCCTTTCGATGTCATGATCGCGTGCATGACCGAAGCGCCCCTTGGCGGCCACTGGCCCACCACCCTGGTGACATCCCGCCTCACGCTGCGTCCCATGGAGCACCCGGACCTGCCGGCGATCGTCCGCCTGTGGACGGACGCCGAGGTGCGTCGCCATCTCGGCGGACCGGTCGACAAGGAGACAGTGCGCGCCCGAAAGGACAAGTGCATCGGCGCCCCGGGCGCGTTCAGCGTCGTACGGCACAAGGACGGCGCCGTCGTAGGTCTGGTGTCCGTGGAGCAGGCGGCCCGCGACGGCCGCACGGAGATCTCGTACCAGATGCTGCCCGAGCACTGGGGGCACGGTTATGCCCGCGAGTCGGTGGCCTCGGCCGTCGCCTGGGCGTCCGCCCGGGTGCCGTCGCAGGCACCCGGCATCGTGGCGGAGACCCAGGCCGCCAACAGCCCGTCCCGCCGCCTGCTCGAAGACCTCGGAGCCACCTTGGCCGACAGCTTCGTCGAGTGGGGTGCCGCGCAGGTGCTCTACGTGTTGAGGTAGTGCTCCAGGCGGTCGACGCAGTCGCCCGTGGGGTGTGGCCGTAGCGCATCACGGGGTCGGCGACGGGCTCACCGACTTGCGCAGCACACCGATCTTGTCGATGCGGTGCTCGGGATTGCCACGGTCGTCGCGCCAGAAATTCCCGGCCGCGTTGTCCTCCGGCGTCGCGCACGTGGAGATGGTGATCATGGCTTTCGTGGGGTGTTTGCCGGGGAAGCCGGGAACCGCGGCCCGCTGCTCGGCCAGCGACCGCTCGGAGCGGAAAGAGGTCCGGCGGCTCTCGATGATCACGTACTCGTGGACCACGCCGCTCGACCTGACCAGGACCGAGTCGCCCTTGGCGACCGACGGGAGGTCGCGCAGGGGACCGCCGGCAGACAGGCGATGGGCTGTGATCAGGTAGTTGCCTATTTCTCCGGGCCCGACGCCGCCCTGGTCGCCGTACGGGCTGGCGGCCGCGCCGCGGTTCTGTATCCGGGTCCCCGGCCAGTCGTCCGTCGTCCCCTTGTACGGGACGACGCTCAGGTCCTTGAGACCGATCGACGGTATCGACAGGGACGCCGTCCGGGTGCGCGGGGTGGTCTTGTCGGGAGTCGGCTCGGGCGAGCTCGGTGCTGCCTCGTCATGCGCGGGTGTCGTGGGTGCGGGGACGGGACGGGGGGTGCTCGCGGGGGCGGGCTCGCTGCCACCGGTGGCACAGCCGCCCAGCGCGAGGATCAGCCCGCAGACCAGCGCGACGGGAACAGCTCGGAAATGGGCCATGGCACTTCGCGGGGGTAGCTGGGACGTGTCGGCCCACCGCGCCTCGACGCGGCTGCCTGGCAGAAGAACGACCGGGACCGGCCAGGTGTTCCCTGGGCGGCCCGGGTCATCGACAGTGACTGATCCGGTACGCACAGTGGCTCGGTCGCTGGAACGTCAGCGTCGCCTGCCGAAGTTCTGCACCCACCACGGGCCGTTGCCGGCGAGGTTCACCCCCACGCCGATCTCCTTGAGCGAGCAGTCCAGGATGACCTCTCGATGGTCTTCGCTGTCCATCCACTCGCTCATCGCCTCGGCAGGGGTCTTCGGCCCACGGTCGATGTTCTCCCCCCACTTGGTCCAGCTGTAGCCCGCGGCGGCGATCCGGTCGCCGCCGTCGCGGCCTTCGGGACTTTGGTGCTCGTAGTAATTGCGGAAGGCCATGTCGTCGGCGTGCGCCCGGGCGGACGCCGACAGGCGGCCGTTGGCGTGCACCGGCGTGCACCCCGCCTGCACCCGCCGTGCGTTGACCAGGGCGACGACCTGTTCGGCGTACGTCGATCCGCCGCCCAGGAGCCTGGCGGTGTGCGCGGCGGGCTGGGTTGTCCTTGCGGGCGCGGGCACAGGGGTTGCGCCGGCGTCACGCTCGCCGTCCGAACCGCTCCACACGAGCGTCCCTGCGACAACGGCGGCGATCGTCACGAGTCTGGTCATCATCCGGGTCCGGGCGCCCGCCGGCACTTTCGCTGTGGGCGGCCCACTCGAAGGCTCATCGTCTCGGTGCTGCATGCTCCCAGATCCTGGCATCGGGACCGTGCGACAGCCAGTAACGGGCCCCGGCCTGTCGCCCGTCCGGAGCTCACCTGTACGCGTCGTCCCGCAGACGGGCCCGCGCACGTTGAGTCAGAACCTGGCACTGACGGTGGTGTTGCCCGCCCATCGGTGCGAGAGTCTCAGGTGATCGTCCGGCCGGAGGGGCGGCCGTCCTGTCTTTCGTCGAACAGGCGCTCCAGGGAAGCGATTTGGGGAAGTTTGCGGCCGCTTCGGTGTCGCGTGCGTCACGCCGGGGCCAGAAAACGAAACCCATGGGGCGGGTGTGACGTCTGCCTGAGTGGCTCCAAGAAGTCGGATTTCGGCACCAGTTCGGGCCGGTCGACAACCGTCGCACGGGCTGCTGCCCGGATCCGCCTTCCGGTCGGCCAGCAGCGCTCAAATGGTGACTCATCGTATTGAAACCATTACGTCCTTCTATACGTACTGTTACCGAGCGCCCGAGCAGCCCCGCCCGGGCAAGGAGGAAGAGCATGAGACCGTTCGCGTGGAACTTCGCACGCCCTGCCGAGCTGTCACCGATCACGGCGACCTACTCGTACGACCAGACCCTGCAGTTGAACGTCCTGCCGGACGGGCGCCCCGCCATCATGGACAGAGCGTTGCTCGCAGCTGCCGGGACCACGACCTCCAAGGCCGGTTCCGCAACCCACTTCGACGACTGACCGGCTGTGCGCGATGACGGTGCTGATCCTGACGTGCGAGCAGGACGTGACTGCGGACATGGTGGTCGCGGAGCTGCATGCGCAAGGCGTCCCGCTCGTGCGGTTCGATCCGGGTGACCTCCCCGGTGAGGCGGCACTGTCGGCCGAATACGTGCGGGGCGAGTTCCGCGGCTATCTGTCGACCGGTGGGCGCGTGGTGAGCATGGACAGCGTCCGCTCGGTCTGGATGCGCAGGCCCAGTGAACCGGCCGCGCACGCCGCCGAGCCCTCCGCCTGGCTCTCCCTGGAGACAGGGCAGGCGCTCTACGGGATGCTGGACTGCACGGCGGCACGCTGGATGAACCACCCCAGCGCCGCCGCGAAGGCCCGGCACAAGCCGTGGCAGATCCGCGTCGCGCACCGCAGCGGCTTCCCGGTGCCTGCCACGCTCATCACCACGCATCCGAAGATGGCGCGTCAGTTCGCGGACCAGTACCGGCATGTCGTCGTGAAGTCCGTTTCGGGGAAGCCGCCCGGAGATCCGCCGATGGCACTGCCCACGACCCTCGTCCCTCCGGACACGGACTTCGCGGGCGTCGCGGCCGGTCCCACCCTGCTGCAGCGTTACATCGCCAAGTGTGCCGACATCCGGCTGACCAGCGTGGGCGACGAGCACTTCGCGGCACGCAAGGTCGCTGAGCCCGGCCAGGTGGACGGACGCTACGGAGAGACCGGACACAGTTGGGAGGCCGTCGAGGTACCCGCGAGAGTCGCGCGGGCCGTCGAGACGTACAAAAAGCTCGCCGAACTCACTTACGGTGCCTTCGACTTCGCTGAGGACTCCGAAGGAACCTGGTGGTTCCTGGAGTGCAACCAGGGTGGCCAGTTCGGCTTCGTGGAACTGGAGACCGGACTCCCGATTGCGGCAGCCGTCGCGTCGTGGCTGGGTGTCGCGCCCGCGCCACCCCACGCGGGGGTGTAGGGGGCGCCATGGTGCGCCGCCCCACCGCATCGCCGTCTGCGCATCCCCTCGGCGGCCCCGGGCCACGATGCCGGCCGGCAGGACAACGGGGTGGCGCGGACTGCCGGGGAGAGCCGGCCGGCGGCAGCCGTCGGTGCGGGGGCGGTGCAACGCTGCCGCCGGAGCGATCCCTCGGCGCGCTTGCGCGCAGGGCGCGAGGTCCGGGCGCCGGGACGCGCCGGCGCGCGGCCGCCGTAGGAGAGGCCGCCGCGGGCCACTGCAGGGCACCGGCCGACCTGACCCCGTGCCCCCTGGCCGTAGTCGCCTGCGCTCCTCGGCGCATTGCATCTCCACGGCTGGGCATGACCGGACATCTCCCCGTGCCTGCCGCACGGTGATCAACGTTGTGCGCCCGGGGTTGCAAGAGCGTTCGGCGCCACGAGCCGCGGCACCCGTGTACGCGTACTGGTCCGGGACGACGCGCGTGCCGAAGGGTCACCCGTTCCCCCGCGTCGGCGTGCCGTGCCCGCTCATCCGCATTTCAATGCGGAGTGTCCGATGTGTTCTCTCGGGAGGTGATCCGCGAGAGCCCCCCGGACCTCGGCGACCGCACGGGCGCCGGGCGCCCAGTGCCGAGTACGCCGGGAGTACGCATGCCGATACCGCAGCCCGCGCCGGATCGTGCCGCTGCGCCCCGACCGAAGGGCGTGCTGCGGCGCACCGGGGAGTGGTGCGCCCGTCACGGCGTGCTCGTCATCGTGCTGTGGCTGGTCGCCGTCGCCGGGGTCCAGGTGCTGGAGCGCGCGTTCGGCGGCGACTACTCGGACAACTTCGCCCTGCCGGGAACCCAGTCGCAGGACGGCCTCGACGTACTGAAGGCGCACGAGCCCGCCGCCGGCGGATACAGCGCCCAGGTCGTCCTCAACGACACCTCGAAGCCTCTCACCGATGTGAGCAGCCAGGTCTCGACCGTGGTGGCCAGTCTCCAGAAGCTGCCGCATGTGCTCAGCGCGCAGAACCCGCTGCCCCCGCCCGGTTCCACGCCACCGAAACAGCCCGCGGGCACTCCTGACGTGGGCCCGCTGTCCACCGACGGGAAGACCGCGTACATCACCGTCCGGTTCGACACCCAGCCCTCGATCCTGGGCGCGTCGTACCTCGACGGCGTGGACAAGGCCGTCGAGCCGCTGCGTGCGTCCGGCGTGGATGTGGAGTACGGCGGCACGCTCGGTGAACTGGCCCGGCCCGAGCCCAACGACCGGCTCAGTGAGGCGATCGGCTTCGGCGTGGCGATCCTGGTGCTGCTGATCGGCTTCGGCAGTGTCCTGGCGGCGATCCTGCCCCTCGTGACCGCCCTGATCGCCGTGATCTGCGGCCTGGGCCTGCTGGGGCTGCTGGCCGCCGCGACCACGTTCGCCACGGTCTCGCCGACGCTGGCCACGATGATCGGTCTCGGCGTCGGCATCGACTACTCGCTGTTCCTGATCACCCGTCACCGCCAGAACCTGATGAACGGACGGGATCCGGTGACCGCGGCAGGCATGGCCGCCGCCACCAGCGGCCACGCCGTCCTGGTCTCCGGCTGCACGGTCATCATCGCCCTGTCCGGCCTGTGGGTTTCCGGCATCAGCTTCATCGGCAAACTCGGCGTGGCCGCAGCCGTCACGGTGATCACCGCGGTGCTCGGCGCGATCACCCTCGTTCCGGCGATGCTCGGGGTGATCGGCCGGCGGATCGACAAGTACCACGTACGCAAGCCCGTCGCCGAGACCGATGCCGAGCCGGGCGAGGAAGTGCACGGCACCTGGCACCGTTACGCGCAGCGGGTGGAGCGCCGACCCTGGTGGTTCCTGATCTCCGGTGTGGTGGTCCTCGCCGTTCTCGCGATCCCGCTGTTCTTCATCCAGCTCGGGCACATCGGGGACGGTGCCGACCCGAAGTCCTTCACCGACCGGCGTGCCTTCGATCTGATGTCCTCGGCGTTCGGGCCGGGTTCGAACGGCCCGCTGACCCTCGTCGTCGACCAGAGCGACGTACCGCAGGCGGACCGCCAGGCCCTCGCCGCACAGGCTCAGAACGCCCTCGCCAACGTGCCGAACGCGTACACGATCACCCCGCTGAAGCCCACATCCGACGGCGATGTGCTCATCGGCACCGCCTACTCCGTCGCCGCCCCGCAGGACGAGAAGACGACCGAACTCGTCAACCACCTGGAGGGCGATGCCCTGCCCCAGGCGGTTTCCGGCACCGACGCCCGCACCTATGTGACGGGGACGACCGCCGCCCAGGTGGACTTCCTGGACATCGTCTCCAGCCGCCTGCCGCTGATCATCGCTGTGGTCGTCGGCCTGGCCTTCCTCGTCATCCTGGCCGTCTTCCGCGGACTGCTCGTCGCTCTCAAGGCGGCTGTGCTCAATGTACTGTCGATCGCTGCCTCGTACGGCGTCATCGTCGCCGTCTTCCAGTGGGGCTGGGGCGGACCGGCGCTCGGCGTCTCGGGCGATGTGCCCATCGAGAGTTATGTGCCGATGATGATGTTCGCCATCGTCTTCGGGCTCAGCATGGACTACGAGATCTTCCTGCTCTCCCGCGTCCACGAGGCATGGCTGCGTACGGCGGACCCGAAGGCCAGCGTCGCCCACGCGCTGGAGATCACCGCACGCGTCATCACCTGTGCGGCCCTCATCATGGTCAGCGTGTTCGCGGCGTTCATCGTCAGCGACAACATCGTGGTGAAGATGCTGGGACTGGGCCTGGCGGCGAGTGTTCTCATCGACGCCACCATTGTCCGGTTGCTCCTGGTGCCCGCGGCGATGACGCTCCTCGGCAAGTCGGCCTGGTGGATTCCCCGCTGGCTGGACCGGACGCTGCCCCATGTGAACGCCGAGGGCGAAGAGCAGGCGGTCCCGGCCCCGGCTCCGGCCGGGAGCCGGGAGCCGATCGCCTGACCGCCGGTCGGCATCGAGCAACGAGTTCCGCCCAAGAGCAACCAGAAAAAAGACCGATTGCTCTGCAACCATACGATTTCCACCGGTGTCTACGTTGGTGACACCACTGGTCCCCGTATCTGGAGAAATTGGGGGACACCATGATCCAACGTCCGCGCCTCGCGGCTGCAGCCGCCGGCATACTGCTCACCGCCGGGGTCGGTGCCACGATCCCCGCTTCCGCTTCCGCGTCTTCGCCGCAGACCTCTGCGGCAGCCGCCGCTCCGGCGACCGCTCTGGTCACCAATGCCCGTTGGGGCGGCCACGGATCCTTCGACCGGATCGTCATCGATGTCCGCGGCACCCTGCCGCCGGTCACCGTGAAGCCGGTGAAGGAACTGCGCTACGACGGGTCGGGCCACAAGGTCCCGCTCGCCGGAAAACACTTCCTGGAGATCAAGCTCTCTCCCGCGGCCGCCCACAACGAGGCGGGCGCATCCGTCTACAAGGGGCCGCGACTGGTCAAGGTCTGGCTTCCCACACTCAAGGGGCTCGCTCTGACGGGTGACTTCGAGGGTGTGGTCACCTTCGGGGCGGCCTTCGACGCCAAACCGTCCTACAAGACGTCGAGGCTGCACTCGCCGGAGCGGCTCGTGCTCGATGTCTGGATCCCGTCCGGCTGCCGCGCCTGAGACGAGGGGAACGGCGCACACCTCACGGCTCGTCCGCCCAGCGGTGTGCGCCGCATCCTGTCGGCCTCCGCCTGATTGCCTTCGGGGACCCGTCCCCGTGGGTGCGGGCCGGCGCAAGCCAGGACGGCAACGGCCGGGTGGACCGCCCGAGGAGTGCGCAGTGAAGCGGCATTGCCAGTTCCTCAGCTCTCCGTGAGATGGACTTGGACTGCCGGCGTGCTCGGTGACGGGAGCAAGGGGTGACTTCCTCGGCAGCGTCGGCAACGGCCGCGTGCACGTCCCGCCTAAGCTCATGTGCGACCGGGGGGACGCGCAGAGCAGGAAAGCGGGTGGCATGCTTGCCGTCGCGGTCATCGCGGGAATTCTGTTCGTCTGGTCGCTTCTTGCGCACCGGCTTTCGCGATGGAGCATCACCGCGCCCATCGCGATGATGGTGGCGGGTATCGCGCTGACCGGAGGATCGGACCCCCCGCTTCGGTTCGATCTCGACACGGCCGTGTTCGAGCATGCCGTGGAAGTCGTCCTGGCCCTCCTGCTCTTCGTTGACGCCATCGAGGTTCCCGGCGGAATCCTCGGGCGGGAGAAGGCTCTGGTCCTGCGCCTGCTCGCTGGTGCCCTGCCGCTCACCCTGTGTGCCACGTTCCTGGCCGGGTACCTGATCTTTCCCGATCAGTCGGGCTGGCTGCTGGCGGTCCTGGCGACCGTCGTCGTTCCGCTGGATCTGGCCCCCACAGCCGCCGTCGTCCGTGACCACAGAATCCCCGCCCGGCTGCGCGAGGTGCTCAACGTCGAAGGGGGCCTCAACGACGGCATCGTCTCGCCGGTCTTTCTCCTCTGCATCGCCGTCGCGGCCGAATCACACGGCGCGCATGCCGACTACGCGGGCGCGCTGCTGGATGCGGTCGAGGCAGCCGCGTGGGCTCTCGCCGCCGGCCTGGCCGTCGGCGGTGCGGCCGGCCGGCTGCTGCGTACATCGTGGTCGCACGGGTGGACCCAGTTGTCGGCGATGAGGCTGGGCGTGCTCGCCGTCCCGGTGGCGGCGTACGCCCTCTCCGGTGCTCTGGGAGGGAACGGGTTCGTCGCCTCCTTCGTGGCCGGTGTCTGCTTCGCCCCGGCCGTGCAGCGGCTTCCGAAGAGTGCGGTGGAGATGACCGACGACCTGGTCACCCTCATGACCCTCGCGCTCTGGTTCCTGTTCGGGCAGATTGTCAACAACGCGTTCTGGGACGGCTTCGAGGCCTCGGTCATCCTCTACGCGCTGCTCGCCGTCACGCTGGTCCGCATGCTTCCCGTCCTGCTGGTGCTCATGGGGACGGGATTGAGGCCGGCGGACAAGCTGTTCCTGGGCTGGATGGGCCCGAGAGGTGTGACATCCATCGTGTTCGGGGCGCTCGCGGTCATCGATCTGCCGGACGACAGTGCGGACTTCATCGCCCGCGTCATGGTGATGACCGTCATGCTCAGCATCGTGCTCCACGGACTGAGCAGCGAGCCGATCGGCCGCCTCTACGCCCGGCGCGCCGGCGACCGCCGGGCCGAGGCGCTTGCGGATGCACGCCGGGACGACGAACCGTGACGGGCTCGGGACCGGCTGGTCCACCCGGCAGGCGGACGCGCCTGCCGGCTCACCAGTGCAGCCACGGACCAGCGCGGCCCGGGGTACGCCGGGCATGAGGAGGCGGAATGAGGGCATCCGGCTCAACGCCCAGGAGTTCCTGCTGTTCAGGGACGGACTGCCGCAGCTTTCGGCGCCAGGATGGAAGCTACTCGGCGATGCCCTTGCGAAAGCGGAGCGGGGCGAGCTCGCCGGCCGTAGCCCGGGACGTCGTCGAACGGTACCTGTCCGCCGGGGAACCCCTGCAGGGAGGCACGTTCGCCCGAAAACGGAGTGGCCGAATCCGTACCCCGAGGCGCGGACCGTCCCTGAGAGCGGCCCGGGTCCGTCCGAACGGCGCCCGGACGAGTATGTCCGAAGTGCCCATGCAGACGGCGAGGCGGATGACGTTCTTGCCTGCTCCCCGAGCTCGTGGCCGATGACATTCGGTCGCGCACCGTGGCGTGAACGGCGAAGCGCTCCTTTTGCGGCTCGCGTGGTCGATCCCTCCGCAGATGGTGCGCGACGGATTTCGGGGATTGTTGGTGCGACGACCCCCGAGATCCCGATGAGGGTCCGGGTCAGCCTGCCGTGGACGGGAAGCGGGTGACGCTGGAGACCTTCAGGCGGACCGGGAGCGCGCCGTACTCGACGAGAGAGGCGAGTTCCCGCGCCGATTCCTTGGTGAACGCCCCCGAGATCTGCGCCTGCCCGCCGGTGATCGACTGAGAAACGGCCGGGGCCGAAAGGACCTTCTCGTCGAGAACGATGGCGAACTGGTTCATGGGCGACTGCTGGGTCGCCAGCTCGCCCGTGACGTCGGCGAACTTCACCGCCCCCTTCGAGGTGAAGGTCAGCGACACGATCCAGGATCCGCTGTTCGAGTCGAGCTGTGCCTTGGCTCCCGCCACGTCGGAACCCACCAGGGAAGCCGGCTCCAGGACGTAGTCCAAGGCCTCCGCACCCTCGGTGCCGCCGCACACGGTCACGGATTCGGAGTCACGGAGGGCGGCCTCGCGCCGCAGGTCCTCGCACTTCCCGGCCGTGGCGGCGGACACTGTGACAACGGGCCTGAACGCGAGTGCGCCGGTCTGCCCCAGGGCCGTCAGCCTCTTCTCGCTGTCGCCTGCTGCCCGGGTGGTGATGTCACCGCCGGTGACGTCGACCCGCACGTCCTTGAGGCCCAGGGAGACTGCCCGCTGCTTCATCCGGTCCGCGGCCTGGCGCAACTTCCCGGCGGTCCGCGGTGTTTCGGGGCTGAACGTGACGGAGGTCCAGCCCGGCACCTGAGACCCGTCGGCGACAGGCGTCGTGGTCCGCGGTGACGCACCGTCCGGACCGTCGGCCCCTTTCGAAGGACCGGCTGCCTGCCCGGCCCCGCCCCCGGACTCGGAAAGCTCGGAACGCTCGGAACGCTCGGAACAGGCTCCCAGCGTCCCGGTGAGTACGACGAGGGCGAGGAGCGCAGTGAGGCCTCGTGGACGCCTCACCGGCGGAGACGACGGGCGGGCGGACGTGGACCGGTCCATGCAGTCACCTGTATTCGCGTACGGGGTCGTCGGCTTGATGGAACTTTGTCCCATGATGGCGGGGACGGCCCGCCGTGCGCAGCGGTTCCTGGGCATTACCGCGGCGGCCCGTGGGGGCCGTATCCAGCGCACGAGCACCGCCCTCGCGGTGCCCATATGTCCGCGACCGCGGCCGGGCAGCGGCAGAGGTCCCGCGAAGTGGAGCGTCTCCCGGAACGTGATCGCTGCCGGCGCGGTGGTCAGCGGACGGGCTGCGTCTCCTCCACCCCCGGTCGCTCGAACTGTGTGCGGTAGAGCTCCTCGTACCGGCCTCCGGCGGTCAGCAGTTCGGTGTGGGTTCCGCGTTCGACGATCCGGCCCTCCTCGACGACCAGGATCAGGTCGGCGGCCCGTACGGTCGAGAGCCTGTGGGCGATCACCACGGCGGTACGGCCTTGCAGTGCCTCGCCCAGGGCCTCCTGGACGGCTGCCTCGGAGGTCGAGTCGAGATGGGCGGTCGCCTCGTCGAGGATGACGACCCGCTGGCGGGCCAGCAGCAGCCGGGCGATGGTCAGCCGCTGCCGCTCGCCGCCGGAGAGCCGGTAACCGCGCTCGCCCACCACGGTGTCGAGGCCGTCGGGCAGCGAGGCCACCAGCCCGTCGAGGCGGGACCGGCGCAGGGCGTCCCAGATGGCGTCCTCGGTGGCGTCGGGGCGGGCGAGGAGCAGGTTGGCACGGACGGATTCATGGAAGAGGTGCCCGTCTTGGGTGACCATGCCGAGGGTCTCGCGGATCGAGTCGGCGGTCAGATCGCGTACGTCGATGCCGTTGAGCCGTACGGAACCAGCGTCGGCGTCGTACAGCCTCGGCAGGAGCTGCGCGATCGTGGACTTGCCCGCGCCGGAGGAGCCGACCAGGGCGACCATCCGTCCGGGTTCGGCGCGGAAGGAGACATCGTGCAGGACCTCGGTGCCGCCACGGGGGTCGAGGGTCGCGACTTCTTCGAGGGAGGCCAAGGAGACCTTGTCGGCGGAGGGGTAGCCGAAGGAGACCCCGTCGAACTCCACGGAGACCGGCCCGTCCGGCACCCGTCGGGCATTCGGCTTCTCGGCGATCAGCGGTTCCAGGTCGAGGATCTCGAAGACCCGCTCGAAGCTCACAACGGCGCTCATCACCTCTACCCGGGCGCCGGCCAGTGCGGTCAACGGGGCGTAGAGACGGGTGAGGAGCAGGGCGAGGGCGACGACGGCTCCCGGGTCGAGGCTGCCGCGCAGTGCGTAGTAGCTGCCGAGTCCGTAGACCAGGGCGAGCGCCAGGGCGGACACCAGGGTGAGAGCGGTGATGAAGGCGGACTGGGCCATGGCGGTGCGGATGCCGATATCGCGCACCCGGCGGGCGCGGTCGGCGAATTCGGCAGACTCGTCGGCGGGACGTCCGAAGAGTTTGACAAGGGTCGCACCAGGGGCGGAGAAGCGTTCGGTCATCTGGGTGCCCATGGCGGCGTTGTGGTCGGCGGCCTCGCGCTGCAGCTTCGCCATCCGGGAGCCCATCCGGCGGGCCGGGACGACGAACACCGGCAGCAGGACGAGGGCGAGCAGGGTGATCTGCCAGGAGATGCTGAGCATCACGGCGAGAGTCAGCAACAGGGTGACGAGGTTGGAGACCACGCCGGAGAGGGTGTTGCTGAAGGCCCGCTGGGCACCGATGACGTCGTTGTTGAGCCGGCTGACGAGTGCACCGGTCCGGGTGCGGGTGAAGAAGGCGACCGGCATCCGCTGGACGTGATCGAACACCGCCGTGCGGAGATCGAGGATCAGCCCCTCGCCGAGGGTGGCCGAAAGCCTGCGGGTGAGCAGACCGAGCCCTGCCTCGACTACGGCGATGACGGCGATGAGCAGCGCGAGACGGGTGGCCGTGCCGGTCTCCCGGCCCTGGACGATTGCATCCACGACGCGGCCGGCGAGCACCGGAGTGGCTACCGCGAGCAGGGCGGTGACCACACTGAGCAGGAGAAAGCGGTACAGCTGCCGGCGATGCGGCCGGGCGAAGGAGGCGATGCGGGACAAGGTGGCCCGCGAGAAGGGCCTCCGGTCCTGTTGGGCGTTCATCGCGCTGTGCAGCGATGTCCACGCGGTGACTTCCATGTCCATTGGTGCCTCCGGAATCTGGTGGGCCCGACGCGGTTCCCGTCGGCCTGCGTGGCCCGGGGCGCACACAGAACGCTAAAACCCCAACCAGGCTTGAGGTCAATCGATTCAAACGGCCACCCAATGGGCGACCTCATCGGCAAGCGCTTCGATGTCGGCCTCCGATGTGCCGGCCGGGACCCTCCTTGCTGCGCCGGGCCCGACCGGGTCCAAGCCCTGCCGGACGCGTTGCGGCCGGCCGGTTCCGCTCAACCGCCCGCCGGTATGGAGGTGTTACGATCCGGACCGGTTCGAATCCATATTCCTCGGAGGTTGTTCCATGCGGGTGAAGGGCTTCGATCATCTGGTGCTCAATGTGCAGGACGTCGAGCGGGCACTGGAGTTCTACTGCGGGCCGCTCGGTCTGGAGCCGGTACGGGTGGACGAGTGGCGGGCCGGTGACGTCTCCTTCCCCTCGGTCCGTGTCAGCCCGGACACGATCATCGATCTCCTCAGCCGTCCGCGCGGTGAGTCCAACGTGGACCACATCTGCCTGGTGGTCGAGCCGCTGGACTGGCAACAGGTAGTCGATTCGGGGGAGTTCACCGTGCTCGACGGACCGGCGGCCCGCTTCGGCGCGAGGGGCGAGGCGCAGTCGATCTATGTGCAGGATCCGGACGGCAACGTGGTCGAGCTGCGCTGGTATCCGCAGGACGTGGCGGACAGGTGAGCCCGGCCGCGGCCGGCCGACCGCGTGACCCGGCGATCGACGCAGCGGTGCTGTCCTCGGCGCTCGAGGTGTTGCGTGAGCACGGGTACGCCGGGCTCGCGCTGGAAACGGTGGCGGCGAGGGCAGGCACGACGAAGGCGTCGATCAGGCGGCGTTGGCCGGACCGCCGGAATCTGGTCATCGATGCGCTCGCCTCGGTCCTGACCACTCCCGCCGTACCGGACAACGGCTGCACGCGCTGCGATCTGATCCAGAGCGTGAGACTGCTGGCCGAGGCGTTGCACAACCGGCTGCCCGGCCGGGTCCTTGCACCTCTGGTCGCGGACAGTGCGCACGATGCCGCACTGCACCGGCGGCTGATCGACGTGCTGGTGCAGCCCAGCAGGCATGCGGCGACGGTCGCGGTGCACCGCGCGGTCCTGCGCGGCGATCTGCTTCCCGAGACAGATCCGGAACTGCTGGTCGACCTGCTCGCCTCTACGGTCTACCAGCGGGCGCTGTTGGCGGGGGTGCCGGTCGACCAGGAGTCCGCAAGCGGGTTGGTCGATCTGCTGCTGCGCGGGGTGGCGGTCGACTTCGACCGCCTGGTGCGCATCAGCCGGCGGCCCGCTGATGCCCGGCCGCACCAGCGGCGGGATGTCGGATGTGATGGCGCCGCTGCGGGGGCAGGACCCGCAGGAGTGTGAGCGGGGTGGAAGCGGTGCGGCGCGTGCCCGAGTGACTTCCGGCCGTCGGGCCATCACCCGAAGAGTCTCCATCGTCGGATCGGCGGCGTACGGGATCAGCAGCGCTGCTCGGGCGCCACTGCCGCCGGCGCCACCGTGAGCGTCAGCGGAAGCTGACAAGGTAGGGGCCCATACTGAAGAGGGGTTCTGCGAGGCCGTGCGGATTCGGTGATGAACGAGCAGATACCGATCGAGGACCTGATCAGCGGTGCCGCCCGGGAGGCCGGAGGATGGCTGGGATCGCTGCTGGTGGCACTTGTGGCCACCAGTGCCGACGGGACGATCGTGCGCTGGAACCATGCCGCGCAGGAGCTGCTCGGTTACGCTCCGCCGCAGGTTCTGGGACGGCACATCGCCGACCTCCTCCACCCGGGGGCCGACCGCAGTCTCGGACGGTCGTTGTGGGAGACCGCGGCCACCGGCCGGGGTGCGATGGGGACGGTGACCGCATGGCACCGTGACGGGCATCCGCTGGAGCTGGAGATCTGGGCATGCCCGGTGACCGGACGGCAGCCGGGCCCGTCCATGATGTTGGTCTTCGCGGCCGATGCGCACCTTGCGCGCCGCATCCGCGGGTCGTCGGCGGTGTGGGACGGCCTGTTCGCCCGGTCGCCGGTCGGTATCGCCGTTGTCGACACGCAGCTGCGCTTCCTTCAGGTCAATGCGGCACTCGAAGTCATGAACGGTCTCCCGGAGTCCGCTCACGTGGGGCGGCGGCTGACTCAGGTGCTCCCCGCGGTGAACGCGAGCGAGATGGAGGAGGCGATGCGCCAGGTCCTGGAGACGGGGGAGCCGCTCCTGGACCGCCGCTGTACGGGCCGTACTCCGGCCGACCCGCACCACGACCGGGTGTGGTCGTCCTCGTACGTCCGCGTCGAGGACCCTGCCGGCCGGCCGATCGGTGTGATCGCATCGATCCTCGACATCACCGAACAGCAACGGGCCCACGTGGAAGCCGAAGCGGGCCGCCGCAGGCTCGCGCTGCTCAACGAGGCCAGCATCCGCATCGGCGACAGCCTGGATCTGGAGCGCACCGCTCAGGAACTCGCCGAGCTCTCTGCCCCCCACCTCGCCGATGTCGTCTCCGTCGATCTCCTGGATGCTCTCGCCATCGGTGACGAGCCGGGCATGGGGCTGACAGGCGGCGCCGCCCTGCGGCGCCTGGGCAAGGCGCCGCTGACCGGCTCTCCGGTCGCCGACCTCCTCGCTCCGCTCGGCAGGACTCTCACCTTCCCCGCTACCGCCCCCTATACCCAGGTGCTCGCCGATCGGCAGACGTTCCTGATCGCCCGCCTCGACGAGCGGGCCATCGCTCCCGCGGCCCGCCATACCGCCACGCCCGCAGAGCTGCTGAAGGTCGGCGTCCACTCCTTCATGATGGCTCCGCTGGTCGCACGGGGCGTGGTGCTGGGCGTGGCCACCTTCTACCGCACCCGTCCCATTGGCCCCTTCCTGCCCGATGACGCCGCACTGGCGAGCGAGCTGTGCGCACTGGCGGCGGTCAACGTCGACAACGCACGTCTCTACCACCGTGAGCACGAGACGGCGGTGATCCTCCAGCGCAGCATGCTGCCGCAGCACATCACCCCGCCGCCCGGCATCGAGGTGGCCCACCGCTACCTGCCGGCGAGCGACGTCAACGAGGTCGGCGGCGACTGGTACGACGTCCTCCCCCTGCCCGACCGCAAGGCCGCGCTGATGATCGGGGACGTGATGGGCCACGGCATCGGCGCAGCTGCGGTGATGGGACGCCTGTCCGCCACCGTACGAGCCCTGGCCCGCCTCGACCTTTCCCCCATCGACGTGATGCACCAGCTGGAAGCCGTCCTCGCCGACCTCGCCGACCCGATGCTCGCCACCTGCCTGTACACCGTCTGCGATCCGGCCACAGGCCGCTGCAGCATCACCCGGGCCGGGCACCCGCCGCCGGTACTCGTGGAACCCGACGGCACCGTGCGCCTCCTTGACGTACCGCCCGGCGTCCCGCTGGGTGTCGGCGGCACGGGCTTCACGACCACCGAGATCACCGTGCAGCCCGGCAGCCTCCTTGCTCTCTACACCGACGGCCTGATCGAAGCCCGTAGATCCGACATCGACGAGCGGCTGGACGAACTGACCCGTCTCCTCAAACAGCCCGCACGGGACCTGAGCCACCTGTGCGACTCGCTGATCACCCATCTCGCGCCGGCATCCGCCGACGACGACATCGCCCTGCTCATCGCCCGCATCGGCGGGAACATGCAGGGCGGCGCGATCAGCTCACAGCCCGCCGGTGGCTGACGCACTCCGGTCCCGGGTGACGATCGCGGTGGGCCGCCGCACGTCGCACGGCCCGACCCGCAGGCCTTCCAGCGACCGAGATGGCCCCTGTCCCGATCCCGCCGGCGCCGGGACCACCTTCGCCGTTGCTCAGCACTCCGTGCGGATCAGACCCTCGCGGTGTGGGCGAGGACGGCTTCGGCAAGGGGTTCGAGGACCTGGCGGGGCAGCGCGTGTCCCATCCCCGGGATGTCCACGAGTGCCGCGCCCCCTCCCGTCACCTGCGCCAGATGGTGTGGGTGGGGCGGCGGGAAGACGGGCTCGGCGTCGGCCACGACGACGAGCGCCGGGACCCCGGTGGCCGCGAGGGCCTGCGTCCGGTCCATGCCGGTGTGGTCCGCCCGTCCGTGGGCGCCGGAGGAGTCGCACCGTCCCGTGTGCTCGATGACGCGTCGTTCCAGCGCTCGGAAGTACTCGGGGTCGAACGGGATGGAGTCGCCGTGCAGCAGTCGCCAGTGCCGGACCCTGCGGTCGAGCTCGGCCTCGATGCCGTGGTCCTCGACCGGCCGGGCCCACTCCTCGAGGATCCGCTCGTCGATGCCCGGCAGATCCTCCACGGCGGTCCGGGTGCCGTCAGCGTGGACGAGTGGTGTCGTGCTGAGCGCGTTGGTGCCGATCAGGGTGGCGCTGAGCACCCGGTTGGGGTGGTCGCAGAGGACCAGTTGGGTGAGCATGCCGCCCAGGGACATGCCGACCAGGTGCGCGCGCTCGATACCGAGGCCGTCCAGCACCGCGATCACGTCGTCGGCGAGATCCGTGATGCGGTAGGGCTCCTTGTCGTAGGCCCAGGTGGAGCGGCCTGTGTCGCGGTGGTCGTAACGGATGACCTGGTGGCGGCCGGCGAGCGCGTCGCAGAGCTCCTCGGGCCAGCCGAGGCCGGACGCCTGGGCGCCCATGATCAGAAGCAGCACGGGGGCGTCCGGGTCACCCCGGCGTTCTGTCCACAGGCGCACGCCGGGGGCGGCTTCCACGTACTGGACGTGTGGCTGAGGCATGGGGTTCCTTCCGCCGGGATCATAGACGATACGTATCGTCTCGCTTCTGGAAGGCCCCGTCAACTTGTTTCCCGGGGGCCCGGCGCCCGGGAGGCACCAGCCGCCCGCAGGCAACGGGCCCGACCGAGCCCGTTGCCGATGCTGCGGATGGCAGCGCGTTGGCGCGACCGGTGGCGGAGGTGCCAAGAACGCGGCATGTACTGCTGGGTGTTCCGTCCATCAGGCGGCTGCCGAGGGCATGGCGAGGACGCTCGGGCCAAGGAGACGGCAGGGGCTCAGAGGCGGATGACGACCAAGGCAGTGTCGTCGGGGTTGCCGCCGGAAGGGATCAACTCCGCCAGCAGGGTGTCCGCGAGGGCATCGGCATCGGCTGTCGGGTGCCGGGCAAGGCAGCCCGTGAGGCGTGCGAGCCCTGCGTCGATGTCTTCATCGCGGCGTTCGATCAGCCCGTCGGTGTAGAGGACGAGGGTGGAACCGTCGCTGAAGTCGGTGGCGGACTGAGGGCGGGGCACGTGCTCGGGCCGGGCCCCGAGCGGGGGATCGGTGGCCTGGTCGAGAAACTCGACCGTGCCGTCGGGATGGAGCAGCGCGGGCGGCGGGTGGCCGGCGCTGCTGTAGGCAATGGTGTGGCCGTCCCAGTCGACGACGGCCTGGACCGCCGTGGTGGACTCGGCGCCCTCGACGGAGCGGGCGTACTGGCCGAGTACGTCGAGCGCCGCAGCCGGCCCGTCCGCGACGCGTACGGAGGCGCTCAGCGCGCTGCGCAGCTGTCCCATGACGCCGGCTGCGTGCAGGCCGTGGCCGACGACGTCGCCGACAGCGACGGCGATGCGGTCGCCGGGCAGCTCGGCCAGGTCGTACCAGTCGCCGCACACGTTCAGAGCGCCGACCGCGGGCCGGTAGCGCACCGCCACCCCGTGGTGGCCGACCTGCCGCGGTGCGGGCAGCATCGCTTCCTGCAGGGCGAGGGCGACCTGGCGTTCGCGGGCGTGTGCCTGGCGCAGCCGTTCATTGATCTCCTGCAGTTCCCGGGCGCGGGTGTACAGCTCTGCCTCCATGAGCTGCTGGCGGTCCCCACCCGCTCGGGGGGTCCGGGCCCGGATGAGCTCGGTGACCTCCTCCACCCGGTGCACGATCAGCAAGACCTGCCCGTCCGGACCGAGGACCGGGGCGTTGACGGGGCTCCAGTAGCGCTGCTCGAAGACTCCGGGCTTGTCGGGTGTCTCGACGTCGTAGCGTTGCAGCGCCATGCTGTCGCGCATGCCGGTCTTCACCACGCGCCCCAGCGACGCTTTCAGGTTGCGCATGCCGGAGGCATTGCCGTCGCCGGGATTGTCCGGGAAGACGTCGAACACATAGCGCCCGATCAGCTGTTCCCGGGAACGGCCCGAAACACGCAGGTATGCCTCGTTGACGTCCGCGTACACCAGTTCCGGAGTGATCAGTGCCACCGCGCCGGGCAAGGCGTGGAAAACGTCCTTGTAGTCGGTGCCGGATTCCCACTCCATTGCTGCCGCCCAGTGTTGCGTCGCTGCGATCACATGATGCTTCCACGATAGGCAGCGGCGGGAGCCTTGGCCGGGCCGGACGGCCCCCGGCATTCGTGGCCCGACTCCGGTGATCCGCGAGGTTCCTCAGCTGCGCCTACGGGCGGTGACCAGGAGATACTCCCAGTCCATGACGGTGCTTCCCGCTGCCTTGGCGTTGCGCTGGGCGAGGTCGGCAAGGTCGCGGTCCAGTGCCGCGACCCGGTCGGGGTCGTCGGCTATGTTCCGGTAGACGGCGATGGTCGGGCCGTAGCAGGCCTTGAAGTACTCCCGGAAGTCCTCGGGCTTTTCGAAGCGGTCCACCCGCACGGTCCGCCGACGGGCCTCGATGCCGGTGACCCGGTCGCCCAGGAGCGCGCGGACATGCTCCTCCTGCCCCCACAGCGGCGGGGGCTGCGCGCCGGGTGGGGGCGCGGGGGCGTACTGCTTCATCGTGGCGAACATCTGGCCGATGAAGCCCTCAGGGGTCCAATGGAGCAGGCCGATGGTTCCACCCGGGCGGCACACACGGACCAGCTCATCGGCGCCGGCCTGGTGATGCGGGGCGAACATGACCCCGAGACAGGACATCACGGTGTCGAACTCCGCCTCGGCGAACGGCAGCGCCTCGGCGTCGGCCTCACGCCACTCCAGCCGCACACCTTGCTCGTCGGCCAGTTGTCGCCCGGCGGCCAGCAGCTCGGGCGTGAGGTCGCAGGCCACGACGTCGGCACCGGCCATCGCCGCCGGAATTGCGGCGTTGCCCGACCCGGCCGCGACGTCCAGCACTCGCTTGCCGCTCGTGACCCCGCATGCCTGGACCAGGAGCGGACCGAGTTCCGGAACGAGTTGTGCGGCCACGGCAGGGTAGTCGCCCATCGCCCACATCTGGCGGTGCTTGCTCTTGAGGGCACGGTCGGCCTCGACCGCCCGGACGTCGTCGGTCATGACAGGTCTCCTCCACGGTCTTTCCCGGCGGCCGCTCAAGGCCGTGCTCAGTCGGCCGGTTCACCGGCCTCGAGGACAGCCTCGACGTCGACCATGACATCGACCATGGCGCTCACGACCACTCCGCCCCGGTCGACCACGTCGTTCCAACTCACCGCGAAGTCATGGCGATTGATGCGCGTCGTGGCGGCGAAACCGGCGCGTCGCCTGGTCCCGAGGTTCCGACCGTCCTCCCACCAGGGGGTGTCCCACTGTCCCAGATAGGTGACGTCGAAGGTGACGGGACGTGTCGTTCCACGCACAGTGAGATTCCCGGTGACCTCGAACTCGGTTGCACTCACCTGATGAACGCGCGATCCGGTGAACTCCCAGGTCGGGTGGTGCTCGACGTCGAAGAAATCCGCACTGCGCAGATGGGCGTCGCGCTCCGGCTGACCGGTGTACACCTGTGTCGCGTCGATCGTTGCCTCGATGCGGGCTTTCTGCGGCTCGTCGGGATCGACCTCCAGCAAGCCCTGTATGTTCTTGAACTGCCCGCGCACGTAGGCGACCATCATGTGCCTGGCGCGGAACTCTGCGCCGGTGTGGCTGGGCTCGAAGAACCATTTGGTCGTGGCCATGGAAACTCCCCTGGCGCCATCGTCCCTTCAGCCAGGATAGGGCCGGAGAGGGTCACGGGCCTGCGGTGGGCGACGACGCGCTGCGTGGCCCGCGGGCCGACAGTGCCGGCACGTTCACCCACGGTGTTCGCCGGGCGTACGCGGACCGCCTCCCCGGACCCCGCAGGGGACCACGACCGGGCTGTGCACGCGCTTCGGTGCGGACCTCCCTGCTTCGCCGTCGTGAAGGGCGCCGACAACGGCCGCCCCCGCGTCGTGTGATCGGTCATCGAGGTCGCTGGGAGCGCACGAGGGAGGCCATCTCCTGTCCTGAGCCGGTCCCGGGCACCTCGGATCAGAGCGCGGGGAACTGTGCAGGCACCCCGAGTGTCGCCGCGACTGCACCCCAGATGGCGGCCTGAGCAGTATCAAGGTTCACCTTGGGGTCGCTGAGCATCAGGCGGATTCCGAATCCGTCGCACAGGGAGAGCAGCAGCGTGCTCGTCGTGTCGACGTCGCACCGCGCGAACTCTCCGGAGTCGATGCCGCGCCGCAGCGCGTGGCCGACCCAGTCGTGCAGCTGCTCGTACAGGTCGATCGCGAGATCTCGCGCCGTGTCGTCGCGCAGAGCACGCACCCACAGCTCCTGCCAGAGCCGCCAGTCCTGCTGGAGTTCCGGGTCGGTGGGGAGCATGCTGTGCAGGATCCGCGCCAGAATGACCGACGCGGGCACCGAGTCCGCGTCCCGTTCCAGCTCGGTGGCGGTCTGCGCGAAGGAGTGCGTCATCGCCTCGGTGAAGAGCTTCTCGCGGTTCTCGAAGTGGTAGTGCAGCAGCGCAGTCGACACGCCGGCGTGCTCCGCCACCATCCGCATACGGATTTTCTCGAAGCCGACCTCGGCGATCACCTCGCATGCCGCGGCGAGGATCCGCTCACGTGTTTCGCGAGTGCGTTCGGCCTTGGCCACGTCAGTGCTCCCGGATATCGGTGTCGGTGTATGTAGGTGCCGGTGTACGCAGGTGTCGTCAGGTGGCGGCCGACCGGCCGCCTGCCCGTCGCGCCGCAGCCCATCTTCCCGTATACCGCCCGGTCCGGGCCCCGGTCCGCCGACCGGTCGCAATCCGGGCCGCAGTTCGGCAACTCATCGGTAGGTGTGAAATCCCCGGCCGGACTTGCGCCCGAGCAGACCCGCGTCGACCATCCGGGCCAGTAGCGGCGGAGGAGCGTACAGGGGCTCGCGGAACTCCTCGTACATCGACTCCGCGATGGCCTGCGTGGTGTCGAGGCCGATGAGATCGGTGAGAGCCAGAGGACCGAGCGGATGGGCGCAGCCCAGCACCATGCCCCGGTCGACGTCCTCGACCGACGCCGTGCCCGACTCGACCATCCGAACCGCGGCCAGCAGATACGGCACGAGCAGCGCGTTGACGATGAACCCGGACCGGTCCCGGGCGCGGACGACCTCCTTGCCCAGTACCGCGGAGGCGAACGCCTCCGCGCGCCGTGCGGTGTTCTCGCCGGTCAGCAGGGACGGCACCAGCTCGACCAGAGGCAGTACCGGGACCGGGTTGAAGAAGTGCAGCCCCACCACCTGTTCCGGACGGCCGGTGGCCGCGGCGAGTCGGATGACCGGAATGGACGAGGTGTTGGTGGCGAGGATCGCGTCCGCCCGCAGCACGGTGCTGTCGAGTCGCGCGAACACTTCCAGCTTCGCCTGCTCGTGCTCGGCGACGGCCTCCACCACCAGGTCCCGGTCGGCCATCCGGTCCATGTCCGAGGTCGTCACGATCCGCGCCAGCGCGGCATCCCGTTCCTGGGCCGTCAGCTTCCCGGCCGCCGTCGCACGGTCGAACGACGCGGTGATCCGTCTGCGGCCCGCCTCCGCTGCGCCGGCATCGGCCTCGACCACCACGACGTCCCGTCCCGCCCGCGCGCACACCTCGGCGATCCCGGACCCCATCAGGCCGCAGCCCACCACCCCGATCCGCTCGACATCGGTCATCGGTACTCCCGTTCTCGGTAGGCCTGTTCACGGATGGCTGTTCACGGCAGGCCGCCAGGGCCGCCCCTGGTCGGGCCCCACGCCCCGGCACTGCGCCGGGACGCGGGATTCCCGGACTCAGCCGGCCGAGGGGATCTGCAGAACTCCGGTGCCCCGCTTGATGAGCTCGTTGGCGATGATCAGGCGCTGGATCTCGGAGGTGCCTTCCCAGATGCGGTCGACGCGCAGTTCGCGGTAGAGGCGTTCCACGGGGTAGGAGCGGTCGTAGCCGCGTCCGCCGAAGATCTGTACGCACCGGTCGATGACGCGCCCCGCCGCCTCGCTCGCCGACAGCTTGGCGATGGCCGCCTTCGCGTGCAGGGTCTTGCGGTCGCAGAGCCCGGCGTCCACCTCCCAGGCGATCTGGTGGGTGTAGGCGCGGTTGACGGCGATGTCGACGGCGCAGTCGGCGAGCATGCCCTGGATGAGCTGGAAGTCGGCGATGGGGGAGCCGAACTGGCGGCGCTCGAGCGCCCAGTCGCGGGCCAGTTCCAGGGCTCGCTCGGCGGCGCCCGTGGTCCGTGCCGCGATCATCAGCCGCTCTTCGGTGAACCAGGACCGCGTGATGTCGTATCCGTTCCCCACACCGCCGAGCACCGCGTCGTCGGCGACACGGACATCCGTGAAAGTGAACTCGGGGTGCTCGTAGACGAAGGTGTGCATGAACCGCGGCACCCGTGTCATCTCGATCCCCGCAGTCTCCTTGTCGACGAGGAACAGGGTCGGCGCCCGTTCGGCGCCCGCCGCGGCCAGCACGATCATGAAGTCGGCATGGTCGCCGACCGTCACGAACCACTTCTCGCCGTTCAGCACCCAGCCGCCGCTGGTGCGCGTCGCCGTCGTCCTGATGTTCTGCGGGTCCGATCCGGCCTCGGGCTCGGTCACCGCGTAGCAGTCGCGCCGCTGCCCCCGGATGACGGGGACGAGGTAGCGCTCGCGCTGCTCGGGGGTGCAGAAGCGCAGGGCGTTCGCCGGGCGCCACACCATGTCCCACAGGGCGCCCGTGAGCCTGCCGAGCTCCTCCTGGACGACCGCCTGTTCCAGGATCGTGAGACCGGCACCGCCCCACTCGGCCGGCATGTTGACCGCCTGCAGCCCGCTGTCGAGCACGGCGTCGCGGATCTCGGCGTGGGCCTGCGGCGGCAGACCGTTGTTCTCCTCGCAGTCGAGTTCGTACTTCATGATGAAGTCGGTGAGCCCGCGCGCGGAGCTCTTGAGCTCTTCCTGACGGGCGGTGAGACGGAAGTCCATGTCAGTCCTCGGGGTTGTGGTCGTACCGACCGGGTGTCAGGAGGTGGGGAGCGCGAGTACCCGGGTGCCGCGCTTGATGAGCTCGTTGGCGATGATCAGGCGCTGGATCTCGGAGGTGCCTTCCCAGATGCGGTCGACGCGCAGTTCGCGGTAGAGGCGTTCCACGGGGTAGGAGCGGTCGTAGCCGCGTCCGCCGAAGATCTGTACGCACCGGTCGATGACGCGCCCCGCCGCCTCGCTCGCCGCGAGCTTCGCCGTCGAGGCCTTGGCGTGCAGGGCCTTGCGGTCGGTGCCCGGCTGGTCGGCCTCCCAGGCGATCTGGTGGGTGTAGGCGCGGTTGACGGCGATGTCGACGGCGCAGTCGGCGAGCATGCCCTGGATGAGCTGGAAGTCGGCGATGGGGGAGCCGAACTGGCGGCGCTCGAGCGCCCAGTCGCGGGCCAGTTCCAGGGCTCGCTCGGCGGCGCCCGTGGTCCGTGCCGCGATCATCAGCCGCTCGTCGGTGAACCACTCCTTCGTCAGCTCGTAGCCGTTGCCGACGCCGCCGAGCACGTCCTCGCCGGACACGAAGACATCCGTGAACGTGAACTCGGGATGTCCGTTGACCGCGGAGTGCATGAACCGCGGCACGCGCGTCATCTCCACACCCGGCGCCTGCTTGTCGACGAAGAAGAGGGTTGCCTCCCGCCGCGGCCCGGCATCCGCCTGCACCAGCAGGAAGTCGGCGATGTCGCCGCAGGTCACGAACCACTTCTCGCCGTTGAGCAGCCAGCCGCCGTCCGTACGGGTGGCCGTGCTGGTTCCCGAGGACGGGTCGGAGCCCGCGCCGGGTTCGGTCACCGCGAACGCGTCGAACCGCTCGCCGCGGATGACGGGCAGCAGGTACTTCTCCCGCTGCGCCTCGGTGCCGTACGCCAGGACGTTGGCGGGCCGCCAGGGGATGTCCCAGAGGCAGTTGGTGACCTTTCCGAACTCCTCCTCGACGATGACCTGGTCCAGCAGGGACAGTCCGGCTCCGCCCCACTCGGCGGGCATGTTGATGGCGTAGACGCCGGCGTCGATCGCGGCGCGGGTCAGTTCGCGGACCGTTTCGGCGGGCAGCGGGCCGCCCGCTTCCTCGGACCGGTCCTCGTACCGCATCAGCAGCTGCGAGTACGTGGCGGCACGGCGCTTGAGGTCTGCCTGCTCAGGGGTGTATCGGAAGTCCATGGTGTTCTCCGGGGCCTTTCGGAACGGGGAAGGGGAAGTCAGGCAAGTACGGCCCGCGAGTCCAGGGCCAGGACGCCGTCCGGCCTCACCAGCAGCGGGTTGATCTCGATCTCGGCGATCTCGGGATGGGCGACTGCGACCTCGGTGATGCGCTCGATGACGTCCGCCGCGGCGGCGACATCGACGGCCGGGCGGCCGCGGACGCCCGCGAGCAGCCCGGCCGTTCGCAGGCCCCGCAACAGCTGCCCGGCCCGCGCGGCGGGAACCGGCGCGAGAGAGAAGGCCACATCGTGCAGCGTCTCGGTGAAGACGCCGCCCAGACCCACCATGGCGACCGGGCCGAACCGGGGGTCACGGTTGACTCCCACGATCAGCTCGACCCCGTCCGTGAGGTCCGCCATCGCTTCCACCGAGTAGGCGGGAGCGCCGAGCCGGGCGTGCATGTCCCGGTATGCGGCGAGGAGCGCGTCCCGGCCGGCGAGCCGCAGAGCCACTCCGCCCGCATCCGACTTGTGCAGGACGTGCAGGGCTTTGAGGACGTACGGCCCGTCGAACTCCTCTGTCGCGGCGAGCAGTTCCGCCTCATCCGTGATCTCGCGGGCCTGGGGGAACGGCACTCCGGCGGCACTCAGCAGGCCCCGTACCCCGTGGTACCCGGCATCGCGCAGAGGTGCGGCGGCCGCCGGCAGCGGGGCCACCCCGGGCGGACCGTCCTGCCGCGGCGCGCTCATCGCCGCCAGCGCACGGGCGGCGTCCTCGGTGGCCCGGAAGACGGGTATGCCCGCGCCGACCAGGGTGCGGCAGCTCGGGGACTGCGGATACATCGACTGCACGACCAGTGGCTTGGGCGTCGCCCGCCAGTGGCCGACGATCTCCCGTGCGGCCAGCGATTCCCCTTCGGCGAGGGTGGCTCCACCACCGCCGAGTCCTCCACCGGAGGCCGCGTAGCCGCCGAAGTACCCCGTCATCAATACGGCATCGACCTCGTCGGCGGCGAGCAGCGCGGCGACCGTCGCGGCGTACGAGTGCGGGTCCTGCTCGCCCATCCCGGCGAGGTCGACCGGGTTGCCGACCGCGGACTGTTCCCACAGCAGGGCCCGCAGGTCTTCCTGTGCCGCGGTGCCCAGCTCGGGGACGTCCAGCCCTGCGGCCTCGGCCGCGTCGGCGGCGATCACTCCGTGCCCGCCGCCGTCCGTGAAGACGGCGGTACGTCGCCCGGCGGCGCGTGACTTCGCCTTCAGTGCCGCCAGCACGACGGTCATCTCGCGCGGGGTGGCGACGAGTTCCACGCCGGCGTCCCGGCAGGCGGCGGCCACGACATCGCCGGAGGTGGTGAGGGCCCCGGTGTGCGACTGGGCGCTGCGGGCCGATGCGGTGCCGCGGCCCGCGGTGAGGAGGACCACCGGCTTGCCCGCCGCAGCAGCGGCCCGGGCGAACGCGCGGCCGTCGCCGAAGTCCTCCGCATACACGGCGATGGCCGAGGTGGCCTCGTGCCGTGCACAGTCCTCGACCAGATCGACGAGGGTGACATCGGCCTGGTTGCCGAGGGAGACGAACCGGGAGAAGCCGAGGCCGTGCGGCGCCATCCGCAGCTGGAGTTCGAGCGCCAGATTGCCGCTCTGGCTCAGCAGCGCGACGCCGCCGGGCGCGAAGGTGTCCGAGGCGAGATAGAGCTCGGTCGTGTTGTCCGCGATGCCGAGGCAGTTGGGGCCGACCAGGACCGCTCCGGCCTCCCGCACCCGTGCGGCGATCGCTCGCTGCCTGGCCAGGCCGGACGGGCCGGTCTCGGCGAAGCCGGCGGTGATGCCGACGATCGCGCGGGCGCCACAGGCCAGGGCGTCGTCGACGGCGGCCTCGAACCCGGCGCCGGGTACGGAGATCACCACCAGTTCGACGGGCTCACCCAACTCGGTGAGGCTCGTGGCCGCCGGGCGGCCGAGGACCGTGCCGCCACGACGGTTCACCAGGTGCACGGGCCGCCGTCCGGGGGCGCGCAGCGCCTGGGCGGCGACGGCGTGACCGTACTTGGCGGGGTCGTCGCTGGCTCCGACGACTGCTACGGACTTGGGGTCGAACAGCGGTGTGAGGTCGCGGCCCATGTCATTTCTCCAGCCGGAGTGCGGAGTTGGGGCAGCTCTCTGCGCAGCTGCGGGCCGCTGCTTCCTCACCGGACGGGACGTCTGCGGCGAGCACTGCCGCATAGCCCCATTCGTCGAGTCCGATCAGATCGGGGGCGTGCTCCTGGCAGAGCCCGTAGCCCTGGCAGAGTGTGGAGTCCAGGAAGAGTTTCACGATGTTCCTTTCAGCGAGGACGCGCGCAAGGAGCAGGCAGGGGAGGGGGCGGGCCGCGGCGCGTCCGCGACCTGCGGTACGGGCACCACGAGTCGGTGGCCGCCGGTCAGCGGGCGGGAGGCACAGGCCGGGCAGGCCGCATCGAGGTGGTTGCGGACGAGGCCGGCGAAGGCCGTCAGGAGACTGCCCGCCGTACCCGCGGCCGCGTCGAGCAGTCCGCATGCGCCGCGCCCGGGCAGCCGGGATGACCAGCGCCGCAGCCGTTCAGGGGTGTCGGCGGCCGCGGTGCCTGCGGCCAGCTGCTGGAGCGTGTCGCGAAGAGCGGCGGTGCCCGATACGCAGACGCCGCACTGGCGGGCGCTCTCGGCCGCGAGATGGTCCACGGCGTCGGCGGCGGCCGCAACCGGGCATGCGCCCGGTGTGAGGAACCGGATGGCTCCACAGCCCAATGCCGTGCCCGCGTCGGCGAGAGCGGCGGGGTCGAGCGGAAGATCCAGTGAGCCGGGTCCGATCAGTCCACCGAACAGTCCCCCCATGAGGGCCCCGGACGCATCGGCGGTGCCCTGGGCGGCGACAAGTGTGCGCAGCGAGGTGCCGTACGGGACCTCTGCGAGCAGCGCTCCGCCGCTGTCGCAGGACAGGGTGACCAGCGTGCTGCGGGCGATGTCGTGACGCAGGTCCGGATGGGCGGCGACAAGAGCGATCCGGGCGAGCGTCTCGACGTTGGAGACAAGGGTCGGCTGGTCGGAGACTCCGCGCTCGAAGGGACGGGGCGGCTTGGCGGCCGGCAGGGCGGGCCCGCCGTTGATCCGCCGGACGACAGCGCTCTCCTCGCCGGCCACGTAGGTGTGACCGGTTTCGATCACAGCGACCGGCACGGGCGGCGGACGCTCGGCCAGGGCGCTGCGGACGCGGGCGGCCGCATAGGGATCGGAGACGTACACATAGGCCTGTACGGCTCCGGTGATCGCGGCCGCGCGGGCGAGTCCGTCCAGTACGAGGTGCGGCCGTGCCCGCAGCAGCCAGCGGTCCTTGACCGATCCGGGCTCGCCCTCCTCACCGTTCGCCACGACAACGGGCATGCCTCCGCCGTCCCGTACGGCTCGCAGTTTCACGGCGGCCGGGAATCCCGCGCCGCCGCGGCCACGCAGCCCGGCATCGGCGATGTGGTCCAGCAACCCCGCAGGGTCGTCCGTCCCGCGGTACCCGTTCGCCTCGAGATAGGCCTGGGCGCTCTCCGCCACTTCCGGGGCCGGACCGAGCAGGAGGCCCGGCCGATCCGGCATCAGGGAGTCGATACGGGTCGCGGTCGTTCCGGGTCCGCCGGTGGCGGTCGTTCCCGGCCCGGCGGTCACGGTCATTCCCGGCCTCCTGCCGTCCATGCCCGCTCTCCTTCCGTCGTCGTGGTGCGCAGCGCCCTGATCGCGCCCTCCAGGGCTATGCGGTCGCCTGCGGTGCGGCTGTATCCGGAGCCCGGTAGGCCGATGAGCATCCGGTGGTGGTCGAGCACGACCTCACCCGCGGCAAGCGCGGCCCGTCGGTCTCCCGGCGAGGAGCCGTCGGCGACGGACGTGACCAGGTCGGTGACCTCGGCCAGGTAGCGCAGCCAGCTGCGCTCGCTGCCGTGCAGGATCAGCCGCTCCACGCGCCGCCGCTCGGCGGCAGCCGGCGCCGGCGGCGTCGCGGCCGCATGCGGCGCACGAGTGCGCAGGGCAGCGACGGTGAGGGGAAGTTCCCGCTCCGGTTCGGGAGTGAGCCCGAGCCAGACGAGACTCCGACGACCGCTCATGCGTGCCTCCGGTGAATGCAGTGGGGAGCCGTCCCGGCGTGACCGGACGGTGGGGAGCGAGATGCGGTGGCGCGGTGTCCGCGGCCTGGTGCCGGGGACGAGGGCGCCGTACAGCGGGGGATTCGGCGGTACGGAACCGGGCGGCGGGGGCCGCCCGGGAAGCTGCCGGCGCCCGGTTCGGGCCCTTGGGCCGAAGTCGCCGGGGGCTGATGGGAACTACGCTAACTAATCAATTAGTCAGTCCACAAGTCTTGACACTGCGGAAACCCGACAGCAATCTGACTGACCAATTAGTCAGCGCGGTTTTCGGTGCCTCACCAGTCCCGCCAACCGCCCCTGGGCCGCCTCAACACCGATCGCCGCGTCCGCGGCATGGAGGAGTCAGCCGATGCAGCCCGAAGCCGAAGCCCCGTCAGCGCCCGCAGCGCCGCTGAAGCAGGACCACCCCGACCGGCAGGACCGCGAAGGCGCCGGCCGGCACAGCCCCGGCCGGAACGGCTCGAGCCACGAAAGCCCGGGTCAGGCCCTTTCGGCCCGCTACTACACCGACCCGGACACAGCAGCCGCGGAAACCCGGCACATCTTCGCCAGGTCCTGGCAGCTGGTGTGCCACGAGTCCGATCTCCCGGCACCCGGCGCCCGGCTGGCGGCCACGGTCGCCGACCGTGAAGTGCTGGTCGTACGGACCGAGGACGGCGGCCTCGCCGCCCATCTGAACGTCTGCCGCCACCGTGGAACCCGGCTGGTCACCGCACCCGAACCGGCCGGCAAGGCCATCCGCTGTCCGTACCACGGCTGGACCTACAAACTCGACGGACGACTGGTGGGCGCGCCCGAGGCGCGGCAGATTCCGTGCCTGGACAAGCCCAGGCTGGGGCTGTTCCCGGTCCGCGTGGAGTCGTTCCTCGGGTTCGTGTTCGCCAACCTCGACCAGGACGCCGCACCGCTGGGCGAGCAGTGCGCCTCACTCGCCGAAGCGGTCGGCCACTACGCCGGGGCCGATCTGGTGCCCGTCGGCCGCAGCCGTATCCATGACCTGGACGCCGCCGAGGTCCAGCACGCCAACTGGAAAGTAGCCGTCGACAACTATCTCGAGGGCTACCACGTACCCGTCGCCCACCCGGGCCTGATGCGGCTGCTCGACTACCAGGGCTACACCTGCGAGATCGAGGAGGCGTACGCCCTTTTCGCCTCACCGCTGCGCGACAAGCCCTCCTCGAACTGGGCCGAGCGCCTCTACCAGCGCACTGCCGCCCCCATGCCGGGTCTGCGCGAGGCCGACCGCCGCGTCTGGCGATACGCCGTGATCTACCCCAACACACTCATCGACTTCTACCCCGACCATGTGCTTGCCTGGACCGCAATCCCGACGGCGGTGGACCGCGTGGCCGTACCCGGAGCGTTCTACACCCGCCGTGGCACCGGACTGCGCACCCGGCTCGCCCGGCGGCTGAACATCCATATCGGCTGGATCACCAACGACGAGGACGCCGAACTGGTGGCCCGTGTCCAGAAAGGACTGACCACTCCGGGCTTCGAACCGGGGCCCCTGTCCCGGCGCGAGTCGGCGGTCGGCTGGTTCGCCGGCCGCGTCCGGGCAGACCTCGACGGCGCGGTGCCCTGAGCACTGCCCGCCGAGGCGAGTTGTCCGCGCCGCAGCCGGTGGTGTGCCCCGCACCGCCCGAGCGGCCGCCAAGTCCGTACGGAGCCAGGGCATCCGTGCACCCAGGACCGCGCCCAGTACCGAACTGTCCCCACGGAACCGCAGCTCCCCCATGACCGGCGGATCTTGAAGGGACCCCACGGAGAGGACCACGATGTCCCCCGAGGCACCCCTGCCACGCATGTCCCGACGTTCCCTCCTGCGTACCGGCGCCGCCGCGGCCCTCGGCCTGACAGCCGCGGGCTGTGGATTCACCACCGCCGATCCCGTCGCATCGAAGCCCCCGGACGAACCGATCAAGGTCAGGCCCGACGGTGACCTGGTCTACTTCAACTGGGCCGACTTCGTGGACCCCGCCGTCTTCGCCGGATTCGAGAAGGAGTACGGCGTCAAGGTCATCCAGTCGAACTTCGACTCGATGGAAGGCATGGTCGCCAAGCTCAATGCCGGAAACCGCTACGACATCATCTTCCCCACCGCGAAATGGGCCCAGCGCCTCGCTGCCGGAAACCGGCTGAGGAAGATCGACCACACCCGGCTGCGGCACGCGGAGTCGGTGTTCGGCCGCTACGACTACTTCGCCGACCCCTGGTACGACAAGGACTCCGCGCACACCGTCCCGTTCACCATGTACAAGACAGGAATCGGCTGGCGCAAGGACAAGATCGGCGACGATCTGACGGGCTCCTGGGATGACCTGTGGAACAACCGCGCCAGGGGCAAGGTCTTCGTCCTCGACGACCGCGACGAAGTGCTCGGCATGGCCGCGCTCAAGCGCGGCCTCGACATCGACACGGAGAACGAGAACGACCTCGCCAGGATCACCGACACCCTCCACTCGCTCCGCCCCCGCCTGCGCGGCTTCTCCAGCGACAGCTACAACAACCTGCTCAACGGCAATGCAGCCATGACCCAGGCCTGGAGCGGAGACATGGCCGCCATGCTCGGCCAGGCCAAGGACCCCTCCGTCTTCGGCTTCGAGACTGCCAAGGAGGGCGCCCCGGTCAACTCCGACTGCTACGCCATCCCTGTCAACGCCCCTCACCCGGGCACGGCGATGCTCTTCATCGACTACATGCTCCGCCCTGAGAACGTGAAGAAGAACATCGAGTACATCGGCTACCCCATGCCGGTCGGCGGCAGCGAGGACACCTACGCCGCGATCGTGGAGCCGTTCCCCGAATGCCTCGTCCAGGCCACGGACCTCAAGGACGACCTCTACTTCCGCAACGGCACCTCGAAGGGCGAGCAGGCCCGCGACACCGCCTGGACCCATGTGAAGGCCGGCTGACATGTCACCGAGCACCCCACCCGCGGCCTCCCCGCCCAGCCGACCCGGAGCACCCCGCCGCCGAGGCGGCCCCAGCGCCGCCGGCGCCCGCCTGTGGATCTGGCTGATGGTCCCCGGGACCCTGTGGATGACCGCCTTCCTCATCGCCTCCCTCGTCCTCGTCGCCGCCCTCGCGTTCGGCACCACCGACCCGCTCGGCAATCCGCGCTTCGGGTTCAACCTCGACAACATCGCCGCGATGGCCGACCCCGCCTACCGCGTGGTACTCCTGCGCTCACTGGGCTACGCCGTGCTCACCTGCGCCATCTGCCTGGTCGTGGCCTACCCGGTGGCCTACGCCATCGCCCTGCACGGCGGACGTTTCAAGAACCTCCTCATCGCCGCCATCGTCGTCCCGTTCTTCGCCAATTACCTCGTGCGCATGTACGGCTGGTCCGTCGTCCTCTCCGACGACGGGCCCCTCCTCAAGGCGCTGCGGTCCGCCGGACTCGCCGACGAGACCACGAAGATCCTCCAGACGGGCGGGGGAGTCATCGCCGGCCTGGTCTACGGCTTCATCGTGTTCATGATCATTCCGCTGTACGCGGCCCTGGAACGCATGGACACCTCGCTCATCGAAGCCGGACGCGACCTCTACGGAGGCCCGCTGCGCACCTTCTTCTTCGTCACCCTGCCCGCCACCAGACAGGGCGCCGCGGCCGGCTGCGTACTCGTCCTGCTGCCCGCCATGGGTGACTTCGTCAGCGCCCAGCTCATGGGAGGTCCCGACCAGATCATGATCGGCAACCTGATCCAGGACAAGTTCTTCCAAGGCCAGAACTGGCCGCTCGGCTCCGCCCTCACCATGCTCATGATGGCGGTCCTGTTCGTCGGCATGATCGGCTACCTGCGCCGCACCCGTAAGGACGAGGCGGAGGCGGTCCGATGACCCTGCGCCCCGCCACCCCGGCCACATTCCGCCCCGCACCGCGGACGGCACAACGCCCCACCACCGCCCGGACCAAGGCCGTTCGGCGCCACCGTCGCAGCACCGACCGCAAGCCCCGCTTCGCCATCGCCGTCACGGTGCTCTTCTTCGCCCTGCTCTACGTCCCCATTGGGGCCGTCATCCTCTTCTCCTTCAATGCGCAGAAGTCCCTGACCGTCTTCAAGGGCTTCAGCCTCCGCTGGTACTCGGAGTTCTTCCACGACGACGCCCTGCTCGCCTCGCTCGGCATGAGCCTGCGTGTGTCCCTGGTCGCCATGGCCGGCTCCATGATCCTCGGAGTCGCCCTGGCACTCGGCCTCGTCCGCTCCCGCAGCCGCCTCGGCTCGCTCGCCGGCCTCATCATGCTCGTCCCACTGATCACCCCGGAGATCGTCACCGGCGTCGCCGCGATGCTCCTGTTCAAGGGGATGGGCATCACCCTGTCCACCGGCACCGTCATGCTCGCGGAGATCACCTTCTCCATCTCCTACGTGACGGTCATCCTGCGCTCCCGGATCGCCGCCCTCAACCCGGAGACCGAGGAAGCCGCGATGGACCTCGGCGCCAGCCGCTGGCAGGCACTGCGCCTGGTCACCCTCCCTGCGCTGCTGCCCAGCATCCTCGCCACCTCGGTCCTCGTCTTCGCCCTGGTCTTCGACGACTTCGTCCTCGCCTACTTCACCACCGGCGTCGACCCGCAGCCGCTGTCCGTACGCATCTACTCGGCCATCCGCTTCGGCGTCGAACCCACCATCAACGCCGTCGGCACCCTCATGCTCGCCGGATCCATCGGCCTCATCGCCCTCGCCCTGTTCATCCCGCGTCTGTTCGGCCGCCGCGGTGGCCTCGACCTGCTCTCCGGGAAGTGACACCCGTGACAACCGACGACATCACGCCCGCCGTCCGCCTCGACTCCGTCAGCAAGTCCTACGGAGACTCGTACGCCGTCCAGGAGCTCGACCTGGACATCGCCCCCGGAGAGTTCTTCTCCCTGCTCGGCCCATCGGGCTGCGGCAAGACCACCTCCCTGCGCATGATCGGCGGCTTCACCGACCCCACCGACGGCATCGTCCTGCTCAGCGGTGAGGACGTGACCGCGCTGCCGCCCAACAAGCGCAACGTCAACACCGTCTTCCAGAGCTACGCCCTCTTCGACCATCTCTCGGTCGCCGACAACGTGGCCTTCGGCCTCAAGCGCAAAGGCGTCGCCCGGGCCGAGATCCGCGAACGCGTCGGCACCATGCTCGAACGAGTCCAGCTCGGCCCACTGGCCGACCGCAAGCCCCGCACCCTCTCGGGCGGACAGCGCCAGCGCGTCGCCCTTGCCCGCGCCCTCGTCAACGGACCCCAGGTGCTGCTCCTGGACGAGCCGCTCGCCGCCCTCGACCTCAAGCTCCGGCGCCGCATGCAGGTCGAACTCAAGCAGATCCAGCGGGAGATCGGCATCACCTTCGTCTTCGTCACCCACGACCAGGACGAGGCCCTAACGATGTCGGACCGGATCGCCGTGATGAACGAGGGCCGCGTCGAACAGTGCGGCACCCCCGAGGACGTGTACGAACACCCCGCCAACAGCTTCGTCGCGTCCTTCATGGGCACCTCCAACCTCGTCCCCGGCACCTACCGCGCCGGTCGGGTCGTCGTCGACGAAGGCCCCACCCTGCCCGTCGGCCCGCGCCCCGCCGTCCCCGACGGCAGCCGCGTCAGCCTCTCCATCCGCCCCGAGAAGATCTGGCTCTCCGACTTCGAGGCCGGCATGGCACTGGCCAGCGGTGTCATCCGCGAGACCGTCTACTCCGGCGCCACCACGACCTACCTCATCGAGCTCGCCCCCGGCATCACCCTGTCCGTCCTGGAGCAGAACACCGCCCGCTCCCGCATGGAGGACCGCTGGAGCGGCGGCGAGCGCGTCGAGTTCGGCTGGAAGCCCGAGCACTGCCTGGTCCTGGACTGACCGCCCCGCAGCCACCGAAGGAACGGTTCATGAATCACGATGTCATCGTGCTCGGCGCCGGCCTCGCCGGTCTCGCCGCCGCACGGGACCTGGCGGCCGGAGGAGCCGACGTACTCGTCGTCGAGGCCCGCGACCGGGTCGGCGGACGCGTCGAACAGACCGCCCTGCCCGACGGCCGTCTCGTCCAGCTCGGCGGCGAGGTCGTCGGCCGGGCGCACACCGCCTACCTCGGCCTCGCCGGGGAACTCGGACTCACCCTGGTCCCCAGCTATGTCGCCGAACCCGGCTTCGTGGCCCGCGCCACGCCCGAAGGTGTCTCCGCGGGCGACCCGCCCCACTGGTTCGGCCCCGGCGACGACACCTGCCACCGGCGGCTGACCGCCGCGTTCACGGCCCTCGCCGGGACCGTCGGCCCGGACGACCCCTGGTCCCATCCAGAGGCGACGGCCCTCGACGCCTTGTCGGTCGCCGACTGGCTGCGCTCCGAGGACGCGAGCGGCGCCGTCGTACGCCTGTGGGAGATCGGCCAACTCGCCCTGGCCAGTGGCTCGTACGAACGGACCTCGCTGCTCTCCGCCCTGCGCAAGCACGCCGCCGTCCCGGGCGGCGACGAGAGCGAGCACTACGACTACGAGGACTGGGAAGGCCTGCGGGTCGCCGAGGGCTCCGCCACCGTCGCGCTGCTGATGGCGCAGGGGCTGGGGGAGCGGATACGGCTGGGCGCGGTAGTCGAGGCGATCGCGGTGCAGCCCGGTGGCTGCACCGTATCGCTTACCGGGGGCGAAACGCTCACCGCCGGCGCAGTCGTCAGCGCACTTCCCGTCGGCCCCCTGCGCTCCATCACCGTCACGGGCGTCTCCGACGCGAGACTCGCCTCCCTGCACCGCCAACGGCAGGCGGTCACCGCCAAGTTCGTCGCGGCATACGACAAGCCGTTCTGGCGCGAGTCGGACCTGAACGGTCTGTCCGAGTGCGAGGGCGTCCTCGGCAGCACCTGGCCGCAGAACGAGGGAATCCTCTCCGCACTCGTCCCGCCGGAGCGGTACGGCGTCCTGCTCGGCATGCCCGGCCACCTGCGCGAGGGTGAACTGCTCCGCGACATCGCCCGCCTCTACGGGGACGAGGCGCACACCCCGATCAGCTCGTACATCCGCATGTGGGGCACCGATCCATGGACCCAGGGATACGTCACCCAGTGGGCGCCCGGCGATGTCATGGCCGTCGGCCCCCTGCACGGCACCCATGAACCGCCCTTCTACGTCTGCGGATCCGACCAGTGGGTGGCCGGCTACATGGAAGGCGCGGTACGCACCGGCCGCGCCGCGGCGAAGGAGGCACTGCGCCGTGGCTGAGACACCTGCCCCCGTCCTCAACCACATCGGGGGAGCGGACGTCCCCGCCGCCTCGGGCGCGACGATGGACCTCGTCGACCCCACGACCGGGCGGGCGCACCGCACAGCCCCGCTCTCCGGCCGTGCCGACACCGATGCCGCCTGCGCCGCCGCGGCAGCCGCCTACGAGAACTGGTCGGTGACCACCCCGGCCGAACGGCAGCGCGCGCTGCTGCGCATCGCCGACGCCCTGGAGACCCACGCGGACCAGCTGGTGGCTGCCGAGGTGGAGGACACCGGCAAGCCCGCACACCTCTTCCGCGCGGACGAACTGCCCGCCCTCACCGACACGTTGCGCTATTTCGCGGGTGCCGCACGGAATCTGCCGGGGTCCGCCGCAGGCGAGTACACCGAGGGACGTACGTCTTTGCTGCGCCGTGAACCGGTCGGTGTCTGCGCCCAGATCACCCCGTGGAACTACCCGCTGATGATGGCGGCCTGGAAGATCGGTCCGGCGATAGCGGCCGGAAACACGACCGTACTCAAGCCCGCCGACACCACCCCTTCGTCGTCCGCCCTGCTCGCCCGCATCGCCGCCGAGCACCTGCCTCCCGGCGTACTCAATGTGGTCTGCGGCGACCGCGACACCGGCAGGGCACTCGTCAGCCATCCGGTCACCCGGCTGATCGCGGTCACCGGGAGCGTCCGCGCCGGCCGGGAGATCGCCACCGCGGCGGCGGCCGACCTCAAGCGCGTCCACCTGGAACTCGGAGGCAACGCCCCGGTCATCGTCCACGATGACGTCGACATCGAGTCCACCGCCGCCGATCTCGCAGCCGTCGCGTACTACAACGCGGGCCAGGACTGCACGGCACCGGCCAGATTCCTGGTGCACCGCCGTATCCACGACGCGTTCGTCGCGGCATTTGCCGCCCATGCGGAGAAACTGCGCCCGGCCACCGACTTCGGCCCTCTCAACAGCGCCGCACAACTCGCCTTGGTCGAAGGCCTGGTGGACCGCTTGCCCGAGCACACCGACATCGTCGCGGGAGGCTCCCGGGCGGCGCGGCCCGGCTATTTCCACCAAGCCACCGTCGTCACAGGCGTCCGTCAGGACGACGAAATCGTGCAGGAGGAGATTTTCGGCCCCGTCGTCACCATCCAGCGCTTCACCGACGAGGACGATGCGCTACGGCTTGCCAACGACGTACGGTTCGGGCTGGCGGCCAGCGTCTGGACCACGAACCACGAGCGCGCGATGCGGGCGACCCGGGCACTCCACACCGGCATTGCCTGGGTCAACACACACGGCACCACCGTGTCCGAGATGCCGCATGGCGGCGTCAAGCACTCTGGCTACGGCAGCGACCTGTCCCTGGCCGGGCTTCTGGACTACACGCAGGTCAAGCATGTGATGCTCTAGGCCGGTGGCCGGGCGGTTCTGCTGCCGGCCGGCGTCACGGGGTCGGCAGGCCCCTGCCGCGGCGGGTTTCCAGGGTCCAGGTATGGGTGCAGCTCGGGCACTGGAGGTGGACCCGGGTGCCCTTGTTGGAGATGAGGTAGCGCCAGTGCTCACGGCAGTTGCGCCGGTCGGCACAGGTGGTGCAGTCGCGTGCGTCGTCGCAGCCGGGGCAGGGCACCCAGGCGCGGCGGGCCGCGTCCGCCTGTGGATCAATGGGAAGTCGCACGGCCCGGCTCCCCTCCCGGCAGGACGCCGGCGGCCACGAGCATGTCGTACGTGCGCTGCTGCTCGGCGTCCAGGCCCGAGTAGAGCAGCGCATAGGCCTCGTCCTCGGAGCGGAGGGCTGCAACCGGGTCCCAGTCAGGTCCGAGCGCGGTGACGACCTCGGCCCGCCGCCGGGCTTCCTCGAAGGTGAGGTCGATCGTGAAGGCTATGTGGTCGGGTGCGGGGTCCTGGTCCATGGCGATACTTCCGGCTGGTACGTGCTGGGCTCAGCCACGTGTACCAGAGCCTCGAGGCTGCCGTGAAGAGCCACGGAATCATGTATTCCGTTCGTCGGGCACCCCCGATTCGCTTGGAAAAACGGATAAAGCATCCGAATCGAGGCTGCGGATGGCGGGTTTTGTGGTCCTTTCAGGATGGTTTGCCGCTGTCGCGGGTTGCATGGGCATGTGACGCACTTCATTCCCCTCCCTCGGGTCCTGAGCCGTTGGCCCCCTGTGCGTTCCGATGGCCCGGTCGCGCCGAGGCAGCCGCGGGCTGCCGCCGCCATAATGGAGGGGACGAGCCGCCGGCGGTGATCTGTCACCCCACAGGCGACCTCACGCCGCTCGCGCGGCGCCCCAGAGGCGAGAGGCGGTGAAACACGCATGTGCGCCCAGCCCCACGAACGATCGGCGTCGGATTCCCCGGGCAGGGGCCGCTACGGCGAGGCCGTGTTCAGGCCGGAGCAAGCCGGCGAGGACGACCGCATCGACCTCGGCGGGCTCGCCTATGACGACACCACCATGGCCCGGCTCCGGAATCTGGGGGCCGGCCCGGGCTGGCACTGTCTGGACGCAGGAGCGGGCACCGGCACCATCGCCCGCCGCCTTCTGCACGAGGCTGGTGTCTCGAGCGTGCTCGCCGTCGACCGCGACGTACGCTTCCTCAACTCCCGCCCCACCCCCGGGCTCAGCGTCCTTGCGGCCGACATCGGCGCACCGGGCTTCGAGCCCGGTCAATTCCAGCTGGTCCACGCACGGTTCGTCCTCATGCACCTGCCTTCCCGGCAGCGCCTGGTCACCCGACTCGGCGATCTCGTAGCTCCCGGCGGCGTACTGGTCCTGAGCGATGCGGTCGACCTGACCACCGCCGACGCCCCCACCACCCCGTACACCCGCGTGATGCGGGCGATGTGGCAGGGACTTCGGAACACCATCGGCACCGATGTCTCCTGGGTCACGGCCTACCCGCAGCTGCTGCGCGCAGCGGGACTCAGCCGTGTCGGGGCCGAGATCCATGTGCCGCCCCTGCTCCCCGGCAGTCCCATCAGTCGTTTCTGGGCCGGGACATGGGACAGGTCGAGGGAGGCGATGGTCGCCACCGGCCTGGTGGACGAGGCGGCGATCGACGCGGCGATGCGGTATCTCGACTCGCCCGAGTGCGCCGCGCTGTCACCCGGAATGATCACCGCTTGGGGATGGAAGCCCGAGGAGAGCCCGCCATGACGACCACCGCCGACCGCTCGGAGCTGGAACGCGTCTGGGAGCTGCACACCAGCAGCGAGTTCGCCACGCTCGACGTCGATACGACCATGGCGACGATGACGGACACACCCGTGGTGCTTCATGTGCCGACAGCCATGGGTGCCCGCGGCCGGGCAGCCGTACGCGACTTCTACCTCTGATCTTGCGCAGTGCGCCGCCCTTCACTTCAGGGCGGTGGTGAAGCGCATCTCAAGATTGCTCTGGCCCGCACCGTAGGCACGGGTCGCACTGTTGACCTCATCTCACGGGGCGTTGCTGCTGCTCGATGTACTGCTGTACGACGTTCAGGGGAGCCCTGTGCATGATCCGGCAAGGTAGGACCCGGACCAGAAGTGGCCGCCCCACAGGTATCGGCCGACGTGCGCGTCGTACTCCTTGCGCAGGAGGCGGGCGGATACGCCTTTGAGGCTGTTGACCAGCTTCGAGAGCTGGGCTTTCGGCGGTGCACCAGTAGATGCACATGGTCCTGCTCGCCGTTGAACTGCTTCAGCTCGGCTTCGAAGTCCGTGCACACGTCACGCATGATCTCCTCGCAGCGCGTGAGCATGGCGTCGGTCATGGCCTCACGTCGGTACTTCGTGACAAAAACCAAGTGCACGTGCAGGTTGTAGACGACATGACGGCCAGTGCGCACGTCCGGTTCCATTGTGGTGGCATAGGCTTGCGGTCGTGCGTCAAGGAACCCTGGCCAAGCGGCAGTTCGGGCACCGGGCCCGGCTTTCACTGTCGCCTGCCGAGGTGTCGACGGCCCAAGCCCAGGCGCACGCGGCCCGCACGATGTGGAACCTGCTGCACGCCTGGTGGCAGATGATGCCGAAGGACAAGCGGACCCTTGCAGGTGCGGATGCCGCGGTACGCCAGGCCCGCAAGGACCTCGATTTCCTCGCCGCCCTGCCCGCGCAGGCCGCGCAGGCCGCGCAGGCCGCGCAGGCCGCGCAGGCCGCGCAGGCCGCGCAGGCCGCGCAGGCCGCGCAGGCCGCGCAGGCCGCGCAGGCGGTGTTGAAGACGTACTTCCAGGCATGGAGGAACTGCTGGGAGGGCCGAGCGGACGCCCCGGCTTTCAAGGGCCGG
>NZ_JBIAPT010000028.1:0-100042 GCF_042888425.1 Streptomyces sp. NPDC002889
AATCGCCAACGGCGACGCGAGGGAGGAACGACCGAGCGCCCTTGACGCCCGACCCGAAGCCGCCACCATCAAGACCAGGAGGGCGGCCCCACACCCAACGATCCAACCGGGTTGCTGTCGGCCGGGTTGCTGTCGGCCGGGTTGCTGTCGGCCGGGTTGCTGTCGGCCGGGTTGCTGTCGGCCGGGTTGCTGTCGGCCGGGTTGCCGCCCCTTCGCCGTCCGAGACTGCCCATGCCTGTCTCCGCCGTATCAGGCCCGCCCGCTCGGCCGCACTCCGATCAGGTGTCCGTACGCCACCACGTTGCCCTGGTAGCCGGTCTTCCTCGTGAATCCGCCGCCGCAGGTGATCACCCGCAGTTCGGCACGGTCGCTCGGCCCGTAGACCTTCTCGTCCGGGAATGTGTCGGCCTCGTACACCTCGATGGCGTCGATGGTGAACACAGCGGTGCGCCCGTCCCTGCGGGTCACCTCGATCCGGTGGCCCTTCTTCAGCGCGCCGAGGCTGTAGAAGACGGACGGGCCCCGCGCGTTGTCGACATGGCCGGCCATGATCGCCGTGCCCTTGGCGCCCGGCGACGTACCGTCCTCGTACCAGCCGGCCAGATTGCGGTCACCGGCCGGCGGCACCTCCAGGCTGCCGCCCCTGCCCAGGCCCAGCCCCATGACCGGGGCGTCGACGCGGATCTCGGGTATGCGCAGCCGTACGGGGACCGAGGGCGCCAGCGGATCGGCGGCGGCGTCCGTGTGGACCCCCGGCCCGGCCGCGAACGCCTCGGCGGCCGACGGCATCGGCGGGGTGACGTCGTGCGAGCCGCTGTGGACCAGCCACAGTCCGACGCCGACGGCGACGGCTATGCCCCCCCAGCCCTTGTTCTTGGGGGTCATCGCTCCTCCGGTCTCCTCGGGTCGCTGCCGGGAGAGGTGCCCCGCCCCCGTCGGCCATGGGCCGGGCGGGAGCGGGGACGCGGCGGTACTCGGGCGGTGCGAACCTGCCCGTCAGCTGTCCTGCGCGCCGCTCGCCCGGCGCCGCAGCAGCAGCGTCCCGCCGACGGCGGCCGCGGCCAGTACGGCCACGCCCGCCGCGATCTGGGTGGTGTCAGGACCGACGCTGCCGCCGACGCCGGTGCTGACATGGCCACTCGGCCTGCCGTGGTGCCGCACCACCAGCTCGCCCTCGGCGCGCTTGCCCTTCTTGCAGCGCACCTCGATGTCGTAGGTGCCCGGCTCGGTGTCGTCCGGGATGGTGAACCGGCCCACCGCGCCCTCCTCGTGCGCGTCGGCGCGCAGCCGGAACTCGCCCGCACCGACCGAGCTCGCGTCACCCGTGCCGTGGCCGTCCTTGCCGCACGCGGTGGTGCTCACGGTGACCTTCGTGCCGGGGCTCGCGGGCGAGGGGGACACCTCCAGCGTCCCGGCGTCGCCGGGGTACGCCGCCTGGGCGCCGAGGCCTATGGAGACGAGCGCCAGTGCGGTGGCGGCCAGCAGGCGTGACGTGACCATGGGGTCCTCCGGAAAGCGCATGGTGCGGTGTGCCGTTCTCTCCGAGATAAGGCGCAGCCCGCCCTCCACGCCTGCTGATGAGCCATCAGATCCATGTGGCCTGATCGGCGTGTCGCACTGGACAGTAGGTGTTGTTGCAGGTCGGCGACGGTGACGGGGCGTCAGTCTCCCTCGGTGCCGTGGACCCTGCTGAACGGGTGAAACCGGGCGCGCCGACGGCGCGCCGTCGGCGGGTCCGGTGCGGGGTGTGCACCGGGGCGTGCGCGTCGAGCGAACCGGCGGCGCGCGCCAAGGGGGGAGCCGCCCGGTCGGTGACCACTGTCGTAGCACCGCGACCTTGAGGCGACCCGCCCGTCACAGCAGCTCGCCCGTTCGTGTGATCGCTCTTCCGCGGGTGGTGCTTGACCTCAACCGCGCTTGAGGTAAGACGCTCTCCCTATGGACCTCACCCCATCTGGGAACGCCGCGCCGCACGTCCCGTCGGGCGCCGCGCCCCTCAAGCTCGCCGTCATCGTCGGCTCCACCCGCGACGGCCGCTTCGGACCCGTCATCGCCGACTGGTTCCTTTCCAGGGCCGCCCTGCGCGAGGACTTCAGCGTCGAGCTCGTCGACCTCGTCGAGGCCGAGCTGCCCACCGCCCTCTCCTACAACCCCTCGCCGGAGGTGCGCGCCGAGCTGGCCAAGGTCTCGCCGAAGCTGGCCGGTGCCGACGCCTTCGTCGTGCTCACCCCCGAGTACAACCACTCCTTCCCCGCCGCCCTCAAGAGCCTCATCGACTGGCACTACACCGAATGGCAGGCCAAGCCCGTCGCCTTCGTCTCCTACGGCGGCATCTCCGGCGGGCTGCGGGCCGTCGAGCAACTGCGCCAGGTCTTCGCCGAGATGCACGCCGTCACCGTCCGCGACACCGTCTCGTTCCACAATGCCCGCGCCCACTTCGACGACGCGGGACAGCACCGCGACCCCGCCGGACCGGACGCCGCCGCCAAGACCATGCTCGACCAGCTCGCCTGGTGGGGCACTGCGCTGCGGGACGCCAAGTCGGTCCGTCCGTACGCCGGTTGAGCGCGGCGCGGCGGTGGACGTCCAGGTCGGGCCGGGGACTGCGTACGGTGGCGAGGGCGGGGCCGGACCGGGCCCGTTCGCAGACGTTGAGCCCCATGACGACCCGAAGGAGCCCATGCCGTGGACCGACCACTCGCCTCGCCGCCGCTGCTGGCCGTCCTGACCACCACCGACAGCGCGGACAAGGCGCGGGAGCTGGCCCGCGGCGCCGTGGAGGCGCGGCTGGCCGCCTGTGCACAGATCACCGCGCCCGTGACCTCGGTCTACCACTGGCAGAACGCGATCGAGACCGCCGAGGAGTGGCAGATCCTCTTCAAGACCACCCCGGACTGCTACGACGCGCTGGAAGCGCATCTGACCGCGGCCCACGACTACGACACACCGGAGATCATCGCCACCCCGGTGGTGCGCGGCAGCGCGGCGTACGCGGCCTGGGTCCGGGCGGAAACCGCCGCGCCGTGACCGGCAAGGAGCGTTCCCGCCTCCCGTTCTTCGTCTACGGCACGCTGCGCCCCGGCGAACACAACCACGACCTCTTCCTGCACGGGCGTACCGTCGCCGAGGAGCCCGCGACGCTGCCGGGCGCGCTGCTGTACGCCGGCCCGGGCTATCCCTACGCCGTCGACGACCCCGGCGGCGGTGACACGGTCGCCGGGGAGGTGGTGACCGCGGCGCCGGGGGAGTACGGGGAGCTTCTCGCGGTGCTGGACCGTCTCGAGGAGTTCGTCGCCCCGGGCGACCCGCGCAATCTGTACGAGCGGGTGGTGCGCGACGTGGTTGTCGAGGACGGCACGGCGATCCGGGCCTGGGTCTACATCGCGGCGGACGGCATCGCGCGCGAACTGCGGGCCCGGGGGAGGGTGATCGGGGGAGGCGACTGGTCGGACCGGGCGGGGACGTAGCCGATCCCGGACCGGGCAGGGCGTCGCCCGTACGCGGCCGCCCTGTTCTGTGTTCCGGCCGGACCAGGCTGCGTTCGGACCGGGAGCGCCCGGTCGGGCGGGCGGCTTGTCTGTGCGGCCGAGGGCCCGCCGTGTCAGGCCCGGGCCGATTGCGCCGCGGTCGGCCAGGCCCGGCGCCGGGCCTCGCCGACCCGGGCGAAAGCCCCTCGGCCGACCGGGCCGGACCTCGGACTGAGGCCCCCCGTACCTCAGGCCGCGGCCGCCGGAGCGGGCTGCTCGGCGCGTTCCACCCGGACCGCGCAGACCTTGAACTCCGGCATCCGCGAGGTCGGGTCGAGCGCCGGATTCGTCACCGTGTTGACCCGGCCGTCGCCCGGCCAGTGGAACGGCATGAACACCGTGTCGGGCCGTATGCCGTGGGTGATCCGCGCCGGACCCACCGCGCGGCCGCGGCGCGACACGACCGCGATCGGGTCGCCCTCGGCGGCCCCGAGGCGTTCCGCGAGCTGTGGATGCAGCTCCACGAACGGTCCGGGCGCGGCGGTGTTGAGTTCGTCGACCCGCCGGGTCTGCGCGCCGGACTGGTACTGGGCCACCACCCGCCCCGTCGTCAGCAGCACCGGGTACTCCGCGTCCGGCTCCTCCGCGGCCGGCCGGTGCCCGACCGGGATGAAACGGGCCCGCCCGTCCGCTGTCGCGAACCTGTCCAGGAAAAGCCGCGGCGTGCCGGGGTGAACGGGGGCCGCCGAGCCGACCGGACCGTCGGCCTTGCCCCGGCCGGCCGTGTGCATCCCGGACAGGACCTCCGACCGGGCCGGCCCCGCGTCCCCGGAAGGGGCCTCGATCGCGTCCTCGACCGTCTCCGGGCACGGCCAGAACACGCCGTTCTCCTCCGCGATCCTGCGGTACGTGATGCCCGAGTAGTCCGCCGGGCCGCCCGCGGACGCCCGCCGCAGCTCCTCGAAGACCTCCTCCGGGTCCGAGGGGAATCCCTTCTCGTGCCCGAGCAGCTCGGCCAGAGCGCCCAGCACCTCGAGATCGCTGCGTATGCCGGACGGCGCCTGCACCGCCTTGCGGCGCAGCAGTACCCGGCCCTCCAGGTTCGTCGTCGTGCCCGTCTCCTCCGCCCACTGCGTGACCGGCAGCACCACATCCGCCAGCGCCGCCGTCTCCGACAGCACCACGTCCGCGACGGCGAGGAAGTCCAGGGAGCGCAGCCGCTCCTCGATGTGCCCCGCGCGCGGGGCGGACACCACCGGGTTCGACCCCATCAGCAGCAGCGACTTCACGTCCTGGCCCAGCGCGTCGAGCAGTTCGTACGCACTGCGCCCCGGTCCCGGCAGCGTCTCGGGCTCCACGCCCCACACCCTTGCGACATGGGCCCTCGCCGCCGGGTCGTCCAGCTTGCGGTAGCCCGGCAGCTGGTCGGCCTTCTGGCCGTGTTCCCGGCCGCCCTGGCCGTTGCCCTGTCCGGTCAGACAGCCGTAGCCGGACAGTGGCCGGCCCGCCCGGCCGGTGGCCAGGCACAGGTTGATCCAGGCGCTGACCGTGTCCGTGCCCTTGGAGTGCTGCTCCGGCCCGCGCGCCGTGAGCACCATGCCGGTCGGCGCGTCGCAGAACAGCCGTACCGCTTCGCGCAGCTCGGGCACGCCGACGCCGGTGATCCGCTCGACCAGCTCGGGCCAGTGCGCCATCGCCGCGGCCCTGGCCTCCGCCCAGCCGCTCGTACGCTCGCGGATGAACTCCTCGTCCGTACGCCCCTGCGCCACCACCACATGCAGTAGGCCGAGCGCGAGCGCCAGATCCGTGCCGGGGCGCGGCGCCAGGTGCAGATCGGCCTGCTCGGCGGTCTTGGTGCGCCGCGGGTCGATGACGATGAGCGTGCCGCCGTTCGCCTTCAGCTCGGTCAGATAGCGCAGTGCGGGCGGCATCGTCTCGGCGAGGTTGGAGCCGACGAGGATCACGCACCCCGTGCGCGGAATGTCCTCCAGCGGGAACGGCAGCCCCCGGTCGAGACCGAATGCCTTGTTGTGCGCGGCCGCCGCCGACGACATGCAAAAGCGCCCGTTGTAGTCGATCTGCGAGGTGCCGAGCACGACGCGGGCGAACTTGCCCAGCGTGTACGCCTTCTCGTTGGTCAGACCGCCGCCGCCGAAGACGCCCACCGCGTCGGGGCCGTGCTGCGCCCTCGTACGGCGCAGCCCGTCCGCGATCGTACGCAGGGCCTCCTCCCAGGTCGCCGGTTCGAGCCTGCCTGTGGCGTGGCTTCGGATCAGTGGCTCGGTCAGGCGTACCCGGGAGGAGAGCAGGGAGGGGGCCGTACGCCCCTTGCCGCACAACGCGCCCCGGTTGACGGGGAAGTCGGCCCGCTCAACCACCTCGACGACCGTCTCGGCGGCGGCGCCGGAACCCGGCGTCGCCCGCAGATTCATGCCGCACTGCAGGGCGCAGTAAGGGCAGTGGGTCGGGATGGTCTCGTCGCGCATGACGCCCAGCGTGGAACGTCCGTGTTACGCGGACGGGCGCGCCGCATTACGGGCGAGGTACGCCCCGCTCCGCGCCCGCCCCACGGTCCGGTGAGGTGTACGCCCGTGCTCCCTCTCCCGGGGACACAGCGTGATCCCGCCCGGGGACCGCTCCCCGCCCCGGGGCCACAGCAGGGCGGGCTCATGTCAGCCGCGCCGGCCCAGCATCGCCAGCAGCCGGGACTGGTGGCTGTCACCCGGCGGCGGCTCGATCGGCGGCGCGAACAGCCCCGACTTCGCCAGCCCCGATGCATACGGCGTGACCTCGTCCAGGGCAAACCCCACCAGCGCGGCCGGCAGCCGCTCCGATGCGCCGATGGCCCGCGACAGGTCCCACGCGTGCACCACCGCGTCCGTGGTCATCTGCGCGCAGTACGCGACGGCCGGCGTCTCCCCGTACGACAGCCGCACGGTGCGCTCCAGTGCTCCGTCGGCGGCGAAGGCCTTGCGGGCGGCCCGGGCGGCCGCGTCCCAGGCGGCCCGGGGGCGCTCGCCGAGGACGTCGCCGTCGTACGCGTCGCCGATGTCCCCGATCGACGCACCGTCGCTCACCAGATCGGGCACCCACAGCTGCTCGGCCGTGAGGTGGTTGACCAGATCGCGTACCGACCACTCGGTGCACGGCGTCGGATCGTCCCACTGGTCGGCGCGCACGGCGTGCACCCGCTCGGTGAACAGGGCGAGCGCCTCGGAGTGCCGGGCGAGCAGCGTTGCCATGTCGTTTTCCATACGGCTCACTGTTACGCGCCACCGAGCCCTGCGCGAGTCTGCGGGGCGTCGTGCCGCTCCGCGTCAGCGGCCGGAGGCGGCCGTGGCGTCGGCGAGGGCCTTGCGCACACCAGGCTCCACGGCGCCGAGGAACCGCGGGTCGGGTGTGAGCGCCGCGTCGAGCGACGCCTTGCCGGCCGCGAACATCTCCCGTACGCCGCCGTAGTACCAGGTCGCGTCGTGCGGCTCGGCGACCGAGACGCCGTACGACTCGATCCCGGCCGAGCGGCACAGCGCGACGGCACGCCGGATGTGGAAGCCCTGCGTCACCAGCACCGCGCGATCCACCCCGAAGATCTTCTTCGCGCGTACGCACGAGTCCCAGGTGTCGAAGCCGGCGTAGTCGCTGACGATCCGCCCGTCCGGCACTCCGCGCTCGGTGAGATAGGTGCGCATCGCGTCCGGCTCGTCGTACTCCACCCGGCTGTTGTCCCCGGTGACCAGCACGACCTTGACCTTGCCCGTCCGGTACAACTCGGCCGCGGCATCCAGGCGGTGGGCGAGATACGGCGTGGGCCGGCCTTTCCAGAGCCCGGCGCCGAACACGACGGCGACATCCTGCGCGGGGACCTCGGCGACGGTAAGGACGCGGCTGTCGGCGACGGCGTGCATCCAGGTCGCGGGCGCGAGCGCGATCACGCACCCCAGCATCACCGTCTGCACGGTCCGCCGCCGGGCACGCCGCGAGCGGGGCAGGCGGGGCTTCGGCAGGCGGAGCTTCTTCAAGGAACCCATCACGCCCGGTCAGACGCTTACGGAGAGGAAACGGTTCGGTGGACGGCCGACTTGTTGGCATGATCACCGCCGTGATCGACGACAAGGTGTACATGGCCGCACGCAACAACGCGCAGTGGTGCGACGCCATGTGTCGTGCCCACGGGCTGCCGGGCAGTTTCGGCGCCCGCGTCTGGACCAACGGCCGGCGGACGCCGCCGCTGTACCCGGACGCGGTGACGCTGACCGGGGACGCCACGGCGGACGACATCCTGGGCACCGTCGACACGGCAGGCCCCGGCTGCTCGGTCAAGGACAGCTTCGTGTCCCTGGACCTGGCAGCGGCGGGGTTCGAGGTCCTCTTCGAGGCGCAGTGGCTGCACCGTCCGGGCGACCTGCCCGCGCCGGTGCCGCCGCCGGGGAGGGAGTGGGAGCGGGTTCGCAGCCCCGCCGAGCTGGCCGCGTGGGCAGCGGCCTGGGACGGCGACGAGGGCCTGGCCGGACTGTTCCGCCCGGAACTGCTGACCGACCCCGCGACCACCTTCCTGGCAGCGCGCGAGGCGCCGGGCAAGGACCGTATCGTCGCCGGCGCCGTGGTGAGCCTGGGCGCAGGGGCCGCGGGCATCTCCAACCTGTTCGCCGTGGACGACGACCTGGACGCCGCCTGGGCGGGCGCTCTGGCGGCGGTCGCCCGCCGATGGCCGGGCACGCCGGTCGTCGGGTACGAGCAGGGCGACGACCTGACGGCCGCGGTCGGCCAGGGATGCGCGCCGGTGGGGCCGCTGCGGGTCTGGCTCGTGTCGGCGCAGGCCGCCGACGAGGAGTAGCCGCCGCCGACCGCCCAGCCGCCCGGTCGCGGGGGCAGAGAATCCGCCACGGCGGGGCGCCGGTCCCGCTTGCGCCGGTCCCGCTTGCGCCGGCCCCGCTTGCGCCGGCCCGGCCGACCGCCGGCTCCACGCCCGCCTGCGCCGGCCCGTCGACCGGTGTCGCCCGCCGATCGGCCCGGCGCCCCTTGGCCGGAGACCCGGTCCGGGCTGCGCGCGGGTGGATCCGCCTGCGCTTCGGGCGGGCGTCCGGCCCGGTCGCCGACCACGCCCCGGTCGGCAGCGAACCCGCCGCCGGCAGGCCTGGCCGCTGCGGCGAGGCGCGCCCGCGAAGGCCTCCCGGCGCCGGCCGGCAGCAGCCCCCGCCGCCGCCCACACGCGATTGATCACGTCGTTTCGGGGTGACGCCGCGCCCATTCGGACCCGGCGCGCGCCGACGGTCATGGCGTCGGTCGGGCGCCCGCCTGCGCCGGCCCGGCCGACCGCCGCCTCCACGCCCGCCTGCGCCGCGCCGTGAGCCTGTGGCAAAGACCCGTCACCCTCACGCAACAACCCGGCAACCTGCGCCCGTCACCATCGGTTCATGACGGAGCCGGAACACCTTCGAGAGTCCCTGCCCCTCGACACCACAGCGCAGCTGCTCACGCGCATCACCGCTCAGCTCGGCACCCAGCTGAGTCACGTCCGACTGAACGGAACCCCCAGCGCATGCCCCCGACCGACCGGCCAGCCCTCGTTGTCGTCGCCCACGGCAGCCGCGACCCGCGCGCCGCGCTCACCGTCCGCGCGCTCATCGACGGGGTCCGTGAGCTCCGCCCCGGGCTCGATGTCCGTCTCGGTCACATCGAGCTGAACGAGCCGCTGCTCCGCGACACCCTCGCCGGGCTGCGCGGCAGCCGGGGGCGCCCCGCCCGCGGTGTGCTCGTACCGCTGCTGCTCAGCCGCGGCTACCACGTCAAGCACGATCTGCCGCAGGCCGCCGCGGCCCACCCAGACGCGGAACTGCGTATCGCCGAACCGCTCGGACCGCACCCGCTGCTGGTGGAGGCGCTCTGCTCCCGGCTCGCCGACGCGGGCTGGCGGCCCGAGGACGGCACCAGCCGCAGCGCCGGCGTCGTCCTGGCGTCCGCAGGCTCCCGCGACCCCGACTCGGCCACGGACACCCGCCGGACGGCGGACCTGCTGAGCGAACGGCTCGGCGGGGTGCCCGTCGTCGCCGCCTACGCCTCCGCCCTCACGCCCACCGTGCCCGCGGCCGTCCGCGCCCTCACCACCCGCGGCCGGCACCGCATAGCCGTCGCCTCCTACTTCGCCGCCCCCGGCCTGTTCGCCACCCGCAGCGCCGCGGCCGCGCCGTGGATCGCCGCCGAGCCGCTCGGTACCCACCCCGCCCTCGCCCGGCTGCTGCTGCACCGCTACGACCAGGCACTCAGCCGCCCGTACGCACCTCAGCGGCTCGAACTCTCCGCCGCATAGCCCCGAGTGTCACCTGCTCCGGTTACCTTCGGTGCATGGATGGCACCACCGGCCCCACCGGCAGCACCTCGTCCGAGCCCGCCGCACACGACCCGGCCGCACACCGCCCGGCCCTGCACGACCCCGCCGCTTACCAGCCCGCGCTGTTCGGTCACGCCGCGCACGACGTCGACGCCTATGACGAGGCCGCCACCGAGCGCTGGGCGTCCGAGCCGGACAAGCGCCCCGGCCGTACCGCCTTCCAGCGTGACCGGGCCCGGGTACTGCACTCCTCGGCGCTGCGCCGTCTGGCGGGCAAGACCCAGGTGGTCACCCCCGGCACCCGCAGCCATGCCTGGGACGCCAGCCCGCGCACCCGGCTCACCCACTCTCTGGAGTGCGCCCAGGTCGGGCGGGAGCTGGGGGCCGCACTCGGCTGCGATCCCGATCTGGTCGAGGCCGCCTGCCTCGCCCACGACATGGGCCACCCGCCCTTCGGGCACAACGGCGAACAGACTTTGAACGACTTCGCGAAGGACTGCGGCGGCTTCGAGGGCAACGCCCAGTCGCTTCGGCTGCTGACCCGGATCGAGCCCAAGCGGTTCATCCACAGCGAGTCCACCGGCGAGCCGGTCAGCGTCGGCCTCAATCTCACCCGGGCCGTCCTGGACGCGGCCACCAAGTACCCCTGGCCGCGAGGCGGACACCCCGCCGAGCCCGACTCGGTGAAGTTCGGGGTGTACGAGGACGATCTGCCGGTCTTCGCATGGGCGCGGATCGGTGCCCCCGCGTACCGCAAGTGCTTCGAGGCCCAGGTCATGGACTGGTCCGACGACGTGGCGTACTCGGTGCACGACTTCGAGGACGGTCTGCACGCCGGCCACGTCGACCCCGCCTGCCTGCGGTCGCAGACGGAGCGCCGGGCGATCTGGGACGTGGCGATCGGGCGGTACGTACCGCAGGACACCGACCCGCAGGAGCTGTCCGACGCCCTCGACCGGCTCGTCGACCAGGTGTGGTGGCCGCACCACTACGACGGGTCGGCTGTCGCCCAGGCCCGCCTGAAGGACGCCACCAGCCAGCTGATCGGCCGGTTCTGCCTGGCCGCGGAGGGCGCCACCCGCCGGGCGTACGGCTCCGGCCGGCTCACCCGGTACGCGGCGGAACTGGTCGTGCCGCGCGAGACCCGCAACGAGTGCGCGGTCCTCAAGGCCGTGGCCGACCGCTATGTGATGCAGCGCGCCGAGCAGGAGGTGCTGCGCGCCGACCAGCGTGTCGTGCTCTCGGAGCTGGCGCGCGCGCTCACCGCCCGCGCCCCCGAGGACCTCGAGCCGCAGTTCCGTGCCCTGTTCGACGCCGCGGAGGACGACCGGGCCCGCAAGCGGGTGATCGTCGACCAGATCGCCAGCCTCACCGACGCCTCCGCGCGTACCCTCCACGCCCGCCTCACCGGTCCTCGCCCGCCGGGCTGACACCAGGCCGGTCCCTCGGGTCCGTCCGATATGACACGCCCGGAGGGGCACTCCCCCTTTCGCCATCACGCTCCGTGCGGGACGCTCGCTGAAGGCTGAGCAGCGTAGAACCAAAGAGGAGGCATCACGTGGTCGACGCACATCGGACCTTCGTCATCGTCGGCGGCGGACTGGCCGGGGCCAAAGCCGCCGAGACGCTCCGCTCCGAAGGGTTCACCGGGCGAGTGATCCTCATCGGTGACGAACGCGACCACCCCTACGAACGCCCGCCCCTGTCCAAGGGCTATCTGTCCGGCAAGGAGGAGCGCGACAGCGTCTTCGTCCACGAGACCGCCTGGTACGCCCAGGCGGACGTCGAACTCCACCTCGGCCAGCCCGTCGTCGCCATCGACCGCGACACCAACACGGTCCGCCTCGGGGACGGGGCCGTCATGCACTACGACAAGCTGCTGCTGGCCACCGGCGCCGAGCCCCGTCGCCTCGACATCCCCGGCACCGACCTGGCGGGCGTCCACCATCTGCGCCGCTTGGCCCACGCCGACCGGCTGCGCCACCGGCTCACCGCACTCGGCCGCGACAACGGGCACCTGCTCATCGCCGGCGCGGGCTGGATCGGCCTGGAGGTCGCGGCGGCCGCCCGCGGCTACGGCGCCGAGGTCACTGTCGTCGAGCCGCTGGCCACCCCGCTGCACCAGGTCATCGGCCCCGAGCTGGGCCAGTTCTTCACCGAACTGCACACCGAGCACGGCGTCCGCTTCCGCTTCGGCACCCGCCTCACCGAGATCACAGGGCAGGACGGGATGGTGCTCGCCGCCCGCACCGACGACGGCGAGGAGCAGCCGGCCCACGATGTGCTCGCCGCGATCGGCGCCGCCCCGCGCGCCGCACTCGCCGAGGCCGCGGGCCTCGCCCTGGCCGACCGGGAGCACGGAGGCGGCGTCGCCGTCGACGCGAGCCTGCGCACCTCCGACCCCGACATCTACGCGGTGGGCGACGTCGCGGCCGTCCACCATCCGCTGCTGGGGATCCGGCTGCGCGTCGAGCACTGGGCCAACGCGCTGAACGGCGGTCCGGCGGCCGCACGCGCCATGCTCGGCCAGGACGTCTCGTACGACCGCATCCCGTACTTCTTCTCCGACCAGTACGACCTGGGCCTGGAGTACTCGGGCTGGGCCCCGGCGGGCTCGTACGACCAGGTGGTGCTGCGCGGCGATGTGGGCAAACGGGAGTTCATCGCCTTCTGGCTGAAGGACCGCCGGGTGCTCGCCGGGATGAACGTGAATGTGTGGGACGTCACGGACCCCGTCCAGCAACTGGTCCGCTCCCGCGCACAGGTGGATCCCGACGCGCTGGGCGACCCGTCCGTGCCGCTCGCTTCGCTGGCCGGCTGACCGGGCAGGACTGTGGGCGCACGGCCGTAGACTTCACGCGTGGCCGGCAGGATCAACGATGACGACGTGAAGGCGGTACGGGACGCGGTCCCGATCGACGCCGTCGTGTCCGAGTACCTCCAGCTGCGCAACGCCGGCGGCGGAAACCTGAAGGGGCTGTGTCCCTTCCACGACGAGAAGTCCCCCTCCTTCCAGGTCAGCCCGAGCAAGGGTCTCTTCCACTGCTTCGGCTGCCAGGAGGGCGGCGACACGATCGCCTTCGTGATGAAGATCGACCATCTCTCGTTCTCCGAGACGGTCGAGCGCCTCGCCGCGACGGCGGGCATCACCCTGCGCTACGAAGAAGGCGGGTACAACCCCAGCCACCAGCGCGGCGAGCGTATCCGCCTGGTGGAGGCCCACAAGATCGCCGCACAGTTCTATGTCGAGCAACTGGACGGCCCCGAGGCGGAGATCGGCCGGAAGTTCCTCGCCGAGCGCGGCTTCGACCAGGCCGCCGCCCAGCACTTCGGCGTCGGCTACAGCCCGGCCGGCTGGGACCATCTGACCCGGTTTCTGCGCGGCAAGGGCTTCAGCGACAAGGAGCTGACCCTCTCCGGCCTGTCCCAGGAGGGCCGACGCGGACCCATCGACCGGTTCCGCGGCCGGCTGATGTGGCCCATCCGTGACATCACCGGAGAGGTCGTCGGCTTCGGCGCGCGCAAGCTGCGCGACGACGACAACGGCCCGAAGTATCTGAACACCCCCGAGACCGCGATCTACAAGAAGTCGCAGGTGCTGTACGGCATCGACCTCGCCAAGAAGGAGATCGCCAGGACCAGCACGGCCGTGGTCGTCGAGGGCTACACCGACGTCATGGCCTGCCACCTCGCGGGCGTCACCACAGCCATCGCCACCTGTGGCACGGCCTTCGGCGGCGACCACATCAAGATCCTGCGCCGGCTGCTGATGGACAACGCCACCGCCGAGGTGATCTTCACCTTCGACGGCGACGCGGCCGGTCAGAAGGCCGCACTGCGCGCCTTCGAGGACGACCAGAAGTTCGCCGCCGAGACCTCGATCGCGATCACCCCCGGCGGGATGGACCCCTGCGAGCTGCGCCTGGCCGAGGGCGACCCCGCCGTACAGAAGCTGGTCGAAACCCGCACCCCGCTCTTCGAGTTCGCCATCCGCCACATGGTGGCCCGGCACAACCTGGAGACGCCCGCGGGCCGTGCCGCCGCGCTCGACGAGGCCGCGCCCATCGTGGCCGGTATCAAGAACGGCGCGATCCAGCACGAGTCGGCGGTGCAGCTCGCCGGCATCCTCGGCATCCTCGACACCCAGTTCGTGGTCAAGAGGGTCGCCCAGCTCGCGCGCTGGGCCCGCGAGCGCGGCGGCCGCGGCCCGGACCGGCACGGCGGCCCGTCGCGCACCCCCGCCCCGTACGAGCAGCAGCGTGCCCCCCAGGCCCAGGCCGGCCCCGCGCTCAACCTGCGCAGCCCCGCCCACCGCACCGAGCGCGAGCTGCTCAAGCTTGCACTCCAGCACCCGGACCTGGTCTCCCCGGCCTTCGACGCGTACGGCGTCGACGAGTTCACCGCCCCTCCGTACGCGGCGGTGCGCCAGACCATCGCGGAGGCGGGCGGCGCCGAACAGGGCACCCGGGACAGCCCCGACTACCTGGCCCGGGTCCGGGACGCGGCCCCGAACGACACGGTGCGCGCCATGGTCACCGAGCTCGCCGTGGAGGCCGTCCACTCCCGCACGGTCGACGAGACGTACGCGGGGTTCCAGCTCGTCCAGGTCCGTCTGCGTGCGGTGGACCGCCGTATCCGCGACGTCCAGGGCACGCTCGCGCGCCTCGGCCAGCATGGCGACCCGGAGCAGGGGGCGGCCGTGCAGAACGAGCTGTGGGTGCTCCAGCAGTACGCCCAGTCCCTGCGCAACCAGGGCGCCGACGCGCTCTGAGCGCCCCGCGCACCAGCAGCGTGTCGGCGCTCCGGCATGCCGGCAGGTCGCGGCGCGCCGGCCGATCCGCCCGGACGGCGGCACCAGCGGCATCCGCGTAACCGGACGGTCACGCACGGGTCTCAAAAAGTCACCGCACGCCCCTCGTGGCGGGGATGTGTCGTACCCCACACTGGGGTGCGGTGTCTGAGTCCCCGGAGCGCGGCCGGTCCACCCGAAGTGGGCCTGATATCCCCGCGGATCCGCTCGTCGCGTACGGGACGGAAAGCGGCCCTGCGGCCGTTGCCGTCCCGCTGCCGCACGCCCCCGAACCGGCAGCGATCACCCTGGAGGTCGCCCCCGTGCAGACCCTGACCGAGACCGAAGCCGCCCCGACCGTCACCGCTCTTGCGGCCGCCCTGGCCGAGCAGGTCCCTGCCCAGAGGGTCGCGGCCGACCTCGACGCGGTGCCGGACGCCGACGCGCAGGGCGCGGACGAGGAGCCGGCGGACGGGCACAAGAGGCCTGATGTGCACGAGACGCCTGATGTGCACGAGACGCAGCACGTACGCGACATTCAGCACGTGCACGAGACGCCGGAGCCGCCCGAGCCGCGGCCCGTCGGCCGGGCGGACACCGGCGGACCCTCCTCCGACCTCTTCCGCCAGTATCTGCGCGAGATCGGCCGCATCCCGCTGCTCACCGCCGCCGAGGAGGTGGAGCTGGCGCGTCGGGTCGAGGCGGGTCTCTTCGCCGAGGAACGGCTCGCCGGCACGCCCGATTCCCAGCTCGCCGCCGATCTCGACACGTTGGTGGTCATGGGCCGGATGGCCAAGCGCCGGCTGATCGAGGCCAACCTCCGCCTCGTCGTCTCCGTCGCCAAGCGCTACGTCGGCCGCGGACTGACGATGCTCGACCTGGTCCAGGAGGGAAACCTCGGCCTGATCAGGGCGGTCGAGAAGTTCGACTACGCCCGCGGCTACAAGTTCTCGACGTACGCGACATGGTGGATCCGCCAGGCCATGTCACGTGCGCTCGCCGACCAGGCGCGGACCATTCGTGTCCCGGTCCATGTGGTCGAGCTGATCAACAGGGTCGTGCGGGTGCAGCGCCGCATGCTCCAGGAACGCGGCTACGAACCCACCCCCGAAGAGGTCGCCGCCCAGCTCGAGCTGCCGCCCGAGCGGGTCAGCGAGGTGCTGCGGCTCGCCCAGGAGCCCGTATCCCTGCATGCGCCGGTGGGGGAGGAGGACGACGTGGCGCTCGGCGACCTGATCGAGGACGGTGATGCCGCGTCCCCCGTCGAGTCCGCCGCCTTCCTTCTGCTGCGCGAGCATCTGGAGGCGGTGCTGTCCACGCTCGGCGAGCGTGAACGCAAGGTGGTGCAGCTGCGCTACGGGCTGGCCGACGGCCGGCCGCGCACCCTCGAGGAGATCGGCCGGCTCTTCGGTGTGACCCGTGAACGGATCCGCCAGATCGAGTCCAAGACCCTCAACAAGCTGCGCGACCATGCCTTCGCCGACCAGCTGCGCGGCTATCTCGACTGAGCGCCGCGGCTCATCCCTCGTGATCGTCGTCCGGTCCCTGTCGCTTGGCGCGGGCGTCGATGCCGAGACCGATACCGACGCCGAGGGCGAGCCCGAGCGCGATTCCCAGGGCCAGGTTGTCGGTGAGCATCCCGAGTGAGATCCCCAACGCCACCCCCAGCGGCATCCACAGCGCGACGCCCTGTCCCGGCGTGCTCTTCCCTGCCATGTGGTTCCCCCTTGTGCGGATGTGGGTCGTGCCGTACGGACGCGGTCGTGGTCCGTGACGGCCCATTTTCCCTCACCAAGATCGCATGCGTTCCCGCAGGGGAACCGGGGAGAGGGAGCGGTCTATACCTGGCTGGCGATCTGGATCAGATTGCCGCAGGTGTCGTCGAGGACGGCCATCGTCACCCCGCCCATCTCGAGAGGCTCCTGGGTGAAGCGGACCCCGAGCGCACGCAGGCGCGCGTACTCCGCGCGGGCGTCGTCGACGGCGAACGACGTGGCGGGGATGCCGTCCTCGACCAGCGCCTTCTTGAAGGGGCCGACGGCCGGGTGGCCGTCCGGCTCCAGGAGCAGTTCGGTGCCGTCGGTGTCCTCCGGGGAGACGACGGTCAGCCAGCGGGCGTCGCCGCCGAGCGGGATCTCGGTCTTCTTCACGAATCCGAGCACGTCCGTGTAGAAGGACAGGGCCTTGTCCTGGTCGTCGACGAAGACGCTTGTGACGTTGATCCTCATGGCGCTCTTCCTCTCATGTCCGGGGCGGCCACCGCTCCACGATGCTCTGCAGCGGGGCGGTGTCGAGGTGGTGGAATCTGAACTTGCCGTCGCGCCTGCTGGTCACGAGACCGGCTGCCTCGAGCACTTCGAGGTGCTGGGACACGGCCTGCCGGGACAGGCCGAGCCCGTGCTTCATGGTCAGCCGGGTGCACAGTTCGAACAGCGTCTGGCCGTCACGGTCGTGCAGCTCGTCGAGGATCGCTCTTCTCGCAGGTGCGGCGAGCGCGTGGAAGATGTCGCTCACCACCCCGTTATAGGCAAGTGCTCACTTGCCTGTCAATCCACCTCCACCACGGCCTGCGCGAACTGCGCCGCGTACAGCCGTGCGTACGCGCCCTGCGCCAGCAACAGCTCCTCGTGCGTGCCCTGCTCGACGATCGACCCGTTCTCCATCACCAGGATCACGTCCGCGTCCCTGATGGTGGAGAGCCGGTGCGCGATCACAAAGCTCGTACGCCCATGGGACAGGCGCGCCATCGCCTTCTGGATCAGCACCTCGGTGCGGGTGTCCACGGAACTCGTCGCCTCGTCCAGCACCAGGATCACCGGGTCGGACAGGAACGCCCGGGCAATGGTGATCAGCTGCTTCTCGCCGGCGCTGACGCCCGAGCCCTCGTCGTCGATGACGGTGTCGTAGCCGTCCGGGAGGGTCCGGATGAAGCGGTCGGCGTGCGCGGCGCGCGCCGCCTCCTCGATCTCCGCCCGCGTCACCTTGCGGGACGTGCCGTAGGCGATGTTGTCGGCGATCGTCCCGCCGAACAGCCAGGTGTCCTGGAGCACCATGCCGATGCCGGAACGCAGCTCGTCCCGCGACATGGTGGCGACGTCCACCCCGTCGAGACAGATCCTGCCGCCGGTCACCTCGTAGAACCGCATCAGCAGATTGACCAGGGTGGTCTTGCCGGCTCCGGTCGGGCCGACGATCGCGACCGTGTGGCCCGGTTCGACCGACAGCGACAGATCCTCGATGAGAGGCTTGTCCGCGGCGTAGCGGAACGACACCTTCTCCAGCGACACGGCGCCGCGCAGTGCGTCCGGCCGTGCCCCGGCGAGCGGCTCCGGCGCCTGCTCCCGCGAGTCCAGCAGCTCGAAGACCCGCTCGGCGGACGCGACACCCGACTGCACCAGGTTCGCCATCGAGGCGACCTGCGTCAGGGGCATGGAGAACTGCCGCGAGTACTGGATGAACGCCTGCACATCGCCGATCGACAGCGCGCCCGAGGCCACGCGCAGCCCGCCGACGACCGCCACCAGCACATAGTTGAGGTTGGAGACGAAGAACATCAGCGGCTGCATGACACCGCTGTTGAACTGGGCCTTGAACCCGGCTTCGTAGAGCGCGTCGTTCTGCTCGGCGAAGTCCTTGGCCGACTCCTCCTGCCGTCCGAAGACCTTCACCAGCGCATGGCCGGTGTACATCTCCTCGATATGGGCGTTGAGCTTGCCCGTGGTCCTCCACTGCGACACGAAGTACGGCTGCGAGCGCTTGCCTATCCTCGTTGCCACGACCACCGACACCGGCACCGTGACGAGCGCGACCAGCGCCAGCAGCGGCGAGATCCAGAACATCATCGCCAGCACGCCGACGATCGTCAGCAGTGAGTTGATCAGCTGCCCCATCGTCTGCTGCAGGGTCTGCGAGATGTTGTCGATGTCGTTCGTCGCCCTGCTGAGCACTTCGCCGCGCTTGGCGCGGTCGAAGTAGGACAGCGGCAGCCGCGACAGCTTCGCCTGCACGTCCTCACGCAGCCGGTACACGGTCCGGTTGATCACCCGGATCGACAGTCGGGTCGCCACCAGCATCAGCAGCCCCGCGGCCACATAGATGGCGAGCGCCACCAGCAGGACATCGCGTACGGCGGTGAAGTCGATGCCGCTTCCGGGCGTGAAGTCCACCGCGGAGAGCATGTCGGCAAGACCGTCGTCGCCCTGCTTCCGCAGGCCCTCGATCGCCTGGTCCTTGCTGGTTCCCGCGGGCATCTCCCGCCCGACGACCCCCGCGAACACCAGGTCCGTCGCCCGCCCCAGGATCATCGGCCCGACCACCGAGAGACCGACGCTCAGCACAGCGGCCGCGAGCATCACCCACAGCGTCGCCCGCTCCGGCGCGAGCTGCCGCAGCAGCCGCTTGCCCGACCCCTTGAAGTCCATCGACCGCTCGTTGGGCGAGCCGCCCGCCATCATCCGTGCAGCAGGTCCCCCGCTCATGCGGCCTCAGCCTCCGTCAGCTGCGAGAGCACGATCTCCCGGTAGGTCTCATTGCCCTGCATCAGTTCGTGATGGCTTCCGGTGCCCACGACCCGCCCCTCGTCCAGGACGACGATCCGGTCCGCGTCCCGGATGGTCGACACCCGCTGGGCGACGATCACCACCGTCGCGCCGGCGGTCTCGCGCGACAGGGCACCGCGCAGCGCCGCATCGGTCGCGTAGTCCAGTGCCGAGAAGGAGTCGTCGAACAGATAGATCTCCGGCCGCTGCACCAGCGTGCGGGCGATCGCCAGCCGCTGGCGCTGGCCGCCGGAGACATTGGTGCCGCCCTGCGCGATGGGCGCGTTGAGCCCGCCCTCGAGTTCCCGTACGAAGTCGGCGGCCTGCGCCACTTCGAGGGCCTCCCACAGCTCCTCCTCGCTCGCGCCGGGCTTTCCGTACCGCAGATTGGTGGCCACGGTCCCGGAGAACAGGTACGGCTTCTGCGGCACGAGCCCGACCGTCCTCGCCATCAGTGCCGGCTCCAGCTCCCGTACGTCCACCCCGTCGACGAGCACCTCGCCGCCCGTCACGTCGAACAGCCGCGGCACCAGGCCCAGCAGCGTCGACTTGCCGCTGCCCGTCGACCCTATGATCGCGGTCGTCTCGCCCGGCAGCGCCACCAGGTCGACCCCGCGCAGCACCGGCTCCTCGGCCCCCGGATAGCGGAAGTCGACGCCCCGCACCTGAAGATGACCGCTGCGGCGCAGCTCCCTCACCGGCGAGCTCGGCGGCACCACGCTCGAATCGGTGCCCAGCACCTCCTCGATCCGCTCGGCACAGACCTCGGCGCGCGGCACCATCATGAACATGAAGGTGGCCATCATCACGGCCATCACGATCTGCATCAGATACGCGAGGAACGCGGTCAGCGCACCGATCTGGATCGCACCGCTGTCGACACGGTGGGCACCGAACCAGACGACGGCGACGGACGACACGTTCACCACCGTCATCACGGTCGGGAACATCAGCGCCATCAGCCGTCCGGTGGACAGGGACACATCGGTGAGCTCGTCGTTGGCCCCGCGGAAGCGCTCCTTCTCGTACGCGTCCCGTACGAAGGCCCGGATCACCCGGTTGCCGGTGATCTGCTCGCGCAGCACCCGGTTCACCGTGTCGAGGCGCTCCTGCATGGTGCGGAACAGCGGCCGCATCCGCTTCACGATCAGCGACACCGAGATGCCGAGCACCGGCACGACAGCGAGCAGCACCGCCGACAGCGGCACGTCCTGGCCGAGCGCCATGATGATGCCGCCGACACACATGATCGGGGCCGAGACCATCATGGTGAAGCCCATCAGCACCAGCATCTGCACCTGCTGGACGTCGTTGGTGGTACGGGTGATCAGCGAAGGCGCCCCGAAGTGCCCCACTTCCCGTGCCGAGAAGCTCTGCACCTGCCCGAAGACGGCGGCCCGGACGTCCCGCCCGAGGGCGGACGCGGTGCGCGCGCCGTAAAAAACGGCCCCGATGTTGCAGAGCACCTGGACCACACTGACGCCGATCATGAGGGCGCCCACGGCCAGGATGTAGCCCGTGTCCCCCTTCACGACACCGTTGTCGATGATGTCGGCGTTCAGGGTGGGCAGATAGAGGGTGGCGCTGGTCTGCAGCAGTTGCAGCGCCACCAGGAAGGCGATCGGTCTCTTGTACGGACTCAAGTGGGTCCGCAGCAGTCGTATCAGCACACGCTGTCTCTCGGGCTCGGCAAGATCGGGGGCCACCCCATCTTCCGACACCCGACGGGGGAAACCCCAAGGGTTTTCCCCCAAAGCCCGGTCAAGAACAGCTGAACGAAAGCTGTCCGTTAAGGGGCGGGGTTGAACGCCCCCGGATGGATCTGGTCCCGGGTCGCCCCGTACTGCTGGCGCACCGCCTGCCCCACCGGCAGTTCGTCACCCGGCTCGAAGACCTGGACGGCAGCCCCCTGCCAGGCCGGCGGGGCCTGCGGGGACAGCGTCCCCTGCGCGACACCCAGCGCCCACGCGGCCTGGCGCGCCGCGCCGAGGGCCGCATAGTCGGCGGGCTGTGGCACCAGGACCTGCGCCCCGAAGATCGCGGGCGCCGCGGCCTGTACGGCGGCCAGCTCGGCGGCCGCCCCCAGCAGGAACACCCGGCGCACCTCCAGGCCCCGGCCGCGCAGCACGTCCAGCGCGTCCGCGAGCGAGCACAGCATGCCCTCGAAGGATGCCCGCGCGAGATGCTCGGGCTTCATCGACTCGCGCCGCAGCCCGCTCAGCGTGCCCGCGGTGTGCGGCAGCTGCGGAGTCCGCTCGCCCTCCAGATACGGCAGCAGCACCAGACCGGACGAGCCCGGCGTCGACTTCATGGCGAGATCCGACAGCTCCGCGAGGTCGTCCAGCCCCAGCAGTTCGGCCGTACCGCGCAGCGCCCGAACGGCATTGAGCGTGTGGACGACCGGCAGATGCATCCCGGTCGCGTCGGCGAACGAGGTGATCATCCCGCTCGGGTCCGCGAGCGCCTCGTGGTGCACGGCCATCACGGAACCCGACGCACCCAGCGACACCACGGCGTCGCCGACGCCGAGCCCCAGCCCGAACGCCGCCGCCATCGTCTCGCCGGTCCCCGCGGAGATCAGCAGCCCTTCGGGCGTGGTGCCCGCGGCCTCGGCCGGACCGAGCACCTCGGGCAGCGCGCACTGGTGCCCCAGGGCGAGTTCCACCAGATCGGGGCGGTAGGAGCCGGTACCCGCCGACCAGTACCCCGTGGCAGAGGCGCCACCGCGGTCGGTGGTCCGCCGGGAGGGCCGTCCCAGCAGCTGCCACACCAGCCAGTCGTGCGGCTGCATCAGCCCCGCGATCCGCCGTGCGGCCTCGGGCTCGGCGCGTGCCAGCCAGCGCAGCTTCGCCACCGGCTGGGCCGCCTGAGGTACGCACCCGACGGCCTCGGCCCAGGCCTGCCGCCCGCCGAGCCCGTCGATGAGATCGGCCGCCGCGACCTGGGCCCGCTTGTCGTTGCCGAGCAGGGCGGGACGTACGAGCCCACCCTGCGCATCCAGTGGGACCAGCCCGTTCTGCTGTGCGGAGACGCCGATGGCCTGCACGCCTTCCAGCAGCCCGCCGGTTGCGGCGTCACCGAGAGAGAGCAGCCAGACCTGCGGATCGACCTCGGTCGCCTTGGGATCGACGGGGTGCGGCGCATACCCCTGCCGCAGTACGGCACCCGTGTCCGCGTCACAGACGACGATGCGTGTGAACCCAGACGAACTGTCCAACCCGGCGACTATCCCCATGTACAGAATTCTGCCGCACTCGGCGGACAGTCATGTCACGTGTTGGTGGTTCCCCAGTCGTCGTCGAGGCTGCCGTTCCGGTCCCGCAGCGCGCGCACCCGCTCGGCGACCGAGACGGGCACATGGTCACCGACCTTGTCACTGACCTTGTGGAACGCCTTTCCGGCCGCTTGGCGGCTGTTGTGCGCGGCGGACTCGGCGGCGTTACGTACCGCGGGGTTCCGGGAGAGCTCCCGCGTGGCTTTCTTGAGCTGTTCGTAGCGTTCGCGCCCTGCCCGCGTGCCGAGCACGTAGCCGAGGGCGAGTCCGGCGACGAAGGTGAGCTTGTACCGCATGGCGCGACCCTTCCGTTGCGTCGGTGCTGGCCGCCTACCCGCAGAAGCCCGTGATCACCCCGGGACATACCGATTGGCGGAGCACCCCCCTGCTTGCGCTAATGTATGTGTCGCAGCGAGCACACGCCCCCTGGGATGCCCCAGGTAGGTACGTTCGGTGCACATGCAGCAATCCCCTGTAGCTCAATTGGCAGAGCAGCCGGCTGTTAACCGGCAGGTTACTGGTTCGAGTCCAGTCGGGGGAGCGCGATCCCCTGTAGCTCAATTGGCAGAGCATTCGGCTGTTAACCGGAGGGTTGCTGGTTCGAGTCCAGCCGGGGGAGCAGATGAGAGAGAGGACCCCTCGTGGGTCCTCTTTTCATGTGTTCTGCACCGGACCGGAACCGGGCGGCGACCAGCGCAGTCCTCATGGTTGTGCGTTGCCGACCATCCGAAGCAGGAGATCGTATGACCGGCTATGCTGCGGCAGACGGCGCGCACAAATGTGCGCGACGCGCCGTAAGGGGCGGTAGCTCAGCCGGTTAGAGCAGCGGACTCATAATCCGTCGGCCGTGGGTTCGAGTCCCACCCGCCCCACTGCGCGCTATATGTGCAGAAACGATGTGACGTGCGACAGCAGCATGCACCTGCCGAAGCGTCAGAGGAAGTAGCCACGCCGAAGTGTGTCGGTCCTCGCCCAGCAGCCCTTCCGAGTCCCCCGCGGGACCACTCGGTTGGCCCCGTGGGGAGTGCGGCCGGTCCTGAGCGGCAGCCCCGATCGCGTTGATGCCGGACGTGGGGGAGGCCGGCGCGGGGATCTGCCGGCCGGGAGTGCCGCGGCACACCCTGACGGCCTTCCGCAGGGCGGGGCCGACCGCGGATCACGTGTCCGAGCCGGTCCCGGCTGCGCGCCGGCGGATCAGGTCGGCACGCGAGGTGATGCCCAGGCGCTCGAAGATGCGACGCAGATGGTAGTCGACGGTGCGTGGGCTCAGGCACAGCCGGGCCGCCACCTCCTTGTTGGTTGCGCCCTCGGCTACCAGGCGGGCGATCTGCTGCTGACGGGGCGTCAGCGTGTCCGGCCGGACTTCAAGAGCGGGGGCTTCGTCCTCAGCGGGATCCCAGTCGTCCCCGGTGGCGCGCAGCTCGGCCCGGGTCCGGTCGAGCCACAGCCGCGCTCCGTGCCTGCGAAAGACGTCGGCCGCCTCCCGGAGCTGGGCGCGGGCGTCCGCGCGTCGGCGCTCACGGTTGAGGTACTCGCCGTACAGCAGGCATGTGCGGGCAAGTTCCAGTTCGCGATCGCCGCTCGGGTGCAGACGCAGAGCGCGCCGGAAGTGTTCCTCGGTGTCGCCGGTTTCCAGCAGTGCGCGGCACCGGGCAGCCAGCGCGGCCGGCCACCCCCGGCCGATCGCCTGGGCCCAGGGGGCGAAGGTCGCCGCTGCGCGCTCCGCCCGGGGCCGGTCCCCGGCGCGGACGGCGGCCTCCACGTAGCTGGGGACGGCCTCGATCGCGACACCGGGATGTCCGAGCCTTGTCCGGGCGAGCCTGCGCAGCTTGGCGGCCGCCTCGGCCCAGTTTCCGGAGGCGAGATCCAGGTGGGCCAGGCCCCACAGGCCAAGGGCGGAGGCGAGGCCCAGGCCGTGCGCCTGCGCTTCGCCGACGACGCGGTCCGCGTACTGCCCACAGGCCCCGGAGTCCCCGGCGATCCCGGCCGCGAGCATCAGTATCCCCATCAGGTTGCGGGCACAGTTGAGCTGGCCGGTTTCACGGGCGAGCCGTAGTGCCTCCATGGCGGTGAGCGTCGCGGTGTCCGGTCCGCTCAGCCAGCATTCCGGGTACGCGAGGTACTGCATGGCGTGCGCCATCGTGGGTGTGTCACCTGCCGTGCGTGCCGTCGTCACCGCTCGGGTGGCCAGCGCACGCGCGCGGGCATCGTCGGCGACGAACAGCGCACCGTGCGACGCCCAGGCGAGCAGGAGGGGGTCGTCCACCTGCGCCGCCGTGTCGAGACACCCGCGTAGGCGGGGCACCGCGGCCGCGAGCCGTCCTTGCAGCGAATCGGCGACCGCGAGCAGAACCTCGGCGGCGAATCGGCTCTCCGGCTGTTCCTCCCGCGCCGAACTGTCGAGCATCGCCAGCGCGCGCCGGCCGGCCTGCACGGGTAAGGCCGCGTTTCCCGCGTACAGGCCCGCCTCCCCCGCTGCCACGAGCGCCTTGATGGCCAACGACGGGTTGTCACCGGCCAGTAGGTCGGCGGCGGTCAGGAGTGCGTCGTAGGCATCCGGCGCTGCGGCGTGATGCAGGGAGATCACGCCGTTCAGATAGGCGATGTGCCCCCGCAACGACGGCTGATCCGTACCGACCAGGGTCTCCGCGCGTTCCAGCAGCCGGGCTGCGCGCCGCGGCCGTCCGGCCCGTCTGCTGCAGTCGGCGGCGCTGACCAGGCGGCTTCCCCGGGGGCCGTCCTCGGGGGTCAGCTGGGCCGAGCGTTCCATGAGCGCCGCCGCGTGCGCCTGGCCCTCGTGCCGACGGGCGCAGGCAGCCTGACGTTCCAGTTCGTCGGCCAGTTCGGCGTTTGCCTCCGACAGCAGGGCGGCCTCGTGCCAGCACCGACGATCGTCGTCCGTGTCGGCGAACGCCCGCGCCAGCATGTCGTGCGCCCACTGCCGCTCGGCGAGATCCGCTCCCTGGCAGATCGCCCGGCCGAGGTCGTCGTGCCGGAAGGAGATCGCCGTCCTCGAGACGGTGAGCAGACCCGCGGTCTCGGCGGATTTCAGGGCCGACGGGTCGATCCTCGTCCGCTGGGCGACACGTAAGAGTGTCAGGGGGTCCAGGCCCGGTTCCGCGGCCAGCAGCAACAGCAACCTCCGGCAGTCGCCGGGAAGCCGTCGGAACTCGGCAAGCCGGAGGCGCGCCAGGCGAGGTGCCAGGGGCAGGGGATCGGGCAGGCTGGACAGCCGGCTCAGCTCCGCGGGTGTGAGCGTCCGCAGGAACTCGAGCAGAACGAGGGGATTGCCGCCGGCTGCATGGAGGAGCACCTCGCGAACCGGGAGCGCCACCGGATACGGCCGGATCCGCGCGAGGAGCCGCAGACAGTCCTGGTCGCTCAGGCCCGCCAGACGAAGTACCGGCACTCCCGACACGGCGGCGCACCTGTCGCTCTCCGTCCCGGCCAGGATCAGGACCCGCTCGGTGCTGATCCTGCGGGCCACGAAGCCGAGGGTGTACCGGGACTCGGAGTCGACCCACTGCAGATCGTCGACGCCGAGCAGCACCGGGCTGCGGCCGCTCGCCCTGGCCAGCAGAGCCAGCACGGCGAGTGCGATGAGCGACCGCTCCCGGAGCGGCGGGACGTACCCGAGCAGCAGCCGCTCCAGGACCTCCCGGGACTGCGGCGGCAGTTGACGCATGTCGGGGGCCAGCGGCCTGACCAGCCGCTGCACCACTCCGTACACCAGGTGCTGCTCCGCCGGTACCCCGTCGGCCCGGACAGCGCGGAAGTCATGGGCCAGGTGGGACGCGTACCGGAGCAGTGCGGTCTTGCCGATCCCGTGGTCACCGGTCAGGAGCAGGGCGCCGCCGCCTGCTCCGCGGCAGGCATCCACCGCCGCCGCAAGCTGGGTGCGCTCGGCCTGTCTGCCGATGATGTGGGGTTGCTCGGTGCCGTACGTCATGACGCACGCCTCCCGGCTCGACGCCTCAGGCCTGAGAATAATGACTATTCTCGACGGTGAGCGCAACAGTGACGCTGCCCCGAAGCGCCGTGCTTCGAGGGCCTCCTGGAGGCTCCTGGCGCGGATACCCTTGGTTCGTGGCAGACCCTGATTCCCCCTCAAGGCAGTCCGGTGCACTGATCCGGGACCGGTTGATCGAGGCGGCCGTTCAGGAATTCGGTGAGCAGGGCTACGACCGCACGCGGGTGCAGGACATCGCCCGTCGTGCCGGGCTCTCCACCGGCGCCATCTACGGCAACTTCCGGAACAAGGCCGACCTTCTTGCCGAGGCGGTCGATCGCGGTCTGGCAGCCGCCGCGCGCAAGCTGGATGAGGCTCTCGACCGCGGGGCTGCCTCCACCGACCTGCTCGAGATGATCACCACTGACCTCTCCGACCCACGCCGGCGAACGTGGGCGCCTCTGGTCAGCGAGGCGCTCGCCGCCGCGCGGCGCGACGACGAGGTGGCCCGCAGGGTCCACGCCGCCTTGCGCAGGGCGGAGACCAGGTTGACGGATCTGGTCGAACTCGCCCAACAGGACGGTTCACTTACCGCCGAGGTCGACGGCGCGGCCTGTGCCCGCCTGGTGCTGTGTGCGTCCCTCGGTGTCGACGTACTCACCGCCGTGAACTTCGAGGGCCCGGACCGCAAGGCGTGGACCGCATTGATGCACAGGATCTTCGCCGGGGCGGCCGCGGCGACTGTCCGGACCGTGGCCTCCGTCCGGCGCCCGGCCGGGGGCCGTTCGCGGCGGAGCGGCTGAATCACCGGTCGCAGCCACCGCGAATCGGTGCAATCGCCGGTGTTGCGGCTGCCCGCGAGGGCGAGTACCCCGAGTACTTGCTGGTCAGCAACTCGGCGGAAATTTCCCCGTTTTCACTGCGTCAGAGATCCGTTGACAGTGGAAAGGCCGCACGTCACTCTACGGTCAGCCGAGCGAGTCCTTATCGGTGAGGGGGACCCCCTCGATCAGGCCTGTCCGCTCTGGCGCTGTTGACCGTAACGCGTTCCTCGCCAGGGAAAAACACCGCCTGCTTTCATGCTGCGCGCCGACAAGGATTCCGGCGTTCTGGCCATCGCGAGGCGACGTGAAGCGCGCTCACATTCCATGCGCACCGGTCGAGTCCGAAGAATTCCTTTCCGGCAAGGAGGAAACATGCTTCAGCGAAAAATCGCGTTGACCGCCGTCGTCGTCGCCACGGCGCTGGCGGCGGGCGCCACCCCGGCGGTCTCCGTCGGCGCTCCCGACACCAGGACACGACCCCAGCACTCCGGAGCACAGGTCACAACAGTTCGGTACGGACCGTTCACGATCCCGGCAGCGTCCGGGCACGACCACGGGGAGACGGGCAACCGACTCTCCTTCAACGTGCAAAAGCCGTGCGACGACTGCTACATAACGGGATTCAAGCCCAATCTCGTGTACGCGGACGGGTCGAACGCCAATGTCAACACCGGCCCCATGCTGCACCACATGGTGATGGGAAACCACTGGAAGAACGACGTCGTGTGCAACGGCCCGCAGCGAATATTCGCCTCCGGAAACGAGCGGGTGGAGAGCGTCCTGCCCTCCGGATACGGCATCAAGGTCGGCAGGGGCGAGCGGTGGAACATGCTCTACGACCTGATGAACCACGCCTCGCAGAACAAGACGGTCTACATCTCCGTCACCTACACCCATGAATCCGCCACTGGTTCGTCACTCAAGCCGGTGACACCGATCTGGATGGACGCGGGCGGATGCCTCGGCAGCGTGTACGACGCTCCCGAGGGAGTCAGCGAAAAGACCCGACGATGGCGGTCCACGATCTCCGGGACGCTGGTGCACATGCGTGGCCATCTCCACCACGGCGGTCACTCGGTGCGGACCGAGAACCTCGGCACCGGCAAGGTCCTGTGCAACATCGTGGCGGAGGAAGGCGGCAGCCCCGAGTTCATCGACATTCACGGAAACACCGAGATCTCGGACATGCCGCCCTGCAGCGGGGACTCCCTGGGCACGATCCAACGGGGGGACGTTCTGCAGATCACCAGCAGGTACGAGATCGACGGGCACTCGCACGACGACGTCATGGGGATCATGGCCGGCTGGGTGGCCCGGAACTGATCCGCCTCGAGCAGGCGGTGGGGCGCGCGGGGGCGCGCCCCACCGCCCCACCGCCCCACCAAGGAGGTGATCGCATGAATCCGGGCCGGTCCAGCAGAACTCCGCACGGCTGGACGCTCCTCGTCGCCGACGTGCTCGTCTGTCTGGCATGGGCGGGCAGCGTGTGGGCGGCGCTGCATGTGGAGGCCGGCCCGGCGGTGCGCACGGTCGCGCTGTTCGCGCATCTGGGGGCATTGGTCGTCGGACTGGGCTCGGTGCTGACCATCGACTACTACGGCATGCTGTGGCTGCTGGGGAGGCGGAGCCTGCGTCACGCGCTGGAGTTCGCCGGCCCGCTGCACGTGCCCGTGTGGGCGGGGCTGGCCGGCTTGGTGCTGAGCGGGATCATCCTCGATCCCGACCCCCGGGCACTCCTCACCCGGGTCAAGCTGGCACTCGTCCTTCTGATCGCGCTCAACGGAGTGCACGCGCACGCTCTGCACCGCACCCTGGTCGGCCACGAAAACGGGTGTCCCCCGCGGCGGTTGCTCGTGCGTGCAGTGATCTCGGCCGCCCTCTCTCAACTCGGGTGGTGGGGGGCAGTGACGATCGGATTCCTCAACAGTCAGTCATGACCGGCGAGGGAGTGTGCCTCGGCGGCGCCACGCACCGCCTCAGGCAGCGGCGGCAGATCAAACGCGAGGGAGTCGGCAACGTGGCGTCCCGGGTCACTCGGTGCGGACGTGCTGCCGCCGTAGAAGCCGAGAGTCGGCTGCGGTCAGAGAGTGAGTAGTCGGACGAGCAACACCACCGACGTGCCCGCTGTGAACACCGACCCCAACACGGTGAACACCAGGTCGACCGTCGCTACGTCCCAGCCCTGGATCGCAAACCGGCGGGGATCTTCCGGATCGTATTGGACCATGACAAAGGCCCCCACGCCGAAGTTGCCTCCGACGCAACCGCGGCCAAACCTGGATGAGTACTCGCACTCGCGGCCGTCCCGGGTCGTCCAGGCTGCGACCGGGTGGTAAATCGTGGCGCCCTCGTCGCCTCGTCCGACCTCGTGGCGGACGATCCGAGCCTCTGCGGTGACACCTGTGCGACGGAGCGCGCCGGCGCGGCGGAGTCCGTACACGCCGAAGCTGAGGAAGACCGCGCCAATCGTCAGCGGGATGAGAGAGAAGAGCCATTCGCGTTCCATGTGTTGTGCGACGCGTGCGTGGGGGTGCCGGTTGCGAGTGGGGCGACTGCGGCAGCCTGCCTGCCACCGCGCTCGGTGACACAAGCCGACAGAGTTGGAGCCGTCGAGCAGGGGATCGGCCCGGCCGCGAGGACAGGGCGCACGCACCGGCCGCCACAAGCGTCACGATCAGCCCGGCGAGGAACATCAGGCCGACGCCCGCCCCGGCGAAGCCGATCGCCACGTACCGCGCCCACGGATCGGCCTGCTTGATGATGACGGTCTGCGCCGGAGGAGGCCCGCGACCGTGCCCGCACTGGCACACCGTGCCCGTCCGGTACTGCTCCACGGGCAGGTGGCGCGCCGGCGCGGTACGGGTGCGGGCCCGGCGCTCCGGCGGGCGCACGCGGCGGAGCCGCCGCGCCCCGACCCGGGTCACGCAGCGATACCGCACACGAGGGAGGCCGAGGCGAGCAGGAGAACGCCCGAAGCAGAGGCCACCACAGGGATGGGATCCCTGGCCCGCAGGTGCGTCAGCACGGCCCCGGACATCAACGCGCACAGTCCCGCGCCGGCCGCGATGCCCAGCGGAGGGACCGCGGGCCCGGCCAGCAGCCCCACACCACCCGCGACCTCCAGTACGCCGATCGCCCGCCACAACGAGGGCGACATGCCGAAGTGGTCGCGGTACTGCAGGGACCGGCGCAGCCCGTAGACCTTGATCCCTCCGGTGAGGACGAATATCGGGCCGACGGCTGAGGCCAGGATGATGCGCAGGACGTCCACAGGTCACCTTTCGAGCAGTGGGGCAGTCGCGGATGGGATACTGCTGGGGCGATGACCGATCCCACGACAACGACCGGCCCTCTTCCGACGATGCGCGATGACCAGCGCGAGGCATCCAGGCGCAGACTGCTCGACGCGGCACTGGGGATCTTGGCCGAGGAAGGCTACCGCGGCCTCACGGTGAAGAAGGTCGGTGATCGTGCCGGGGTCAGCCGGGGCATGGTCAACTACCACTTCACGTCCAAGGCGGGGCTCGTCGAGGCGGTCATCACCGACATCCGCGAGGTCTTTGTCGACCGTCTCCGGGCGCTCCCCGGGTACGACCGGATGACCGGGCTGGAGGCCGTGCTGGCCAAGCTGGAGCAGTACTTCTCACGTCTGGCCGAGCCGGGCCCGAGCGTCCGGGCACGCGCGCTGCTGGTGCTGCTCGTCGAGGCGATCGGCAGTCCGGGCGACACCGCCAAGGGGCCCCTGAGCGGCCAACTCGACCTGGTCCGCACCGGCGTGGAGGACGACATCCGACGAGGGGTCGCCGACGGCAGCATCCGTTCCGACCTGGACCCCCGCGCGCAGGCATTCCTTCTGGAGAGCCTGGCGCGCGGCGTGCTGCTCCAGTACCAGCTGGACTCCGCGCGCGCCCGCCTGGAGGAGATCGGCCGCGCGGCCCACGACATGGTGCTGCTGGCACTCACTGCGGACCGCAGGACCGGCTGACGCCGCCGGCCGGGGGCGCCTGCGGGAGTCCGGCCCCCGCGCAGCGGCCGGACAGCTGCCGCACCATGGTCAGACCGCACTGAGGCCGCCATCCACCACCAACTGCTGGCCCGTGATGTAGGAGGCGCGGTCGGAGAGCAGGAACGTGACTGCCTCCGCCACCTCCCACGCGGTGCCCTGCCGGCGGAGTGGGATCCGCTCGAAGGACGCGGTCCTGGAGTTGCGTGCTGCTGATGCCTGACGGCCCATCGGGGTGTCGATCAGACCAGGTACGACCACGTTGGCGCGGATACGGCGCGCCCCTCCTTCCTTGGCGACATGCCGGGTCAGACCCACCAGACCCGCCTTGGAACTGTCGTAGGCGGGCGAGCCTGTGGCGGCGCGCAGCCCGGCGACGGATCCGATGAAGACGATCGCGCCGCCGCCGCTCATCGCCGGCAGGCCGTACTTCGCGGCAAGGAAGGGCGCGCGCAGATTGAGCGAGAGGACATGCTCCCAGTCCTCGGGCGAAGAGCCGGCCAAGCCGACGCCGAGCCCGATGCCCACGTTGACCACGAGCGCGTCCAGGCCACCGAGCTCGTGGGCTGCATCGGCGACCAGTGCGGCGGTCTGCTCGGGGTCGGTGGCATCAGCCACCAGGGCGACCCCCGGGGAACCCTCGGCGGTGACCAGCCGGGCGGTCGCCGCGGCCGCCTCGCGTGCGACGTCGGCGCAGGCCACACTCGCTCCCTCACGGGCGGCAAGGACGGATATAGCCCGCCCGTTGCCGACGGGTGCCTGCGGATCCCCGTCCGGACGGGTGCCCGCGCCGATCACCAGGAGCTTGCGGCCGGCCAGACGGCGCGGCTCCTTCTCCGGTCGCCGCTGCTCATCCATCGGCGCGCGCCTCCTTCCGGGTGCCGGTCCGGTCGAAGCCCGGTTCCAGCTGCACGCCGGCGGAGTTCAGGAAGAACGCCAGCATGTGGTACTGGCCGATGAGCATCGTGATCTCTATCAGCTCTGCCTCCTCGTAGTGGGACGCGAGCCCTTCCCAGGTCACGCCCGAAATCCGTGCGTCGTGGTGCAGCTGGTCGGCGGCTCGGAGCAGATGCCTCTCGAGGTCCGTCCATCCGGCGGCGTCCGGGCCCTGGGTGATGCGCCGGACGTCCGCGGCCGTGACGCCGGCGGCCTCGGCCAGCGGCAGATGGCGTCCCCACTCGTAGACGGCCCCGGTGTTGTGTGCGGTGCGCAGGATCAGCAGCTCCCTGATCCTTCCCGGCAACAGCCCGCTGCGGAGCAGCTGCCCGCCGAACGGCATGAACCGTGCGTAGAGGTCGGGGTGGCGGGCCATGGTGGTGAAGATGTTGGGCACCCGGCCTCCCGGGTCCCGCGGCGCGGTGGTGAGAAGTGCGCGCACCCCCGCGTCCCAGCGTGCCTCCGGCAGCGGCGCGACGCGGGGGAGGCGCCGGTCACCTCCGAGGCTGCCGTCGGGTGCGTCAGGTACCTCGTTCGTGACGTCGTCCATGCCCTCACATTAGAAACTGGCTGAACGTTTAGCAAGTGAATGGCCAATGGAGAGGCTGTGCCGGTACAGCACAGTCGAGGCTGGTGCACGGACGACCACCATGGCGTGGTGGCGTACAACTCACATGACCGTTTCACTGCTCGGGCCCGCGGCGCCGAGCTGCCTGCCGGAAGCATCGACGCCGCGGGCCCACGAGGAGCGATCGCTTCGATCACCTCCCGGTGATCGTGCCCCCGACCGCCCCGCTTCGAAGTCGGTCCGGCAGCAGCGGCTCCGTCCGTTCCGTCAGCGCGTCGGTCACCGGCACACCCGTCGTGCTCGGGGAAGGACTACCCGTAGGTGAGGCGCCGGCACTCCCGGTAGGACTTGCGGAAGGAGTCGGCGTCGGCGAGGCCGGGTCGCTCGGGCGGCCGGTGGAGGGGCTGGGGGCCGGCCTGGCCTTAACGGGTGGACGGGTGGTGGCTGCGGGAGCTCGGGGAGCCGCTGATTCCCGGGGAGGGGCGGTCGCCCGAGGGCGACCGGTCGGACCGCTGTTCCGGTCCCGGGCCCTTCCTCTGGCCGGGTGCGTGGCCGGACGTTCCGGTGAACCCGAGGCTTTCGGATGCTTCGTGACGTGGCCCTGGGGCTCCTCGTCGGGGATCGACCGCTCCGGGCTAGGCGCTGCGCTCGGGGTGCCGGCGGAGTGCTGGGGCAGCAGTGACGCGGCGGCCAGGCCGCCGAGCATGGCGAGGGCGGCCGCGGCGAGATTCCGGCCGCCGCGCTTCTTCGGTCGCGGCGGGCAGCGGTGCGAGCCCGCGGGCACATCGGCCGAGGACGCGGGGGACCAGGGAGGGTCGGGGGTCTCCGAGGAGCCCGGTCCCTCGCTGAAGAGGACCTCCAGCACCGTCGTGTCGACATCCGGAGCATCGACGCTCCGATCGCTCGGCGGTGCGGTGTCCGAGTCGTATGCCCCACACTCCGGGCACGTCACGGCGCCGTTGAGGACGCGGCGGCAGGGATAGCAGTAGTCCATGGGTTCGACCGCTCAGTGCGTGAGTCGCTGGAAGGAACCGTGGCCGGCCCGCCAGGCCGGGCAGCAGCCTGCGGCCGGACGCCGGTACCCGGTGACTTTCGGAAGGATCCTTGGCATGTGCGAACCTCACTCACTCACCGGTTTTCAGACGGTCACCGGTTACCGAGGTCAACGGGCCCGGGAGAGTCGGTGTTCAATCAGCGGCCGAAACGTGGGCTACGCAACTCCGCCGGTGTTGTAGCTGGTCACACGGCGCCCCGCTTCGGCCTCCGAGCCGGCAGCGGGATTGGACCATGGCATGACGGCCTGCTCACGCCTTCGCGGGCGCGAGCAGTACGTGGGGACCGGCACCGGCGGGTGGGCGCCGCCGGTGCCGGCTGTCGCCGCACCGGGTCGGCCGCACATGGGCCTGAGGGGCGGCGGGACTGCGCCTGGATCCGGCGGCAGCGCCGCCGGCCGGTCGCCCGCCTGGCGGTGCTGAGAGCCGAGGGCCGACGGGCGGGCGCTCGCGGCCGGTTTCCCCGGAGGCCTGGGAAAACGCGCAGGGGACCCCATCCGAGAATGCGGTCCCCTGGCGGCGGGTCAGGCCTGCTCGGTGATGTTGACCAGCCAGGTGACACCGAAGTTGTCCGTACACATGCCGAACACGTCGCCCCACATCTGCTTCTCCAGCGGGACCGCGACAGTGCCGTTCCCCGACAGCTTGTCCCAGTAGCCGCGCAGTTGGGCGGAGTCGTCGCCGCTCACGCTCACGGCGATGTGGTTCCCCCGCTTGTACTCCATCCCCGGCGGGGTGTCGGCGCCCATGAGCGTGAAGCCGCTGCCGGTCTCGAGCATGCTGTGCATGATCTTGTCGGCGGCGTCTTTGGCCTCCTTCTCGCCGAACTCGCCGAAGGTGTTCATCGTCAGCGTGCCGCCGAAGACACTCTTGTAGAACTCCATGGCCTGGCGCGCGTTGCCGTCGAAGCTGAGGTAGGGGTTGAGTCGAGAAGGCATGAGTGCTCCTTTCGTGACAAAAAGGTCAGTTCCGGCAGATTAGCGGTGTGCCGCCGGTGAGCGGGGCGACTCCCCGGCCGTCATGCCGCGGCCCCGGCGTCCGGCCGCTGTGCCGTCCGGTAGCGCAGCAGCACGATCCCCGAGGTGAACGGCCGGGTCTCGGCCAGGCGCAGCTTCCGGACGCCGGTCGTGTCCGAGAACAACTGGCGGCCGCGGCCGAGGACGACGGGGTGCACGAACAGGCGGTACTCGTCGACGAGTCCGGCTGCGATGAGGCCGGCCGTGAGCGTCATGCTGCCCGTTGTGACGATGTCCTGGCCCGGCGCGGATTTCAGTGCCCGCACCTCTTCCGCGAGGTCACCCCGCAGCACGGTGGTGTGCTCCCATGCGGGGTCGTCCAGCGTCCGGGAGACCACGTACTTCGACACGGTGTTCAGGTACGCGGAGACGCCGGTCGTGTCGTCGGTCCGCTTCGGCCAGTAACCGCGCATCTCCTCGAACGTCACCCGTCCGACCAGAAACGCGTCGGCGGCCGCCATCTGCTCGCGCAGTGCCGCCTCGAGGTCTGACCGGTCGCCTTCCGCACCGGCACCGGCCGGGTCGAACCAGCCCTCCGAGGCATCGATGACCCCGTCGAGCGTGATGTTCTCCGTGATGATCAGATCTCGCATGCTCGGCCTCCACGGTCCTGCGCCCCTGGAAGAAGGGACCACGCGGGCCGGCCGAACTCATCGGTGCGGCGGGTACGGATTGCCTTGCGCAGCCGGGGCCGCCCGCGGGCGGTGCCCCCGCGATCGCGGGGCCATGGCCGGCGGTCAGGGGTCCGCGCCGCTTTCGGGCTTCTCGTCAAGGGCTGACGCTTCAGTGCTTCTGCATTGTTGTACTTACTCGAGTTCCAGAAGTCGGGGCCCTGCGCCCTGAAGTGGACTTGACGCACGGAGCCGTGAATGGCCGCCTTCCAGAACTCTTGTTAGCGGGCGGCCAGTTGTGTAAGGGTGAGCTTCCTCACGTCCGAACAAGACTATTTTGATCAACCGTTCGAATTTCTCCGAGGGCGGCCCAACTCCAAAAGAGGGAGGCATCGCCCCCAAAGGTATGTACCAACAGGTGCGCACCTTTCGATCGGCTGCACGGCCACACCGACCGGGGCCGCCGACCCTTGCAACCCCCCACCGCAATGCCATGGATGGAAAGACGTCTATGCAGCACCCCCGTATGCCCGGGGCCGCACCTTACGTGCAGCCCAGCCACACTCCCGGAGTCTCCGACGAGGAACTCGCCGCCGCGCTGGGGAGCAGCGGAGGGACCAGGGAAGCCCATCCTGTCGCCACCCTGCTGGCGCGGCACTGGCAGTCCGTGTTCGATTACGCCTCGATCTGTTCCCCTTCATCGAATATCGCTTCGATGCTCACTACCGCGGCATTCGCCCAGCTGATGGAGAATCTCGCCTGTACCGGGGCATCGGTCGGCGCCCTGCGGCCGCATCTGCTGGTGACCACCCGTCATATCGCCAAAGCCTGGGCCTGCGACGAGCGCGTCGCGGCGTTGCTGACCGGACTTCTCATTCCCGAGCTGCCGCCCGAGAATAGGCAGCTCATCTCACGCGCTTTCTACTCAATGCCGCTGACGGCTCAGGTTCTGCTGTGGCACGCGGAGGTCGAGGGCGAGGGCATATCCGTACCGGCCGCTTTGCTGGGTATGGATCCCCGCATAGCGACGGACCAACTCGAGCAGGCGCGTGAACAGTTCCGGCAGGCCTGCGTCCGCGCCCACCGGGAGAGCGCCCCCGGCCACGAGTGCCGGCACTTCAACCGGCTGCTCGACGTATCGCTGCGGCGCGGTGGCGCGCTGATTCCCGACATCCAGCAGCATCTGGCGAGCTGCCGGCACTGCCGGTACGCGGCCGACCAGCTCCGGCAGTCCGGGGGCCGGCTGGGCCGGCTGCTCGCCGAGGCACTCCTCGGCCGGGCCGCCCAGCCGTATCTGGATTCGCGCCCCGGCCGGAACAACGCCAGGGCACAGGCACGGACCACCGTCCGCGCAACGGGCCGGCACTCCCGGTCCGGACGGGCCCGCGCCCTGCCCCGCATCGCGCTGAGGAGCAAGCGTGCCGCGATGACCGCCTCACCCCGGGTACTGGTCGCAGGGACCGCCGTCGCTGTGACAGGACTGCTCGCCCTCGGCCTGGTGGCGAGCGCCTGGTCGGACGAGGAGGAGCAGGCCGGTCCGGTCGTCCCCAGCGGCGCGGTCGCCAAACCGTCCGCCACGGCCCCCGCACCGGGCACCGGCACGGGCCGGCCGTCGGGCACCGCGCCGCAGCCGTCGGCGACCTCCGCCGCCCATCCGGACGTGCCGCTCAGCACCCGGTTGCGCAATGTCGAGTCCGGCCTGTGCCTCGACGTCCCCACCGGGGCGCCCGAGCCCGGCACGGACGTCACGATGGCGACCTGCTCGTCGGCTCCGGCCCAGAGGTGGGTGTACGAAAGGGACGGACGGGTGCGCAGCGCGCAGGCTCCCGAGCTGTGCCTGAACTCCCATGAGCTCGATGGCATCGTTGTCCTGGGTCCCTGTACGACCCCGGCCGCCCCTGATGCCGCCGACGTCCGCTACGACCTCACGATCCAGGGCCAGGTCATCCCGCGATGGAACGACGGCCTGGCCCTGATACCCGCGTCACCGGAACCGCAAAGCCCGGTGGTCGTCAAGGTCCGTGACGACTCCGCCGGCCAGATCTGGGCGACCGACGCCGTGCACAACGGGACCAAGCAGCAGTCGGGCACCGACGCGGCCTCTCCGTACGCCGAGGAGGTCAACCGCCCGGCGCCGGAGGGCGGGAGATGCGTCCCCGAGACGTGCCCGCAGGAGTCGCCGCCTGTCGGCGACGACGCGGCACCTGCCTCACGGGGCGCCTCCGTGGGCGGTGCCGCACAGGACCACAAGCCGGCCGATGCGGGCCTGCGCCGGGTCAGTGACGGCAATCCCGCGGCGCCGCAGCCGCGCACCTTCGAGCGGCCCGCGGTCGTCCCGGCCCCGGCGGGCCGGGTGGTCGGCCGGGTGGCGGCCACGTTGACGCGGGTGCCGTCGCCCCAGCGCCCCAAGGCGGAGGCGGCGCCCGCCCGGTAGGACGGGAAGAGAGCGAGGCGGCAGGGGCATACGGCCTACGGGGCCCGGGCGGCACCGGGTCCCGCGGCGCGGTCGGCAGGGAGCATGCCGCATGGCTCCGCCTGCCGCCCGGGTCGGCCCGCGCCCGCGGCTGCGATCAGACGAACTCCGGCATGTCACCCGCCGTCGTCTTGATGTCGATGACGGAGAACACCGCCCCCTGCGGGTCGGACACCGAGGCCCAACGTCCGAAAGGGCTGTCCTTCGGACCGTGGTGCACCTCGCCGCCCAGCCTGCCGACCGTGGCGATCGCCGCGTCGCAGTCCTCCACGCCGAAGTACACATTGACGAACGGGTGCATCTCGTGCGGGAAGTCGGCGGTCATCTTGAACCGGCCCGCGACCGGGGCCTCGTCGATGTACCACAGGCGGTAGTCGACCGACTCGTCCTTCATCCGCTTCACCGTGTACGGGAAGACCGCCGGGAAGAAGTGGTCGGCCTTCTCCACATCCCTTGTCGTGACCTCCGCCCAGCAGTACGCGCCGAGCTCGCCGATCTTCTCGAAACCCTCATGGCTGCCCGCCTGCCAGACACTGAAGTACACGCCGCTCGGGTCCTCCGCCGTGACCATCGTGCCGAAGTCGGCGACCGGCATCGGATCCATCAGCAGCGCACCGCCGTTGTCAGCGATCCTGCGGGCGGTGGCCGAGATGTCCGACGTGGCGAAGTAGAGATTCCAGGCCGGCGCGGTGTCCATGCCCGGCATCCGCGGGACGACCGCGGCCACGGCCTTGCCGTCCGACCGCGCCTGGGTGTAGCCGCCGAACTCCGTCGAGCCCTCGTCGAAGGTCCAGCCGAGCAACTCGCCGTAAAAGCTCTTCGCGGCCTCGACGTCGGGGAACATCGCGTCGGCCCAGCAGGGCGTGCCTTCGGGTAGCGCTGCCATGGTGTCCAAGCCTCCTGCTCGTCGATGTGCCTCCTGCTGCCAAGCTAGGCGGCGCACGGGCCCGCCGCCCCTCGAGCACCGCCCGGGCGTGTCCGCCTGGACACCGCCAGGTCCGTCCCGCCCCGGTCAGGACCGGGGCCCGTCGGCCTGACCTGTGTCCGGTCGTCGAGCCGATGGCCGAGGGAAAGGCCGAGCGAGTGGCCGCCGGGCCGCGGCGCGGCTCGGATGTCCGGCGCACCGCGGCCTCCGGCTCGCCGCGCGGACCCGGACGGCCTTGGTCGGGGAGACGGTGACCCGGTGACCGGCGGACGAGCCGGGGCACCATGAACTCGCCGCCTTCCTGCAGCCGGGCTTCATCCCGGCGACACCGGGCCGGCCGCGCTGTGCCCGGCCGCCTTGCTCCTGACCGCGTTGTCCCCGGTCGCTCAGTCGGCGGGCGGGCCCACCACCCCTCGTACGACCCCCAGTTCGACCAGGTCCTGAGGACGCAGCCGCAGCTGGTCCGCCGTCCGGGGCACCTCGCCGGGTTCGCGCTTGAGGATCGCCGCGGCGAGCTCCGGGGCGATGACGGAGAAGTAACTGTCCGGCGTCACCCAGGTGTTGCCGGGCGCGGCCAGCGCGAGGGCGCCGCCCGAGCCGCCCTCCCCGATGACCAGACTGGTCAGCGGGGTGCGGGCGGCGGCCATCGCCGCGAACAGCTCCGCGATCGCCGCCCCCGCGCCGGCCCGCTCGGCCGCGGCGTCGTTTGCCGCTCCCGGGGTGTCGATGAGGGTGAGCACGGGGATACGGAGCCGGTCGGCGAGCCGCACCACGCGCGCGGCGGTGCGGTATCCGGCGGGCACGGTCGGGGTGCCGCACTGCGCCACGTACGCCACCGGGCGGCCGTCCCGGATCCCGACACCGCACAGCATCCCGGGGTCGACGCCACCGCACCGGTCCCCGCGCAGCGGCTCGTGCCGGGTGAAGTACGCGTCGAGGTACGCCTCGCCCCGCGGCCGCCCCGGCTCACGGGCCTGCTGTACGGCGTCCCACCCGCTGTCCGGGAGCGAGGACCTGCCGAGGGCGTACGGAGGGGGTGCGGGCTCGATCCCGCGCGGGCCCGAGGCCCGGTGGTCGCGGGTCGTCCCGCTGCCCGCGCCGGGCGGTACCGCGTCGCCGGGCGAGACGGTACCGGCCGCCGCCCCGTCGCCCTGCGGCGCCGAGCTCAGCGCCGTGGCCCAGAACGTCACCGCCCCGCGCAGGTCCTCCGGGCGGACGATGGCGTCGATCTGGCCCGCCGCGAGCTGGCCTTCCGCGGTGTACGCCGCCGGGTCCGCGTCCGCGGGGCGTACCCGCGATCCCGCGAAGCCCACCTGGGCGCCCGGCAGGGCCAGGATGACGTCCGCGCCCGCGCCGAGCGTCGCCCAGCCGCCGCCTGTTGTCGGGTCGCGCACCACGGCGATGTGCGCCACTCCCGCCTCGCGCAGCAGCACCGACGCGCAGGCCACCCGCTGGAGCTGGGAGAGCGCGATCATGCCCTCCTGCATCCGGCTGCCGCCCGTGGCGATCAGCGAGACCAGCGGCAGCCGGCGCTCGCGCGCAAGGGTGTACGCCGTCTCCAGCCTGTCCCCGGCACGTTCGCTCAACGAGCCGCCCAGGAAGCCGAACTCGAAGGAGATCACCACGCACCGGCGGCCGTCGCCGAGTGTCGCCTCGCCGTACACGACGGATTCGGCGGAGCCGGTCCTGCGGGCCGCGCGGGCGCGGGCCGCGCCATAGCCCGCCCAGCCGATCGGCCCCTCGCCCTCGGCCGGCAGATCCGCGACGTCATGCTCCGTGAAGGCGTCACAGATCAGCGCGATCGCCTCACGTGCGGCCATCCGCTCGGCCATGTCAGCCTCCCCAGCCGTGAAGGGCCCGCTTCATGATCTTGCCCATGTCGTTGCGCGGCAGAGTGTCGAGGTAGCGCACTTCGCGCGGCCGCTTGTGCGGTGCGAGCTGGGATGCCACATGGGCCGCCAACTCCTGTGCCGACGGCGGCCCCTCGGGATCGGCCGCCACGATCCAGGCGACCACCCGCTCACCCAGATCCGCGTCCGGTTCGCCCGTGACCGCGGCCTCGCGCACGCCTGGGTGGTCCAGGAGCACGTTCTCGATCTCGCCGGCCCCGATCTTGTAACCGCCGCTCTTGATCAGATCGGTGGCCTTGCGGCCGACGATGCGCACGTACCCGTCCGGGTCGCGCACAGCCATGTCCCCTGTGCGGAACCAGTCCCCGTCGAAAGCCGCGGCCGTCGCGTCGGGGCGGTTCAGATACCCGGTGAACAGGTTCTCGCCGCGTACCTGGATCTCACCGATCGTCTCGCCGTCCAGCGCGGTGATCTCCGTGCCGTCCTCTTCCACCAGCCGCAGCGACACCCCGCGCAGTGGCACCCCGACCGTGCCCGGCCGGGCCTCGCCGTCCATCCGGACGCTGGTGTTCATCAGTGTCTCGGTCATGCCGTACCGCTCGATGACCCGCCGGCCGGTCGCCGCGGCGATCCGCTCGTGGTCCGGCAGCGGCAGGGCGGCCGACCCGGACACCAGCAGCCGCGCACCCGCCAGAGCCTTGGAGAGTTCCGGGTCGTCGTCGAGCGCCTCGGCCAGCCGGTGGTACATCGTCGGTACGCCGAACAGCATGGTGCCGCCGCCGGTGAGCTCCCGCGCCACGCCTTCGGGTGTGAACCGGCCCAGGTGCCGCACTTCGCCGCCGCGGCGCAGCGGCCCGAGGATGCCCAGGATCAGGCCGTGCACATGGAACAAGGGCAGGGCATGGACGAGTACGTCGTCGGCGCTCCACTGCCAGGCGTCCTGGAGCGCGTCCAACGTGGCCGCGACAGCCCGGCGCGGCAGTACCGCTCCCTTCGGCGGTCCGGTGGTCCCCGAGGTATAGACGATCAGGGCGGGTGAGCCGGGATCCGCCTCCTGCCGCGGTGGCGGCGCCTGCGCCGCAGAACCGGACACCGGGATCTCGATGCGTTCCAACGCGCCGAGCGCCGCGGGCAGTTCGTCGCCCGGAGCGACCAGTACGGCGCACGGCGCGCTGTCGGCGACCACGTGCGCAAGCTCCCGCTCGCCGGTCCGTGGATTCAGCGGCACGACCGGTGCTCCGGCCCGCAGCGCCCCCACGACACCGACCGCGGTCTCCAGCGTCGGCGTGGCCCACAGGGCGACCGCCCCCAGGCCGTCGGCCGGGGCGACCCCCGCCACGCTTCGCCGGGCACCGGAGATCCGGCCCGCGACTGCGCCCGCTACGTCGGCCAACTGCCCGTAGGTGAGGGACCGTTCCCCGAAACGCAGGGCGATCCGCTCCCGGCCTTCGGCCGAGCGGACCCCCCTCTCGCTTCCTTCGGAGCCGGCGGCCCTGGCGTCCAGTGCCGGAAAGAGGGAACCCACTCGTCGTCCTCCTTGAGTCGCATGCTCTCGGACCATCTCGGATCATTGTGTCTCCCCCGCGTGGGGGAGAGGGCGGAACACCTGCTCCGTCTGCGGACCGATGTGCCGGGCCGCCGGATTCGGCAGGATCGTGTCCGGCGGGGGAGCAGCGGCGGCCCGCCGCCCGGTCGGCATCCACGGGGGACCGCGACCGGGCGACGGGCGGCTCCGTCGGCACCGGGCCGACAGCTGCGTGAGGCCGATCGAGTACGTCTCTTCGCGCCGTGGACGGCGCCGCTCACCGGCGGCGGTACGAACCCGCCGGGGCCGGGTCGACGACGCTGCCGCTCGCCGTGCCGAGAGCCGCGGCCATGCCCGGCAGCGCGATCCCGCCGCCCGGCTCGGCTGCGGGCCGAAGCCCCGCATGATCGCCGTCAGCGCCGCGAGGCCCGGCGCCGCCGAGGTCACGGGCGCGGGGTGGACCGGGTCGGACAGCCGACCGACCCGGCGCGGGCGCGATCCGCCGGAGGGGGCCACGGCGATCAGCGCGAACCCGGCGGCCCTGGTGCCGACTTCGGGCGCGCCGAGTTCACGGAAAGTCAGGAGGTCAGGGCGGCGACGGGGCACGGGGCACGCCGAGTTGCTCCGTACGGGCGGGTTGTTCAGGGCAGCGGCAGCGCGACCTTCACGGCGTACACGGCGACGAACCCGTAGCCGATCCGGAAGGTCCACGCGTGGGTTTTGTCCGAGATACGAGCCCCCGCGAGGCCGCTGACGGCGACGAGCAGTTGCTGCCACGCCATCGACGCGACGAACACTCCGGCGACGAACACCGAACCGGCGACGCCGCGCAGGGTCGCGCCCTGGGCGGTGGTCAGCGCGGCGAAGTAGAGGGCGGTGGTGGGGTTGATGAGGGTGAGCGCGGCGAATCGCGCGAAAACGCGCGCCGGGGTGGCGGCGCCTGCCCGCCGGCAGGCCTTCGCCCGGGTCCGCGGGGCGCTTGTGCGCCCGGGCGCGGCTGCCCGCGCAGGGGTCCCGGTCTCGCCGGTCGCGATCGAAGGGCTTCCCGCCCGGCGAGGTCCGGTGCTCGCGGCCGGGACCGAGGCGTCTTCCGCCTCCGTCGTCGCGCCCGGGCGCGACCGGGTGTCCCCGGGGCCGGGTTCCGGGGCCGCCGGCCGCGGCCCTTCACGCCGGCCGGGTCTCCCTGCCCGCGCGGCGGCGGCGTCGGCTGCGGCACTCCCACCCTGGCGCGCACCGGGGCGGGGCCGGGCGTCCCGGGGCCGGCCCGTGGCTGTGGCCGCGGCGCCCGTGGGATGCCGTGACGCCCACAGGCCCCGCGCCGCGATCACGGTCAGGATCGCCGCCGACACCAGGCGGACCCAGGCCTCCACGCCCGAGAGGGCCGAGGCGACAAGGGGGCCGAGGCCGGTGGCCACCGCCGCGTACGCCAGGTCGGCCGAAGCCACCGCGGCCGCCGCGGCCATCGCGCCGCGGCGGTCGCGCATGGCCTCCTGGACCAGCAGCACGCCCATCGCCCCCACGGGCATCGCCACACCCAGGCCGGCCACCGCGCCCGCCGTCGCTGTCGTCCATATCTCCGTCATGGCCACACTGTCGGAGCCCGGCTGCCGCTCACGCGGTCGGATTACGGCCCGGACTGCGACAATCGCGGTATGGACAGCCTCGACAGTGAAATCCTCGGTGTGCTGCGCGAGGATGCGCGGATCTCCTACCGCGATCTCGGTGTCCGGGTCGGCCTCAGTGCCAATGCCGCCGCCGACCGGGTGCGCCGGATGCGCCGAGAGGGGGTCATCCGCGGTTTCACCACCCTCGTCGACCCCACCGCCGACTCGCGCGCGGGTCTTGTCGTCTTCATCGACATCACCTTGCGCCTCGACACGACGAACGAGGAGTTCGAGCGGGTCGTGCTCAGACTTCCGGGTATCACCGAAGTCGTCCATGTCACCGGCGCGTACGACTATCTCGTACGGGCCAGAGCCGCCGATCCCGCCGAACTGGACGCACTGCTGCGCACCCTCAAGCGCGACGCCGGTGTCGCCCAGTCGAGCACCCGGATCGCCCTGCGGGCCGCAACCGGGGGGCCTGTCAGGTAACCGGTTCGTGGAACCCCCGCGTCCCGGAACCACCCTGGGGCACCCCGGACGATCGGGGGGCGCCCGCCTCTCCCGCCTCGCCTGCCTCGTCCGTGCCGCCCGTGCCTCAGCCGGCGTCGGCGAGCGGGTCGAGGACCATCGGCCGGATGTTGCCCTCCAGCATCGCGCCGAGGCCCAGCACCGCACAGATGTCGGGCCGTTCGGCGATGTGCACCGGCATCCCGGTGGCGTCGCGCAACATCTGGTCCAGGCCCGGCAGCAGCGCGCTGCCGCCGACCATCATGATGCCGCGGTCGACGAGGTCGGCGACCAGGTCCGGCGGGCAGTCCCGCAGGACCTTGCCGATGCCGTCGAGCACGGAGGTCAGCGGGGTGTGGATGGCGTCGCGTACGGCGGCGGTGTCGACGGTGACCGAGCGCGCGAGTCCGGTGGCCACGTCACGGCCGTGGATCTCGGTCCAGGCAGGGCCCTGGGCAGTGAGGCCGTTGCCGCTCAGGGCCAGCTGGAGCGGGCGTACGGACTGGCTGGGCAGCATCAGTTCGTGCTGGTGGCGCAGATGCTGGATCACCGCGTGGTCGATGGCGTTGCCGCCGACCGGGATCCGCTCGGCCGTGACGATCGAGCCGAGCGAAAGCACCGCGACCTGAGTGGTCGCCGCTCCGCACACCATGATCATGGTCGCGATGGGCTGTTCCACCGGCAGGCCGCAGCCGACGGCCGCGGCGATCAGCGTGTCGACGAGTTCGACCCGGCGGGCGCCGAGGCCGACCAGGGTCTCCACGGTGGCGCGCTGGGCCAGCGGGTCGCTGTCGTGCGGGGTGCTGGCGGCGGCGCGCAGCCGCGGCTTGCGGCGCAGCTGGCGCCGGAGCTTCTCGCCCAGCAGATGACGCAGCATCCGCTGGGCCATCTCGATGTCGACGACGGTGCCGCCCGAGACGGGTCGGGCGACGCGGATGTAGTGCGGCGTGCGGCCGGTCATCCTCTCGGCCAGTGCGCCGACGGCGATCAGTGCCCCGGTACGGGTGTTCACGGCAGCGACGCTGGGCTCGTCGACGACAAGGCCGGCGCCCTTGACGAAGACCCGGGTGCGGGCGGCCCCCAGATCCACGGCGACATGGCAACGGCGCAACTGCTCAAGGCTGACGGTCACGACAGGTCCTCCCGAGTGGGGTACTTGTTCGCATCGTCCGATCGCCGCGAGCACCGCGCGCGCTGGGCTGCGCCGGTCGGGGGGTAGGGAGCTGACACTCCACCAGATCGCGTGTGCCGGCCGCTCAGCTGTCCGGCACCATCCGTTGGAACAACCCCCAGGTGAACTCCGCCACCCGCTCCTCGCCGCTGGCAAGGGTGAACGCCAGCCGCCATCTGGTCGGTGCCGATCCCTCCATCGGGCGTGCCGGCGGGAACGCTGCGGCCACCTCGTCCACGGTGCACGACCAGGGCCTCAGGTCATCGGCCGTGCGCAGCTCGGGAGCCGGTGCCCCCGGGGCACGCACCAGCCATTCGTTCCACACCGCTCCGGAGTCCGGCGCCGCCAGCACCTCGAAGCGCAGATCGGGCCAGAGCGGCAGGCGCCAGTGCAGCGCGTCGCACTCCAGGTCGCCGATCCGCCGGCGCACGACCTGCTCCGGCTCGCCGAGGACCGAGCGGTACCGGGACAGTGCGCCCCGGCCCCGGGGCGAGCGCAGCATCCTCTGCCAGCGGCGGTTTGCCTCACGCTGATCGGCGAGGGACACGCCGAGCTCCCGCCGGGCGTCCTCCGCCGGGCCGGGCTGGAAGTCGGCCATCCGGCGCAACAGCACGAGTTGGAATTCGAGCGGACCGAAGGGTGCGGCAGGGGTCATGGCGGACATCCTGCCCTCTCGTACGGCGTCAACCTCAGGGAGTCGGCGCGCCGCGGAAGTGAAGATTCCTCACAGGATCCACACAAGGCGACCCACCGTTCGTACCCGGGCGCCGAATAATCTCCGGAAGCCATGGATTACTGCCACCCGTGCGGACGGCACCTCAACGGCGCCCTGGCCTGTGCCGGGTGCGGTACCCCCGTCGAGGAGCTTCGCCACCTCAGCCCCACCGCGGCCCAAGAGGTCCACGTCCACGAACTGGACGAGGTGACCGAGCCCGCGGTGCCCCGGCGTGCGCGGCGACAGCAGCCGCCGCGCCGGCAGGCGCCCGAGCGCCGCAAGCCCGCGAGGGCGCGCCGTGCGCGCAAGCGGCGAGGCCGCAAGGTGGTGCTCGGTACGTTCGGCCTGGTGCTCGCGGTCGGTGCGCTGAGCCTGGCCGAGCTGGCCTCCGAGCGGGGCGGTGACGACGGCGCGGCGACCTCCGTGCGGGAGAAGCCCGTGATCGAGTCGGAGGAACCGGAGCCCACCCCGAGCGAGGAAACGCCCGAAGGCCCGGCCGAGGTCACCGAATCCGCCGTCACCTCCTCCGCCTCGCCGCGCCCCGCCGGAACCGGTACGGCCACCGGCAAGGCCGGTGAGGGCAGGAGCAGCGGCGGCAGGAGCGGCGGCACCCGGCAGGCCCCGTCCGAGCCGGCGGGCGACCCGTCGCCTTCTTCGTCGGGGGACCCTTCTCCCGGCGGGTCTCCCAGCTCCAGCGGGGAGCCCTCGTCGGACCCGGATGATTCCGAGCCTCCGGGACAGCAGCCCCCGCCCCCTCCGCCGGAGCCGGCTCCCACCCAGACGTGCGAGGCGTTCCTGTGGTGGTGCATCTGAGAGCGCTCCGCCGGCCGCCGATGGGGCCACTGTCAGGATGATCCTGCCCCTCCGCGCGGCGTCCGCTCGACCGGGTCCGGACAGAGCACCGGCCGCCGGGCAGGGCCCAGGGCCGGGTGCCGGACGGGTCGGACGGCGGGGGCCCGGCACCCGACGGGTCAGGTGGCGCTCTCCTTGCCCAGCATCCGCTTGAGCAGATCCCGCAGCACCGTGCGCTCGGCCGTGGTCAGCTCCGCGAGCGGCTCGCGCGCGAAGCCCAGTGCCTCCCGCAGCCGGTCCGCCGTGACACGGCCCTCTTCGGTGGTCGCCGCGAGCTTCACCCGCCGGTCGCCCGCGTCGGGACGGCGCTCGACCAGGCCGCGGACCTCCAGCCGGTCGACGATGCCGGTGATGTTCGACGGCTCGCACCTCAGCTGCTGCGCTATGCGGCGCATGGGCAGCGGTTCCAGGGACAGCAGCCCCAGCACGCGTGCCTGGGCTCCGGTGAGCGAATGCTGCGCCGCGGCCTGCTCGTACTCGTCGTGGTAGCGGGCCACGACGGTGCCGATGAGCTCGACGACCTCGAGGGTCAGGGGGTCTGTTCGCTGACTGGCCATGTACGTGAGGATACCCAGTTACTTGACAACATGAAATATCCAGGAGCATGGTTGTTTCAGGTAGTGAAGCTTTTCAGAGGAGGCAACCCGGCATGTCCGCACTTCCCGAGTCCAGCCGTGAATGGCACCTTGTCGCCCGCCCGCACGGCTGGCCCAAGCCCGAGGACGTCGCTCTGCGTGAGGTCCCGGTCGCGGCGCCGGGCGAGGGGCACCTCCTGGTGCGCAATCTGCACTTCTCGGTCGACCCGTACATGCGCGGCCGGATGAACGACGTGAAGTCGTACGTCCCGCCGTTCCAGCTCGACAAGCCCATGGACGGCGGCGCGGTCGGCGAGGTCATCGCCTCCGAGGCCGAGGGCTTCGAGGTCGGCGACCATGTCCTGCACGGACTCGGCTGGCGTGAGTACGCGGACGTGCCCGCCAAGCACGCCACCAAGGTCGACGCCTCCCTCGCCCCGCTCTCCGCCTACCTCGGCGTGCTCGGGATGACCGGCCTCACCGCCTACGCGGGCCTGTTCGAGGTGGCCTCCTTCAAGGAGGGCGACGCGGTCTTCGTCTCCGGAGCGGCCGGCGCCGTCGGCAGCCAGGTGGGCCAGATGGCCAGGATCAAGGGCGCCTCGCGTGTCATCGGCTCCGCGGGCTCCGACGAGAAGGTCAAGCTCCTCGTCGAGGAGTACGGCTTCGACACGGCCTTCAACTACAAGAACGGATCCGTCCATGAGCAGTTGAAGGCAGCCGCCCCCGACGGCATCGACGTCTACTTCGACAACGTCGGCGGGGACCACCTCGAGGCCGCCATCTCCTCGTTCAACGTGCACGGCCGCGCCACCATCTGCGGAATGATCGCCGTCTACAACGACACCGAGCCGGCCCCCGGCCCGCGCAACATGGCCATGGTCATCGGCAAGCGGCTGCGCCTGCAGGGCGTGCTCGTCAGCGACCACGCCGCACTCCAGCCGCAGTTCGTCCAGGACGTCGCGGGCTGGCTCCGCTCGGGCGAGCTCAAGTACGACGAGACCGTCGTCGAGGGCATCGAGAACGGCTTCGACGCCTTCCTCGGTCTGCTCCGGGGTGAGAACACCGGGAAGATGATCGTTTCACTGACCCGTTAGGCTCACCGCCAAGCCGTCGCGATCGTGGGCGCGAGTCGCGGCGACACCCAGGAGGAACACCGAGTATGTCCATCCAGACCATAGACGTTCTCTACACCGCCGTAGCCACCGCGGAAAACGGCCGTGACGGGCGCGTCGCCTCCGACGACGGCAACCTCGACGTCGTCGTCAACCCGCCCAAGGAGCTCGGCGGCAGTGGCACCGGCACCAACCCGGAGCAGCTGTTCGCCGCCGGCTACAGCGCGTGCTTCCAGGGAGCGCTCGGCGTCGTCGCCCGGCAGGACAAGGCCGACATCTCCGGTTCGACCGTGACCGCTTCGGTCGGCTTCGGCAAGAACGGGAACGGTGGCTTCGGCCTGGAGGTCGCGATCAGCGTCTCCCTCCCGAACGTGGACGAGGCCACCGCCAAGGCCCTTGTGGAGAAGGCCCACCAGGTCTGCCCGTACTCCAACGCCACCCGCGGCAACATCAAGGTCGAGCTCAGCGTCGTCCGATAGGCACCACGCACGAACGAGGGCCGCCCACCCGGGGAGGCGGCCCTCGGCCCGTTCACTCCACTACCCGAGCAGTGCCCGGCCGACCTGCGCGAACAGGCCCTTGGGGTGTGCGCGGAAGAGCGGCTCGGTACCGAACAGCACCACCGGAGCGCCCGCCCGTGAGACGCCGCTGACGATCGACGCCTCCCCGGCCGCGTCCTTCGGACCGCCCGTGCCGTCCTCGTTCGCCCGCCAGTGCCCCGAGACCAGCGGATTTCCGCCGGCGTACGACTGCTCGACGCGCACACCCCGGCCGAGGCCGGTGAACCACCCCGGCGCGTAGACGAAGCTGTGGGCGGGAGCGCCGGCGGTGACCGGTGCGCCGGGCGCGTTCACCACGCGGACCACACCGTTCGCGTCCGCGTTGCCCGCCACAGGCGTCGCTGCCAGCAGCGCCGCCGCCGAGTTGAACGCCGCCCCCTGCGCACCGAGCGCCACCACGCGCCCGTCGCCGCCCGCGAGGAACGCGTCCAGGGCGCCACGCGCCCGCGCGTCGAGCTTCCCGTATTTCAGGTCGCCGGACACATACAGGGCCCCCACGCCTGTCCAGTCGAAGCCCGTGTTGAGTACGGCAGTCGACACCGGCGTCACATCGAAGCCCATCTCGCGCAGTGCGAACAGTTCACCGGGGGTCACGGCCGCGGCGACCCTGGTCCGGTGCAGCGGGACCGTCCCCTTGGCCTTCGTCGCATGGAAGGCGACCCCCAGCCGGTCGGCGAGAACACCCGCCACGCCCCGCGCCGAACCGGGCACGATCGCCGAGCCGTCCCCGGCGCCCCGCACCTTCACGCCCTGCGCGAGCAGCGAGTTGAGGGCGGCGAGTTCCTTCGGATCGTCGAGCCGCAGCCGCAGGTCACCGAAGGGAGCCACATACCCGGTGGCCGAGGCGGCATGGACGGTACGGGTCGGCACACGCAGTTCGCCCGAGACCGCCTTGTCCACGCGCGCGCCCCACAGCAGCCCCAGGCTCCAGCCCGAGATGTCGTACATCGTGGAGACGTCCGCACTGATGTCACGGCCCTCGGCGAGGATCACATTGGCGATACCGCGCTTGGGCTGGCGCATGTCGACGATGTACGAGCCTGCCGGGTAGTGGCGGCCGGCGAGCCGGAAGCCCTTGCGTGCCCGCTCCACCCGTACGTCATTGGCGACCAGATGGTCCACCAGCCGCGCCGCCGCCGTCGCACCCCGCTGCCTCTTGCCCGCGGGGATCACATACGCCCGCGGGAACGTGGTCGTGTACACATCCTCCGGACCGATGCCCGGCACACCGGGCACGCTCTCCTCGGACACCGGCCGCTGCGCCTCGCCCGCCGCACCCCGCCGGAACGTCTCTATCTGGTCGGCGATCACCGATGTGCGGTGCGTGTACGTGTAGTCGAGTGTCGCCCTCATCGCCGCGCCTGCGATGTCGGTGTTGATCGCGGCCCGCCGGCGCAGCTCGCCGACGGGGAGGGTGTCGTACTCCTTGTTGTTCACCGTCATCGGGAACTCGATGGTGTGCGAGGCCACCGCGCCCTGGAACGGCATGTACTGCGGGGTGAAGACGGGCGGCCAGTCGTCCCAGCCCTCCTTCTCGTCCCGGAACGGGATCACGGCGGGCTGCACTCCGTCCTTGTCCGGGGTGTAGCCGAGCCCGTTGACGGCCTTCTCCATGCCGAGCGCGTTGGCGTAGGCGTTCTTGAGGAACAGGTCGTACTCGTAGTTCTCGCCGTGCGGCGGGGTCGTCGGCTCGATCAGTGTGCCGTTGACATATCCGTGCAGATCCAGCATGACGGCCGGCTGCTTGTCGATGGCGATCCGCCTGATGGCACGCGTCTCGGGCTGGGTCGCGGTGATGAAGTCCCGGTTGAGGTCGAACCCGTTGGCGTTGGCGCGGGTGCCCGCGATCCGGCCGTCCGGATTGGCCGTCACGTTCAGATGGATACGGTTCTTGGCCAGCAGCCCCGAAGTCCTGGCGTCCTTCGCCTTCGCCAGCTCCTCGATGAGCTTCAGGGCGGCGTCGGTGCCCTCCCACTCGTTGCCGTGGATGTTGTTGTTGATGAACACGGGCGTCTTGTACGAGGCCTTGATCCGCCCGTCCTTGGCGGCGGCCGTGGGCGCGTTCTCGATCACCTCCCGCATCCGCTCCTGTTCGCGCGTCTGCCGGGCGCTCTCGGGCGCAGTGACGGTGACGAGATACAGCTCGTGCCCGCCGGCGGAGTGCCCGGCGACCTCCACGCTCACCCGGTTGCCCAGCCTCTGCAGGGCATTGAGCCGCGGCGCGAGCGAGTGGTACGGCGCCAGGCCCAGCTTGATCGACTTGTCGGCCGTATTCCTGGGCGGAACCGTGAGCGCGGTACGGCGCGGGTATCCGCGGTCCTTGGCAAGCTCGGGGGATGTCGAGGTGAGCGCGTTGGCGGTGGCCGAAAGGGGAGCCTCGGCGGCCGTGGTGTCGCGCCCTTCCTCCGCGCGCAGGGGACGCGGACTGTCGCGACCTGGGGCGCCGGGAACGGCGGTCGCGGGAGTGGGGGCGAGCAACAGAGTGCCGGCAAGCGCGGCGGTGGCGACCAGTGCGGTTCTGGGTGTGCCCATGCGTAGAAGCCTCCGGAGCGTCGGCAAGGGTTCGGCAAACGATCAGTACGGCAATGGGTCTACCGGTTCAACTGCCTGACAACAAGAGGGGCTTGAAGTGGGCATCCCTCATGGGCCGCCGCCGCGACGGGGCACGCGGCTGCTGTTCCGTGCCCCCGGATAGGGTGTACGACATGCGTGATCTCAGGGTGGGCTTCGGCTATTTGATCAAGGGCCAGCGCTGGGTCGGCCGGCACGGCCGGTGGTTCGGCTTCGGTCTGCTGCCCGGCCTTGTGACCCTCGTGCTGTACGCGGGCGCCCTGGTCGGGCTCGCCTACGGCGCCGACGACGCCACCGCTTGGGCGACACCGTTCGCCGACGACTGGTCGTCCCCCTGGCGCGGCATCCTCCGTGGCACGCTGACCGCTTTTCTCTTCGGCTTCGGACTGTTCCTCGCCGTGATCACCTTCACCGCGGTGACCCTCCTGGTCGGCCAGCCCTTCTACGAGTCGCTCTCCGAGCAGGTCGACCGCACCGAGGGCGGCGACGTCCCGGAGTCGGGGCTGCCGCTCTGGCGCGAGCTGTGGATCTCCGCGCGTGACTCCCTGCGGGTCGTGCTCCGCGTCGCCCTCTACGGGGTACTGCTCTTCGCGCTCGGCTTCATCCCGGTCATCGGCCAGACCGTGATACCCGCGATCGGCTTCTGCGTCTCCGGGTTCTTCCTCGCCGAGGAGCTCACTGCCGTGGCCCTCCAGCGCCGCGGCATCGAACTCAAGGAACGCCTCGGGCTGCTGCGTGGCCGACGGATGCTCACCCTCGGCTTCGGGGTGCCCGTCGTCCTCGCCTTCCTGGTCCCCTTCGTGGCCGTGTTCCTGATGCCGGGCGCGGTGGCGGGAGCGACGCTGATGGCGCGCGACCTGGTCACCCCGGAGGCGGAGCCCGACGACCGGGCTCCGGCCCCGGCACCGGCTCCGTACGGCTTCCGCAAGAACTAGGAGATCGCGACCTCGGCGAGCGCCAAGCCCGGTGCGGCCTCGCCCGCGGTCGCCAGAAGTGTGCCGTCCGGGCCCCAGACGGCGCTGTTGCCCCGGCAGTCCCCGACCTCGTTGAGGCCCACCGCGTTGGCGAGCACCACAAACAGGCCGTTGTCCCGTGCCCGCACCGGATAGATCACCTCGAACGAGTCGTTCTCCCTCTCATGCACGGAACCGGCCACGTACACCTGGCAGCCGTCCGCCCTGGCCCGCTCGGCGACCTCGGGGAAGCGGTTGTCGTAGCAGATGGCCAAAGCGAACCCGACGCCGTCGAGCGTGAACCGGCCCTGCTCGGTGCCCGCCGCGAAGATGTCGTTCTCCTCGCCGTGCAGATGCACCTTGTCGTAGCGGGCGAGCAGCCCGCCGTCCGGGCCGATCACCAGCGCCGTGATGGCGGGCCGGCCGGACTCCGTACGCACGGCGCAGCCGACCACGGCGGCGATCGATCCGGCCCGGCAGGCCTCGCGCAGCGGCCCGAGACGTGGATCGTCCTGGGTCAGCGTGAGCCCCGGATCCTTGGCGATGAGTCCCAACTCGTATCCCGTCACCGCCAGCTCGGCGAAGGCGACGACCCGGGCGCCCTGGCCCGCGGCCTCCCGGATCAGGGTGGCCATGGTCCGGACATTGCCCTCGATGTCACCGGGAACGGAGGTGAACTGCGCTGCGGCCGACTTCATGCACCCATCATCCCTTTCCCGCTGTCCGGGACAGAAGCCGATATCCGCTTGAACGCGTGGACGCTGATGGCGAGCATCGGCGCATGACTGAAGTGATCGCCGTCGCCGTCATCACCGTTCTCGCCGTCATCAGCCCGGGTGCCGACTTCGCCATGGTCGTGCGCAACAGCTATCTCTACGGACGTACGACCGGACTGCTCGCCGCTGCAGGCGTCGCGGCCGGTGTCCTCGTCCATGTCTCCTACACGACGCTCGGCGTCGGGCTGCTGATCGCTGCCAACACGGCGCTGTTCACCGCGATCAAGCTGGTCGGCGCGGCCTATCTCGTCTACATCGGTGTGCGCACCTTCTTCGCCCGTTCCGATGTGAAGCTCGACCTGGAGTCCCGTCCGGAGCTGTCCCGGCTCGGCGCACTGCGTACCGGCTTCCTCACCAATGTGCTCAATCCGAAGACGACCCTGTTCGTTGTCTCCACCTTCACCCAGGTCGTCGGCCCGGACACGATGGTGTGGCAGCAGGCCGGCTACGGGATGTTCATGTCTTGCGCCCATCTGGCCTGGTTCGGTCCTGTCGCGCTGTTCTTCTCCAACTCCCGGCTGCGGAAGGCGATGCTGCGTGGGCAGAAGCTCCTCAACCGGCTGATCGGCAGCGTGCTGGTCGGCCTCGGAGTCACGCTCGGATTCGCCCGCTGACAGAGGTGACCCCGCCGGGCGCGCGCCCGGCGGGTCACCGTGTGCCGCGGCACCACGGCGTCAGGCGGACGGCTGTGCTGCCACCCGGATGATCTCCCGTACCTGCGCGATGATGTCCAGCCGGTTCCGTACGAACTCCGGGTCCGTGATCTCCGTCGTGTTCCCGGCCCCGAACTCCAGGACCGGCGTGTGCACATGACCGCCCGGGACGGTGAGCCCCAGCCTGTCCCGCAGCAGCGTGGCACGATAAGCGATCTCGTTGGACAGATACGTGCCGCCGCCTCCGGCACGGGCCGTCGAGCCGGGGGTCGGACCGTCGGGACGCACCACGGGCTCCGTCGCGCCCGCCGGTATCTCGGTCACCGACGTGTTGTCGTACACGGGGAAGCGCCCGGTGCCCGCCGCCACGATCGCCGCGTGCGGCAGCGTCGTCGTGGTCCACTGCGGCTGTGAGGCCGGATCGGGGACCGGCACGGTCTCCCGGCGCGAGACGTTGTCGTTGTCGGGCGACCCGCCCCGCCACGCCCCGTTCGTGCGCTCGATGTCGAACCTGCCCACGCGCCCCTGGCTCACCGTCGTGAACAGATCCGCGTGCGGCAGCTGCTCGCGCAGGGTCCGCTCCACCGTGCCGTCGGTGAAGTCCTGCCAGCGGACGGGGAAGACGGCCGTCTCGATCCGGGCCGGACCGTCCGCCGTACGGATCCATGTGCCGTCCAGCGCCAGCGCGGTCGCGCCGGACGGATTGCTGATACGGATGTCACGGTCGAGCGTGAACGGGTCGAAGCCCGTCATCACGATGCGCCTGATCCCTGCGCCCGCCGGCAGCAGCATCGATTCCTGGCCGCGCGAGGAACGCTCGAGCCGGTCCATCAGATGCGCCCGCTGAGCATCGGTGAGTGCGAACGGCGGTTGCCACTGCCGTAGTTGGGCTGTCATCCCCAGTCGTGCCCAGTACAGCGGCCGGTCGTCGTCCTGGCTCAGATCACCCGCGGTGGGTACCCTGCCCTGCGCCCGGTCCACGGCCCGCGCCCAGAGCGCCCGGCCGTGCCGTACGACGGCCCCCTCGGCCTGCCGGATCGATCGCGCGGAGGCCAGCGCACGGGTGAACTGCGGTGCCACGCCGTCGAATCCGCTGCGCCGAAGTATCTCCTGAGGGACGGCATGTTCGAGTCGCTGCTCCTCCGCGGTGAGGGGCTGCGGCGCGGCGGCCGGCCGGGCGAGGGCGAGCGGAGGTGCGGACAGGCACAGAGCCGCGGAGGCGAGCACGGCGGCACCGAAGAGGCGGAGGGCGCTACGGGGGGTGCGTATGCGGAGCACAGGAGTCCTTCCGACGGGGTGCCGGGAGTATGTCCTTCGCTCCGAACGGGCAGCCACGGCTGATCCCGGCCGATGGCCGGGGAGTGGACGGCCGGCGAGGTCGTGCCGAAGGCCGGTTGCCCGGCAGCGTGCTGCGCGCCGCCGGGCCCGTGTGCGGATAGCGGTCAGCCGCAGCGGCGGCCGGTGTTGATGCAGTTGACGGCCTGTTTCATCAGCGTGTTCGGCATGGCGTTGATGAAGTCGCCGTGGTCGGTGACGGGCTTGTGGAGCGACTCCGGGAAGCTGTCGATGGCGAACGAGGTGCTTCCTGCGAGGCCGTTGTAGGTGACGCGCTGGACGAGTTGCGGGATCGGCCGGAATCCGGCGGGGCACCTGCCCCGGGCGTCGGCGAAGGCGACATGGGAGCGGTGGTTGGCGCTGTCGGTGCTCCTGCCGTCCCAGCAGTTCTGGAACTTGGACACGCGCATCAGCTTGCTGCCCTGCGGGCAGATCGGGTACTTGTCCCTCAGCTCGACGCGGTTCTCGAAGCCGGTGCAGGTGAACCGGGCGTTGGCGTTGGCGCCGCCGTTCGCGTTGGCTTTGGCGTCACCGGTGATGATCCGCAGGAAACGTGGCATCGCCGTCACCTTGGACTGCGGGTTGCCCGCGAACTCCAGGGAGACGGAGGCGGGGGTGAGGATCCTGCCGATGTTGCCTTCCGCGCCTCCGCCCTGCTTGTCGGCGTCCGTCTCCTGGACGCCGTTGCGGTCGCGCAGCACCGGCCAGTAGTACGTGGACCGGTCGCCGTTGGTACAGGTCGTCCCGGCTGCCGCGAGCGACTCGTTGGTGGTGAATCCGTCGACGCCGACCGCGCCGACGTAGTCATGGGTGTGATGGGCGCCGTTGGTCACTCCGGGAGCCACGATGACGTTGTCGGAGTTGAACTGCCCCTGGGCGTTGACACCGCACCGCGACCGGAAGGTGCCCAGGGATGCCGAGCGACCGTTGCGTACGGGCTGGACGTTCGGGCGGACGGTGGTGATGTCCACGAAGTCATCCGGTGCGGGCCCGTTGTCGTCGGTCTGCCCGCCGTCCTGCTCGCCGGCCGGAGGCTGCCCGCCGCCCGGCGTACCCGTGGGCGGCTGCCCCGCCCTCTGCTGGTCCCCCTCCGCCTTCACTTCGGCTCCTTCCGCGGCGACCGCGCACTGCGAGAGGCTCTGCAGGTTCCGCGGCCGCTCGGCCCCCGCCCGCTCGACGGCGATCTCGATCCGCTCCAGGACGGCCGAGCGTTTGGACCACAGGGGGTCGAGGACCGTACGGGAGGACACGCCCTGCTCGGAGGTCCAACGCGCCTCGGCGGCCTTGATGTCCTGCTGCATCGTGCTCAGGTCCCGGCGCACCTCGGCCCTGGCCGGCGCGGGGACGTCGGGCAGCCGGTCCGCCACGGACGGGCAGACGATTCCCCCGGCGCGCGGGTCATCGGGGGTCCCGGCATTGGCCCCGGCGTTGACCAGCGCCAGGCCGCCGCCACCGAGCACCAGGCCGGCCACTGCGAGGAGAGCCTTTCGTCGGGTGCGATTCACCTTGTGTCGCTGCTTCATGGAGTGTGCTCGCTTTCTGCTGGGTGCCAACCGGCGCCCGGTTCACCCCCGGACGGCGGACCCCCGTTGGCGGCACACTCTGGCAACACATCTGACACATCGGCCTCAGGAGTGGCAGGTGTGTCACAGACTCGTAAGACCTAGGCGGGCGGTTCGGCGGCGGTGACGTTGCGATAGGCGAGCTCGGCGAGTCGGCGCTGTCCGTCCCTGCTCGGGTGGAACCAGTCCCACCGGCTCAACTGGTGGCCGTCGAAGCGGTAGTTGAAGACCGTCCCGCCGTCGTAACGGCAGCGCGGATCCTTTCCGCACACATCCTCGAGCACCTTGTTGTACGCGATGACCCGCTGGTGGACGCTCTCGCGTCGCTGCTGCGCCGTCGTGCTCACGTCGTTCGCGTTGCCCAGCATGGTCGCGCAGATGCCCAGCTTCCAGATCTGGCTGCCCAGCGGATCACCGCGCCCGGTCGACCACAGCCGCTTGAGGTCCGGCACGCTCGACACGTACACCTGCGCCTTGGGGGCGCCCTGCCGCAGACGGGCCATCGACGCCGTGAAAGACGACCGGAAATCGTCCACGGGCGTCATCTGCTCGACCGTGTCCGCGCAGGCGTCGTTCGCGCCGACCATGACGGTGACCAGCTCCGGCTTCCTGGCGGCCGCCCGGGACATCTGCTCGGGCAGATCGGCGACATGGGCCCCGGAACGGGCGTAGTTCCAGCTGTGCGTGGTCACCGCCCGTTCGCCGAGCAGCCGCAGCGCCAGACTTCGTACGGTGCTGTCCGTGCCGGTCGCCCAGGAGACCTCGGGGCAGTCCGCGAACACCACGCACGCGTCGAAGCCCCTGGTGATGGAGTCTCCGACCGCGGCGAGGGAATCCGGGCTGCGGTCCCACACCGGCGCCGGGCTCGGCGCCGGGCGCGACGGGGAGGGCGAGCGCCGCCCGTCCGGGGCTGACGTGGTGTCACAGCCGGCCAGCGCACCCCCGGCCATGAGGAGAACGGCGACCGTCACAGCGGCGGTAACTGTGCGTGAGTGGTGGGTACGACTCTCCCGCATCCCCTGATCCCCTCCGTGTCACCGGCATCTGACGTCCCGTGACGTCCTGCCGAGTGAAAGCTTGGTGCGTACGGGCCCAGGACCGACAGTACGTCACCCCTCGGGGGTCCTCGCACGGTAGCTTTTAGCCCGTCGACCCAGAGACATCCCCTCTCCCATCGGCGCCAGTAAATTACATCACGTCACATCCTGTCCCTTTTGTGGAGATTGCCGCCCGATGCTGTTTACTGAGGCCGCTGGGAAGGCGATCCTCGTCCCACACTGGAGGTCCCGGTGACGACACGTGGCGTTCTGTACGTTCACTCCGCACCGCGCGCGCTGTGCCCGCACGTCGAATGGGCGGTGGCGGGGGTGCTCGGAGTACGGGTCCAGCTCGACTGGATCCGCCAGCCGGCATCGCCGGGTACCTGGAGAGCCGAGTTCTCCTGGCAGGGCACGGTGGGCACGGCCTCCAAGCTCGCGTCGGCGCTACGGGGCTGGCGCCTGCTGCGCTTCGAGGTGACGGCGGAGCCGTGCGCCACGGCTGAGGGCGAGCGCTACAGCGCGACGCCGGACCTCGGGATCTTCCACGCGGTCACCGGCATGCACGGCGACATCCTGGTCCCCGAGGACCGCCTGCGCGCGGCGCTGGTCCGCGCGTCCGAGGGCGAGACGGACCTGGAGGCGGAGGTCGCCAAGCTCCTCGGCAAGCCGTGGGACGACGAACTGGAACCCTTCCGCTACGCGGGCGAGGGCGCCCCGGTCCGCTGGCTCCACCAGGTGGTCTGACCTCGCGCCACCCGCCGCGCGGAGCTTTTCCCTGCCACGTCCGGCCCCTCCCCGAACCGGCGGGTGCCCCGGCCCCGCCGCGCGGGCGACTGCCTGCGCTCGCGCCCCCTGCCCCGCTCTCCCCGCGCCTGATGCGCGTTCCCGCCGGCGCGGCCTGTGGCCCCAGGTGTCCGTGTTCCCGGACCGGCTCCGCCCCCTTGTCTGTCGCGCGGCGGGTTGCCGCATGTTGCCGCCGCCTGCTGGCGGGCGAGTGCTGCAGCCACTGCTCCGGGCTCCGGAATGCGGCTCCTGATGCGCGGTCCGTTGTGGTGGCACCCGGTGTCCGTGTTCCCGGACCGGCTCCGCCTCGTGTCCTGCTGTGCGGCGCGTTGCCGGAGTCCTCCGGACGTCCGGGGACCCGCGGCCCTGCACGGGCGGCTGTGCGGTCCGAGGCTCGCCTCCCGCGCGCTTGCACCGCACCCGCCCTCGTCCTGCCGGGGGAAGTCCCGCCGCTCCGAGGCGGGTCGCGCTCGGCAGCCTCCCACGCGGCGTTCGCTGCGCGCCGCGCATCGGCCGGCCGGCGGAGGTCCGCGACACGAGGACCCCCGGACATGGCCGAGGCCCGCACCCCCCGGGGGGTGCGGGCCTCGGTCGCGTCCTCGGATCAGACCGTGCGGAACGCCAGGACCACGTTGTGGCCGCCGAAGCCGAACGAGTTGTTGATCGCGGCGATCGTGCCCTCCGGGAGGGCACGGGGCTCGCCGCGGACGATGTCGGCCTCGACCGTCTCGTCCAGCTCGTCCACGTTGATCGTCGGCGGTGCCGTCCGGTGGTGCAGCGCCAGGACCGTCGCCACGGTCTCGATGCCGCCCGCGCCGCCCAGCAGATGACCCGTCATCGACTTCGTGGCGGAGACCGCCACATGGTCGAGGTCGTCGCCCAGGACGCTCCGCAGCGCCTTGATCTCGGCCACGTCACCCTGCGGGGTCGACGTCGCGTGGGCGTTCAGGTGCACGACCTCGGACGGCTTGAGGTCCGTCGTCTCCAGCAGGTTGCGCAGCGCCGCGGCGATACCGCGGCCCGTCGGCTCCGGCTGTGCGATGTGGTGGCTGTCCGCGGACAGACCCTGGCCCAGGACCTCGCAGTAGATCTTCGCGCCACGCGCCGTCGCATGCTCGGCAGACTCAAGGATCACCACGCCCGCACCCTCGCCGAGGACGAAGCCGTCCCGCGCGGTGTCGTAGGGACGCGACGCCTTCTCGGGCTCGTCGTTGTTCTTGGACATCGCCATCATGTTGGCGAACGCCGCGATCGGCAGCGGGTGGATCGCCGCCTCGGTGCCGCCCGCGACGACCACATCGGCGCGGCCGGTGCGGATCATCTCGACCGCGTAGCCGATCGCCTCCGCGCCCGACGCACAGGCCGAGACCGGAGTGTGCACGCCCGCCTGGGCGTTCACCTCGAGGCCGACGTTGGCGGAGGGGCCGTTCGGCATGAGCATGGGGACGGTGTGCGGGGAGACGCGGCGTACGCCCTTCTCCTTGAGCACGTCGTACTGGTCGAGCAGTGTCGTCACGCCGCCGATGCCGGATGCGATGACCGTGCCCAGGCGCTCGGGGACGATGTTCCCGTCCTCGCCCGCCGCAGCGGTGAAGCCGGCGTCCGCCCACGCCTCGCGCGCCGCGATGACGGCGAACTGCGCCGAGCGGTCCAGCTTGCGGGCCAGCGGGCGGGGCAGAACCTCGCCCGGGTCGACCGCCGCGGGTGCCGCGATGCGTACCGGCAGTTCGGCGAAGCGCTCGCCCTCGAGGGGCTTTACTCCGGAACGCCCGCTGAGCAGACCTTCCCAGGTCGATGCGCTGTCGCCACCCAACGGTGTGGTTGCGCCGATACCGGTGACGACCACGGTGCGATTGGTCGAGTTCACAGGAATTCTTTCTCCACGTTTAGGGGGTGCTGAATTTTCACGGCGCCACCGAAGGGTGGCGACCAGCGCGACTGAGGACTCAGGCCTGGTGCTTGGCGATGTAGTCCGCGGCGTCGCCGACAGTCTTCAGGTTCTTGACGTCCTCGTCGGGGATCTTGACGTCGAAGCGCTCTTCGGCGGCGACGACGACCTCGACCATGGACAGCGAGTCGACGTCCAGGTCGTCGGTGAAGGACTTGTCCAGCTGGACGTCCTCGACCGGGATACCGGCGATCTCGTTGACGATGTCGGCGAGACCGGCGACGATCTCTTCCTGCGTGGCGGCCATGTTGGCGCTCCTTCGGTGTGTTTCAGAGGGTGTGGCAGTAGCCGTCCGGAAGATCCGTACGGTGCACTAGGGGAGGGTAACGACCGTCGCGGCGTAGACGAGACCCGCCCCGAAGCCGATGACGAGCGCGGTGTCACCGCTCTTCGCCTGTCCGGTCGCCAGAAGCCGCTCCATGGCGAGCGGAATCGAGGCGGCCGAGGTGTTGCCGGTGGTTTCCACATCACGGGCGACCGTGACGTGTTCCGGCAGCTTCAGAGTCTTCACCATCGAGTCGATGATCCGCATATTGGCCTGGTGCGGAATGAAGACGTCCAGGTCGTCCGACGTGATCCCGGCCGCGTCGAGCGCCTGCTGGGCGACCTTCGCCATCTCGAAGACGGCCCAGCGGAAGACCGCCTGGCCCTCCTGCGTGATGGCGGGGAACTTCTCGACGGTGCCGTTGCGGTAGTCGTCCCACGGCACGGTCTGCTTGATGGTCTCGGACTTGTCGCCCTCCGAGCCCCAGACGGTCGGGCCGATCATCGGCTCCTTCGCCGGACCGACGACGACCGCGCCCGCGCCGTCGCCGAACAGGAAGGCCGTCGCACGGTCTTCCAGGTCGGTCAGGTCGCTGAGCCGCTCCACGCCGATGACAAGGACGTACTCCGCCGAACCCTCCACCACCATGCCCTTGGCGAGGGTCAGGCCGTAGCCGAAGCCCGCGCAGCCGGCGGAGATGTCGAACGCGGCCGGTTTGTTGGCCCCGATCTTGTCCGCGATCTCCGTGGCGACGGCCGGTGTCTGCCTGAAGTGCGAGACCGTGGAGACGATCACGCCGCCGATCTGCGCGGGGGTGATCCCGGCGTCGGCGATCGCCTTGCCGGCCGCCTCGACCGACATCGCGCACACGGTCTCCTCGGGGGAGGCCCAGTGGCGGGTCGCGATGCCCGAGCGCGAGCGGATCCACTCGTCGGACGAGTCGATCGTCTCGAGGATCACCTCGTTGGGCACCACCCGCGTCGGGCGGTAGCCACCGACACCCAGAATGCGTGCGAACGGCGCGCCCTGGCTGGGTTTGATCTTCGGCATGCTCTGCGGCTCCTTGTCAGGCGCCCGCCGCGTCAGCGGCAGGTGAACCAGCCTCGGCGAGCAGCGCGCGGGCCGCGTCGAGGTCGTCGGGTGTCTTGAGCGCCAGCGTCTTCACACCCGGCAGCGCGCGCTTGGCGAGGCCGGTGAGGGTGCCGCCGGGGCAGACCTCGATCAGGGCGGTGACGCCCCGCTCCTTGAAGGTCTCCATGCACAGGTCCCAGCGGACCGGGTTGGCGACCTGGCCGACCAGACGGGAGATCACATCGGCGCCGTCGGCGACGACCTGCCCGTCCTTGTTCGAGACGTAGGGGAGGGCCGGGTCGGACACCGTGAGGGCGCGGGCGGCCTCCTCGAGGGTCGTGACCGCGGGCGCCATGTGGTGCGTGTGGAACGCGCCGGCCACCTTCAGGGCGATGACACGGGCCTTCTCCGGCTTGTCCTCGGCGAGCGCGGCGAGCTGCTCGGCGGTGCCGGCGGCGACGATCTGGCCTGCGCCGTTGACGTTCGCCGGGGTCAGGCCCAGCTTCTCGAGGTGCGCCACGACCTGCTCGGGGTCACCGCCGAGCACGGCGGACATGCCCGTCTCGGCGACCGCGGCGGCTTCGGCCATCGCGAGTCCCCGTGTGCGTACGAAGCGCAGCGCGGCGGTGTCGTCGAGGACACCGGCGAGGACGGCGGCGGTGATCTCACCGACGCTGTGGCCGGCGACCGCGCCGGGCGTCACCTCGCCGAGCGCGGCAGCCGACAGCAGACCGGCGGCGACCAGCAGCGGCTGGGCCACGGCGGTGTCGCGGATCTCGTCCGCGTCTGCCTTCGTGCCGTAGTGGGCGAGGTCGAGCCCGATGGCGTCGGACCAGGCCGCGATGCGGTCGGTGGCGCCGGGAAGGTCGAGCCAGGGGGTCAGGAAGCCGGGCGTCTGAGCGCCTTGGCCGGGAGCGACGAGTACGAGCACCCTCACACTCTCTCTTGTGGACGGCTCCGAACACCCGTGGGGACAGGGACGAAGAACCGTCAGGGGAATTGTTGGTGTTCGACAAAAGTCTAGGGTTGGGCATCACCGTCAGCCAGACGCCCCAGGATCAGTGCAATCCGGAGAGTGAACGCAGAGCGAACGTCGGAGGGTGACCATCCGGTGACATCGGTCACACGTCGCAGCCGGTAGCGCACGGTGTTCGGATGTACGAAGAGCATTCGGGCCGCGCCCTCGAGACTGCTCGCCTGTTCCAGATAGACACTCAGAGTCTCCAGCAGCGCCGAGCCCGCTTCCTCCAGCGGTCTGTAGATCTCCTCCACCAGCTGCTGGCGCGCGGCAGGGTCGGAGGCGATCGCGCGCTCCGGGAGCAGATCGTCCGCGAGAACCGGCCGCGGCGCGTCCTGCCAGGCCGAGCACGCCTTCAGGCCCGCCGCCGCGGCCTGCGCGGACCGGGTCGCGGCCAGCAGGTCCGGCACGATGGGCCCCGCGACGACGGGGCCCGCCGCATACGGGCCGATCAGCGCCTTGGCGACATGGAGCGGGTTGTCGCTGCCGCCGGCGATCACCACGAGCCGGTCGCCGAGCACCCCGGTGAGCACCTGGAGCTTGGCATGGCGGGAGGCCCGGCGGATCGCTTCGACAGTCAGCTCGCTGTCCCCGTCCGGCGCCGTGCCGAGGATGACGCACACATGCTCGGGGGAGTTCCAGCCGAGCGCGGCGGCACGCGAGACGGCGCCCTCGTCGGCCTCGCCGGACAGCACCGCGTTCACCACGAGTGACTCGAGACGGGCGTCCCATGCCCCGCGCGCCTCGGCCGCCTGCGCGTACACCTGGGCGGTGGCGAACGCGATCTCCCGCGCGTACACCAGCAGCGCCTCGCGCAGCACCGATTCGTCGCCGGGTGCGGCGACCTCGTCGATCGCCGCCTCCATGACCTCGATCGTGGTGCGGACCATCTCGACAGTCTGCCGCAAGGTGATCGCCCGGGTCAGCTCCCGAGGCGCCGTGCCGAACACATCCGTCGAGATTGCCTGCGGAGTCTCCGGATGCCGGAACCACTCGGTGAACGCGGCGATACCCGCCTGGGCGACCAGGCCGATCCATGACCGGTTCTCCGGGGGCATCGCCCGGTACCAGGGCAGCGTCTCGTCCATGCGGGCGATGGCGTTCGCCGCGAGCCGGCCGGACGACTGCTCCAGTCGGCGCAGAGTCGCATTGTGCGGATGGGGGACGTTCGCTGCAGGTTCGGGCACGGGGACAAGAGTGCCTTATCAGGACGCCCGGGCCGAGTGCAGGGGTTCCCTCTCATCGCGTCGCGCCGTGCTCGGGCCCGGCTACGGTGGTGGCGTGATTTCCGTTCGGCGCGCCGACGAGCGCTATCGCGGCGGTGACTCCGCCGCGGGCATCGAGTCCCTGCACGCCTTCTCCTTCGGGCGGCACTACGACCCCGACAACCTCCGCTTCGGCGCGATCCTGGCCTGCAACGAGGAGCGTCTGGCACCCGGCGCCGGGTTCGAGGAGCACCCGCACAGCCATACCGAGATCGTCACCTGGGTCGTCGAGGGCGAGCTCACCCATCGCGACTCGGCCGGCCACGCCACCGTCGTGCGGCCCGGGGACGTACAGCGGCTGAGCTCGGCGGGCGGGGTGCGGCACACCGAGCGCAATGACGCCGAGGTGCCGCTCGTGTTCGTACAGATGTGGCTCGCCCCCCTGGAACCGGGCGGCGAGCCGGCGTACGAGATCGTGCGCGGCATCGCCGACTCCACCCCGTACGCCCTCCCGCAGGCCGGGGCGATGCTCCATGCCCGCCGCCTCGCACCCGGCGAACGCACCGCCGTCCCGGACGCGCCGCTGGTGTATGTGCATGTCGTACGCGGTGAAGTCCGGCTGGGAGAGGAGGAGTTGGCCTCCGGCGACTCGGCGCGGGTCACGGACGCCGACGGTCTCGATCTCGCCGCCGCCACGGCTGTCGAGGTGCTGCTGTGGGAGACGGCCGGCTGAGGTCAGCGCAGGGCGCTCCTTGCCTGCCAGTCGGCCCATGACAGGTTCCAGTCGCCGAAGCCGTTCCCGGGGGCGACCGTGCCCTTGGTCTGCGCGCCCTTGATCTCGAACGGGTCGCCCGGGCGCACCTGCTTGTAGAACCAGGCGGCATCCGCGGTGCTCATCCCGATGCAGCCCGAGCTCATGTTCGCTCTGCCGAACCACTTGGCGTTCCACGGAGCGGCATGGGCGTACATTCCGGACCAGGTCAGCCGCATCGAGTGGTCGACCATCTTGTCGTAGGCGTTGCCGAGGCCCACGGTCTCGGAGTTCATGTTGATCGTCCCCTCCTTCGCCATCAGCACCGCGGTCCCGCGCCAGGAGCGCTTGTCGCCGCCGGGCGTGCCGCCGGAGACCGGGATCTTCCGTACGGATCTGCCGTCGCGCTCCAGCGTCAGCTCATGGCGGTCGAGGTCCACCTTGACGACCTGGCGCGCGCCGATGGTGAACGTGGTCGAGTAGTCGCGTACGAACCAGCCGCCCGCGCCCGAGTCGGTGCCGTTCAACTGCGCGTCGAGGGTGACCTTGGTGCCGGACTTCCAGTACGACTTGGGACGCCAGTCCACCCGGTCGCGGCCCGAGTAGTCCTGCATCCAGCCCCACGACCCCTCGGTGTCGTCCGAGGTGGTGATCTTCAGCCGCTTCTCGACCGCGGCCTTGTTCCTCACCGGGTTGTCGAAGACCAGCGAGATCGGCTGCGCGATGCCGACGGTGGCGTTCACCCCCGGACGCCATTCGACCTTGTTGACCTTGTCGGCCGCATCCGTGGTGAAGGACGCCTCGGCCGTGCCGGTCGCGCCGCCCTTCGTACGGGTCGCCGCGGTGACCGAGTACGCGGTACCCGGCGCCGCATTGCGGTCGGAGGTCCAACTCGTTCCGTCGGCCGAGGACCTGCCGGTGAGATGACGGCCCTTGGCGTCGGTGACCGTGACGGAGGTGAGCGTGCCGCCCGCTGCGGTGACCTTGACCGGCTCGCCCGCCTTCGCATGGCGGCCCTGGGGCGTCACGGTGACGGTCGCGGGCCGGTCGGCGGCCGGCTTCCCGCCGGGCTTGGCGTCCGGTCGCGGCGTGGTGGCGTCCGAGCAGGCGGTGAGCGTGAGGAGCGCGGCCGCCGCTACCGCGGTACGCACGGATATGTGAATCAACGGAAGTCCCCCGTCCGAAGAAGCAAGTGGATGCCGCCGACTCTAGGACGGGAAAAACGCAGGTGAGCGGCCCCATGGCCATGTGACGGCGACTGGTGAGGAACGGTCATGGTCCGGTCACATTCGCCGCGCGGGACGGTCACGCACGGCTGTGAACCTGTCCGGCGTCCCCGCGACCGCTCGGGGCGGAAGAGAGGCTCACACCGTGTCAGCGTTGCTCGTGACACCCGGCCGCGGTCAGGAAAGCCGCGGCCAGGAAACCCGGCTGGGACCCGTCACCGTCGAGACCTACCGTGCCTTCCTCGCCACCCGCGCGGGCAGCGCTCTGGGGGCCGGGTTTCTGCAGTGCCCGTCCTGGGCCCAGGTCAAGGAGGGATGGCGCGCCCAACTGCTCGGCTGGGGTCCGGACCCGGAGGCCGGCCGGCTGACCGGAGTGGCACTCGTGCTGCTGCGGCAGCTCCCCGGCACCCGCAGATACTTCGCCTACCTCCCCGAAGGGCCCGTCGCCGACTGGGCCGATCCGGACATCGACGGCTGGCTCGACCCGCTGCTGCGCCATCTGCGGGCGACCGGCGCGTTCGCCGTACGCGTCGGGCCCTCGCCCGCGTACCGCCGTTGGGACGCCGACAGGCTCAAGTCGCTGACCGGGCCCGGTCGTCGGCTCGGCGACGTTCTCGCCTGCGAGGTCGACCCGCTCGGCACGGCGGTCGCCGAACGGCTGCGGGCACGCGGCTGGAAGCGATGCGGTGGCGAGGCGGCCGGAGAGGCCGGGGACGCGCAGCCCCGCCATGTCTTCCAGGTGCCGCTCGCCGGGCGCACCACCGACGACCTGTGGTCCGGACTCAACCAGGAGTGGCGGCGCAACGTCCGCCGCGCCCAGAAGTCGGGGGTGGAGGTGGTCGTGGGCAGCGCCGCCGAACTCCCCGATTTCTACCGGCTGTTGCGCATCACGGAGGAGCGCGACGGCTTCCGGCTCGGCCGCTCGCTCGCGTACTACGAGCGGCAGTACGAGGCTCTCAACGCCGAGGAGCCCGGCCGGATGAAGCTGTATCTCGCCCGCCACGAGGGCGAGATACTCGCTGCCCACACCATGATCACGGTGGGTCGGCGGGTCTGGTACCAGACCGGCGCATCCGCCGACCACCGCCGCGACGTCCGCCCGTCCAACGCCCTGCAGTGGCGGATGCTGCTCGACGCCCACGCACTCGGCGCCGACGTCTACGATATGCGCGGGGTACCCTCCACCCTCGACCCCGACGACCGTCCCTACGGGCTGCTTCGCTGGAAGCTCGGCACCGGAGGGCGGGTCGTCGAGACGCTGGGGGAATGGGAGAGACCGTTGGGCGGGACCGCCAACCACACGCTGTACCGCGCCTTCCAGGCGTACATGGCACGCCGATGAGCGCCCCGAACACGGGGGCCCCGACCGCCACGGGGGCGGCCGGGGCCAACAGGGCCGAGGGCGTCCTCGCGCCCGGCGGCCGGCAGGGCGGTGCGGACCGCAACGCCGGGGCGCCCATCCCCGGAGCCCGGACCGCGTCCGTGGCAGATGGTGGTGCGGTCATGGGCGCCGGGGCCACCGGGGCCGAGGACACCGCGCCGCACGGGGACGACACCACACGGGCCGACGACACCACACGGGCCGGCAAGGCCGGCACGCGATCCGGCCGCGCGGACCGAGACGACGGGACGCCGGATCCGGGTGCCAGGACCGCGTCCGTGGCGCGCAGTGGGGCCATCATGGCCGCGGGATCCATCGTCTCCCGTGCCACCGGGTTCGTGCGGTCCGCCGTCGTCGCCGCAGGCCTCGGCATGGGGCTGGTCGCGGACGGCTATGCGGCCGGCAACTCCGTCCCCACCATCGTCTACATGCTCCTCCTCGGCGGCGCGCTGAACGCCGTCTTCGTGCCCGAACTCGTCAAGGCCGCCAAGGAACACGAGGACGGCGGCGCCGCGTACACCGACCGGCTGCTCACCGTCTGCGTCATCGGCCTGCTGGCGATCACCGCCGCCGCGGTCTGGGCGGCGCCGCTCATCATCGACACGTACACCGGCTACACCGGCCCCCAGGCCACGATGACCGTCGCCTTCGCCCGCTACTGCCTGCCTCAGATCTTCTTCCTCGGGCTGTTCACACTGCTCGGACAAGTGCTCAACGCCCGTGGCCGGTTCGGCGCCATGATGTGGACGCCCGTTCTCAACAACGTCGTCGTCATCGCCGTGTTCGGTCTCTATCTGGCGACGGGCGACGGCGGCACGCTCACCCCTGCCGAGACGGCCCTGCTCGGCTGGGGCACCACCGCGGGTATCGCCGTCCAGGCGCTCGCCCTCGTCCCCGCCCTGCGCGCGGCCCGCTTCCGCTGGCGGCCCCGCTTCGACTGGCGCGGCAGCGGGCTGACCCGGCCGCTGCGCTCGGCCGGCTGGCTGGTGCTGCTCGTGCTCACCAACCAGCTCGCGTACCTGCTGACGACCCGGCTCGCCACGGCCGCCGGCACCCGCGCCGCGCAGGTTGACATCGACGGCGGCGTCGGGTTCAGCGCGTACAACAACGCGTACCTGCTGTGGGCCGTACCGCACGGGATCATCACCGTCTCGCTGGTCACCGCGCTGATGCCGCGGATGAGCGGGGCAGCGGCGGACGGCGACACGGCGGGTGTGCGGCGCGATGTCTCCTACGCGCTGCGCAGCAGCGCGGTCGCCGTGGTCCCCGCGGCGTGCGCGCTGTTCGCTCTGGCCCAGCCGATCATGGCGCTCGTCTTCCAGTACGGCAGGACGGACGACGACGACATCGCGGCGATGGCGGGCATCCTCATGGCGTTCGCCCCGGGGCTGATCGCGTTCTCCGGGCAGTACGTGCTCTCCCGCACCTTCTACGCCCTCTCCGACACGCGCACCCCGTTCCTGCTGAACCTGGTGATCGCGGGCCTGAACGCGACCCTGTCGACGACCGCGTATCTGCTGCTGCCGGCGCGGTGGGCGGTGACCGGGATGGCCGGGGCGTATTCGCTGGCCCTGTGCGCGGGATGGGCGGTGACGGCGTACGTCCTGCACCGGCGGCTCGGGGCGCCGGCAGGGACGGAACCCGCGCCCGCGTCGGGGCCCGTGTCCGGGGCAGGGCCTGCGTCCGTGGCGGGGCCCGCGCCGGTTTCGGCTGCCGCGTCCGGGACGGCGGCGACACCCGCGTCCCGGCCCGCCCGGGCCGGTGGGCGCGCTCCGGCACTGTGGCGCTCGCCCACCGTGGCCGCCCAGGCCCGGCTGCTGCTCGCCGCGATACCGGCCGCCGCGCTCGGTCACCTCGCGGCCAGGTACACGGCCCCCCTCGGTGCCGTCGCCGCGGCGGCGGCCGGCGCGCTCGTCATCGCGCTCACCTTCGCCTTCCTCGCCCGTCCCCTGCGCCTCACCGAACTCGATGCCCTGCTCTCCGGTGCCGGTAGACGTCTCACCCGCCGCTGAAGAAACCACCCTCGGGATACCCCACAGATGCCTCGCGTGCTGCTGATAGAAGACGACGCCTCCGTCCGGGAAGGCGTCGAACTCGGACTGCGTCGCCGTGGTCATGACGTACGGACCGCCGCCACCGGTGAGGCCGGGCTCGCCGCGCTCGACGAGTTCCGGCCCGATCTGCTTCTGCTGGATCTGATGCTGCCCGGTATGAACGGCGTGCAGGTCTGCCGGCAGGTGCGTGAGACCAGCCAGTTGCCGATCATCATGCTCACCGCCCGCGGCGACGACTTCGACGTCGTCATCGGGCTGGAGGCCGGCGCCGACGACTACATCGTCAAGCCCGCCCGTACCGAGGTGATCGAGGCCCGCATCCGGGCGGTGCTGCGCCGGATCGAGGACACCGGCGGGGGAAAGCCCGCGGTCGAGTTCCACGGTGAGCTCGCCATCGACCGCGCCGGGCTCACCGTCGCCAAGTCCGGGCAGCGTCTCGCGCTCGCCCCCTCGGAGCTGAAGCTGCTGCTGCATCTGTGCGCCGCCCCGGAGCAGGTGTTCAGCAGACAGCAGTTGCTGGAGCATGTGTGGGAGCACAGCTACCACGCCGACGCACGGCTGGTCGACGCGTGCGTACGGCGCCTGCGCAACAAGATCGAGGACACCCCGGGCAGCCCGCGGTACATCCAGACCCTGCGGGGCTTCGGCTACCGCTTCGGACCGCTGTGAGGTTCCGCCGCGGCCTCCGCGCGAACACCGCGAGCACGGACGCGCCCGACGCAGCCCCGACGAGTGCGAGCCTCCCGGGCGCGAACCCCGTCGGCCCGAGCCTCCCGGGCGCGAACAGCCCCGGCCCCCACCCCGCGGGCGCGAACAGCCCCGGTGCCGGCGCCGCGGGCGCGGTCGGCACCGGCACGGCCCCAGGCCGTGCCCGCCCGGCACGGCACATCGCCGCCTTCGGCCTGCGCACCCGTCTCATCCTCGCGTTCCTTCTCGTCGCCGCCGTCAGCGCCGGGACCACCGCGGCCCTCACCTACCGCGAGGCACGCAACGCCGTCCTCGCCACCGCCCAGGACACCGCGGTCGCGTCGTTCCGCGAGCAGGTCCAGCCGCTCAGCACCGAACTGCCCGTCGAGCGCACATCGCTGCAGGAAGTCCTGCGCGACATAGCCCGGAAGGGCAAACCACACCCTTGGGTCGTCTTCGCCGAGTACGGCTCGCTGCGGGTCTCCTCCGGAACCCAGCCCACCTCCACCGTGATCACTCCCGAACTGCGCCGCACCGCCCTGCACAATCCGCACGGCTCCTTCCAGCGGGTCGTCAAGGACGGCGTCCCGTATCTGACGATCGGTATGCCCGCCGTGTTCAAGGTCGGCGTGAACGGCGTGATACCCACCGGACTCGTCCTGTTCGCCGTGATGCGGATGAGCGGCGAGGAGGCCAATATCGAGGCCCTGGTGACCGCCGCGCGCGACGGCGCGCTGCCGGGCCTCGCAGTCGCGCTGATCCCCGCGCTGCTCGCCGCACGCAGCGTGCTGCGCCCGGTCCGCGAACTGCGCAAGGCCGCCGGCAGCATGGGCAGCGGCCGGCTCGACACCCGTATCCAGGTCCGGGGCAGCGACGAACTCGCGGATCTGGCACGTACGTTCAACGAATCGGCGGCTGAGCTCGAACGGTCGGTGCACGAACTGCGGCAGGCCGAGACGCGCGCCCGCCGCTTCGCTTCCGACGTCTCGCACGAACTGCGCACCCCGCTCGCCGGGATGCTCGCCGTCACCGAGGTCCTCGACGAGGACGCGGCCCGCCTCGACCCCGATACCGCCCGCGCGGTACGGCTGATCAGCGCCGAGACCGGAAAGCTCGCCGTGCTCGTCGAGGATCTGATGGAGATCTCCCGCTTCGACTCCCGCGCGGCCGAGCTCAACACCGACGAGGTGGACGCCGCCGAGACCATTCGCAAGACCCTGGAGCACCGGCACTGGACCGATCAGGTCCGTACCGAGCTGCCCGACGGTATCCGCATCCGCCTCGACCCACGCCGCTTCGACGTCGTCATCGCCAACCTCGTCGGCAACGCATTGCGGCACGGCGGCGCGCCCGTCACCGTACGGCTGCGCACCGAGACGCGCGCGGACGGCGTGGCTGTGCTGGTCACCGAGGTCGCGGACAGCGGACCCGGCATCCGGTACGACGTGCTCCCGCACATCTTCGACCGCTTCTACAAGGCCGACGCCGCCCGCACCCGATCGGCGGGCAGCGGCCTGGGACTCGCGATCACCCAGGAGAACGTACATCTGCACGGCGGCACGGTCCGGGCCGCGAACGGCCCCGGGGGCGTCGGCGCCGTGTTCACCGTCGAGATACCGCTCACGACGGCGGAGGCCACGGCATGAGACGACTGCCCGCCGCCGTCGCGGCACTTGCGGCCGCGCTGGCGCTGGCCGGCTGCGGCATCCAGGAGACCGATGTCATCGAGGCGGGCGGCCCCGCCACGGTCCAGGTCGTCCCGCACAGCCCGACCGGGATGGTGCTCTTCTTCCGCTCCCCGGACGGGGAGCCGATGCCCGTGGTCCGGTACCTGGAAGGGGAGTTCGCGGACAACAGGAACCCGGGGACATCGACCCCCGAGACCGTCGCCGCGCTCTTCGACGGTCCGATCGGAAACGAGCGCAAGGCCGGACTCACCACCGGGCTGCCCCTGCTGCCGCTCGGCAGACAGGTGCGGGTCGAGTCGGGCGCCGAGGGGGGCGTCGTGGTCAGGCTGCCGATTGCGCTCGACAGCCTCGACGACACCGCGGTGCGCCAGCTGATCTGCACGATCGCGTTCACCGAGGACGCCGAGGGCAGGAGCGGCGTGGTGCTGCGGGGGACGGACGTCACGCTGGGCCACGCCAACTGCGATGTCGACATCGACCTCGGCCGCCTGCCGCGCCCGACGAGCGTGCCGCGCTAGGTTCCGCTACCGAGCGCGCAGTTCGGCGAGCACCGCGTCCGTGAACGGCGGCCAGGCCTCGATGGCCCACGGTCCGAACGCCCGGTCCGTGAGCGTCACGCACGCGGCCTGCGCGTCCGGGTCGATCCACAGGAACGTGCCGGACTGGCCGAAGTGCCCGAAGGCGCGCGGCGAGGAGGAAGTGCCCGTCCAGTGCGGCGACTTGGCGTCACGGATCTCGAATCCGAGACCCCAGTCGTTGGGCTTTTGGTGCCCGTAGCCCGGCAGGATCCCCGACAGTCCCGGATGGACGACGGACATCGCCTCCAGCACCGTCCGCGCGTCGAGAAGCCGTGGCGCCTGCACCTCGGCCGCGAAACGCACCAGATCGTCGACGGTGGAGACGCCGTCCTTCGCGGGAGAGCCCTCCAGCGTCGTCGCCGTCATACCGAGCGGCTCCAGCACCGCCTGGTGGAGATAGTCCGTGAACGGGATCTCGGTCGCCTTGACGATATGGTCCGCGAGCACCTCGAAGCCCGCGTTCGAGTACAGCCGGCGGGTACCCGGCGGGGCCATGACGCGGTGCTCGTCGAAGGCGAGGCCCGAGGTGTGGGCGAGCAGATGACGGACGGTGGCACCCTCGGGGCCGGCCGGCTCGTCGAGCTCGATCGCCCCCTCCTCGTACGCCACCAGCGCCGCGTACGCCGCGAGCGGCTTGGTGACGGAGGCCAGCGGGAAACGCCGGCCGGTCGGGCCGTACGACCCGGCGACCGTGCCGTCCGCTCGTACGACGGCGGCCGCCGCGGTCGGTACCGGCCAGTTCTCGATCATCGCCAGGCTCTGCATGTGTACGAGCCTAAACGGTCCTACAGAGACAGCCGCATGGCCGGGTCCGGGGTGCGCACGAAGCCCAGGGAGGCGTACAGCGGCTCGCCCTCCGCAGAGGCCCGCAGATCGATCCTGCGCACACCGCGCTCCCGGAACCAGCCGAGCAGTCCCTCCGTACAGGCGCGTGAGTACCCACGGCGGCGCATGTCCTCGTCCGTCGCGACGCTGAACACATAGCCGCTCGTGCCCTCCGGATTGCCGGGCCCGCCGAGGCGGTACTCGATCGTGCCGACCGCGCAGGCCGCCAGCCCCCCGCCGGGCCGCTCGACGACGAAAGCCGTCAGCGCCCCGGCCGGATCGGAGAGCCGGTCGCGGAGCGTCGCCGCCGCGGCGGGCTGCCAGCTCACATCGGGATTCGGGCCCAGGTACGAGTCCTGCATGACCTTGCGCAGGCGGACCAGTTCTTCGGCGTCTTCGGGGGTGGCGCGGCGGGCGAGGCTCATGATCGGGCAGGCTAATTCGCGCCGTACCGCAACCGCCATCGGTTTCCGCTTGCTTGGAGTGCACTCCAAGGTTTTAGCGTGGTGGGCATGACGGTGATCGAGAGCACTCCGGCACGGACGAATCTCTGCAAGGCCGCTCCCCGTGCGCATCCGCGCCCCGAGGGACAGGACCGCTACACGATCAGCGAGGTCGTCGCCTTCACCGGGCTCACCGCGCACACCCTGCGCTGGTACGAGCGCATCGGGCTGATGCCGCACGTCGACCGCTCGCACACCGGCCAGCGGCGCTTCACCAACCGTGATCTGGACTGGCTCGCCTTCGTCGGCAAGCTGCGCCTGACCGGGATGCCCGTCGCCGACATGGTCCGGTACGCCGAGATGGTGCGGGAGGGTGAGCACACCTTCGAGGCCCGCCAGGAACTGCTGCAGAGCACCCGGCGCGACGTCCTCGAGCGGATGGCCGAGCTCCAGGACACCCTGGCCGTACTGGACCACAAGATCGAGTTCTACGCGGACGCCCGACGGGCGCCGGAGAGGGCCTGACCCCGATGAGCAACAGCAAGATCGCACAGGTGCGGCTCGGAACGAACGGCCCGCTGGTCGGCATCCAGGGCCTGGGCTGCATGGGCATCAGCGAGTTCTACGGCGACACCGACGAGGCAGCGGCCGGGGAGACGCTCCGCACGGCGCTCGCGCAGGGCGTCACGCTCTTCGACACGGCCGATGCGTACGGGCGGGGCGCCAACGAGGAGTTCCTGGCGCCGTTCGTCGCCGCGCATCGCGACGAGATCACCCTGGCAACGAAGTTCGCCATCGAACGGACCGACGACCCGCACTACCGCGGTGTGCGCAACGACCGCGCCTACCTGCGCCAGGCCGTCGAGAACAGCCTGCGGCGGCTGGGGACCGAGGTCATCGACCTGTACTACATGCACCGCCGCGACCCGGCCGTGCCGCTCGCCGAGTCCGTCGGCGCGATGGCCGAGCTGGTCGAGGAGGGCAAGGTCAAGCACCTGGGGCTGAGCGAGGTGACCGGCGCGGAGCTGCGCGAGGCGCACGCCGTGCACCCGATCGCCGCCCTGCAGTCGGAGTGGTCGCTGTTCAGCCGGGACGTGGAGCGCAGCGCGGTCGGCGCCGCGGCCGAGCTCGGTGTCGCATTGGTGCCGTACTCCCCCCTCGGCCGGGGGTTCCTCACCGGGGCGTTCACCGACGCCGGCACGCAGCTGTCGGCGGACGACTACCGCCGGTACCAGCCCCGCTTCACCGGCGAGAACGCCACGGCGAACGCCGCGCTGCTGGAGCCCGTTCACAAGATCGCGGCGGCGCACGGCGCGAGCGTCGGGCAGGTCGCGCTGGCCTGGGTGCAACAGCGGGCCCAGGTGCACTCGCTCGCCGTGGTCCCGATTCCCGGTACCCGTAAGGCGAGCCGGCTGCTGGAGAACGTCGGAGCGACGCGTCTGACACTGAGCCAGGACGAACTGGCGTCGCTGGAGCCGATCGCCGGACAGGTGGCCGGGGACCGCTACCCCGACATGAGCTCGACGTCGACCGCGCGCGAGTAGCACCACCGCGTCACCCGGCCCCGACACGCGGGACCGCCGCCTCACACCGGCCCGAGCGCGAACACCGCGAAGCCCGCCGCGAGCAGCCCCACAGCTGCCCGGCGGGCTTTCGTGGCGGGGCGCCACGGGGACTCGAAGACGCGCCACCGACGCCGCGGCCGGCTCCCGGCGGGGGATGACTGCCGGCCCCAGGGCCCTCGGACGCGGCCACCGGCGCGGGCGGCAGTGCGCACGGGCGGCCCGTGGGCTACTGGCCCGGGGTCACCAGACCCGACTCGTACGCGAAGATCACCGCCTGCGTCCGGTCGCGCACGTCCAACTTGGCGAGGATGCGGCCGATGTGGGTCTTCACCGTCTGCTCGGCGAGCACCAGATGGTCCGCGATCTCACGATTGGACAGGCCCTGGGCGACGAGTTCCAGGACCTCGGTCTCGCGAGGGGTCAGCCCGTTCAGCCGCAGCGACGGGTTCCTCCGCCGGGCGGGCCGCCGGGCCGCGAAATCGGCGATCAGCCGCCGGGTCACGGACGGCGCCAGCAGAGCCTCACCGGCCGCCACCACCCGTACCGCCGCGATCAGATCCGCCGGCGGCGCGTCCTTCAGCAGAAACCCGGACGCACCGGCGCGCAGCGCCTCGTAGACATAGTCGTCGACGTCGAACGTGGTCAGCATCAGCACCTTGGGCAGGTGCACCACGCCAGGGGGCGGGTTCAGCAACTCACGCGCAGCCGCGAGACCGTCCATCTCCGGCATCCGCACATCCATCAGGACCACATCGGGCTGGGTGCTGCGGCCGACCTCCACGCCCCTGCGGCCGTCCGGCGCCTCGCCGACCACATCGATGTCGGCCTGCGCCGCCAGAAGCGCGGCGAACCCCGCCCGCACCATGGCCTGGTCGTCGACAATGATCACGCGGATGCTCACGCGGGTTCCTTCACGTCGAGGGGGAGACGGGCCGCGACCCGGAAGCCGCCGTCGGCCAGCGGTCCGGTGTCCAGCGTGCCGCCGGTCAACCGTACGCGTTCGCGCATCCCGACCAGGCCGTGCCCGGTACCGGTCGTCTCCAGCGGTGAAATGGCCTGCACCGCTGGGCCGTTGACCACAAGCACGGTCAGATTCTCGCCGTCCGAGGTGACCGACACCCGGGTCGGCGCGCCGGGGGCGTGCCGCACCACATTGGCCAGGGCCTCTTGCACGATCCGGTACGCGGACAGCTCCACGGCCTGCGGCACCCCGCCGAGCTGCGCTGCGAGCGACAACTCGGCCGGCACCCCCGCCCGTACCGTCGCCTCCACCAGCTGCTGCACCCGGTCCAGCCCCGGCTGCGGGGTCCGCTCGCCCTCGGCGCCCTCGCTGCGCAGCACGACGAGCAGCCGCCGCATCTCCGTCAGTGATTCGCGGGCGCTCGTCGCGATCGAGGTGAACTCCTCGCGCGCGGCGTCCGGAAGCCCCTCTATCCGGTACGGCGCCGAGTCCGCCTGCACGGTGATCACCGACATGTGGTGGGCCACCATGTCATGCAGTTCGCGGGCGATACGGGCCCGCTCCTCCAGCAGGGTGCGCTGGGCCCGCTCCGCCTCGCTGATGGTTTCCTGCGCTGTCAACCGGCGCTGGGCGTCGCGGCGTTCGCGCAACGCGCCGGTGAGCACGAGGATCACACCGCTGAAGACGATCAGCGGCAGGTGGATCCCGTCGCTGAGCGACGGCGACAGTCGCTCGAGCAGCAGGCCGGCCGCACCCGTCAGCAGCCAGACCCCCACCAGCTTGCGGCGCGGCTCGCGCCACCCCAGGCAGATCATCAGCAGCAGATAGCCGACGACCGTCATGGGGGTCCACGGCCAGGACCTGTCGGCGGTGCCGGGCGCGGCCATCAGGGCGACGGCACCCAGGACATCCGCGGCGAAGATGATCCACCACGCCTCCAGCGGCCGGGTCACGGCAAGCAGCAGCGGCGCGGACTGCGCGGTGGCGAGGGCACCGGCGAGGGCACCGTTGAGACCGTAGTCGTTGGCCAGGACGGTGACGGTGATGGGCAGCAGCTGGACGACGAAGATGAGGACGACCCCGTACGACAGCGCCCGCAACCGGCGTTTCTCCCCACCGGCGAACGGTGGTTCGGTGGAGCGCGTGGGCGTACCGAGGTCGGTCGCGAGCGACCGCAGGTTCCGTAGCGCGGCCCGCGCCGTGCGCGACGACAGGGGAGGGGAGGGGGACGGCTCGGGGGGCCGGGGGGACTTGGACATGACGTGATCAGCCTAGGCAGCGGGGCGCCGCGCGGCGTCATACCGAGGAGCCGGACCCCGTGTCATACCGGGGTATGACACGGGCCGAGGCCTATGGGCCCCGGAACGTCGCCGCCACGGACCGGCCGCGCCCGGGAAGTCGGGTGCGCCCGAGTCGCCGCCACGGACCCGGCCGCGCCCGGAAACCCGGCCCGCCCCGTCACAGCTCCGCGAGCAGCTCCGCCTTCTTCCGGCTGAACTCCTCGTCCGTCACCAGACCCGCCTGGTGCAGATCCCCGAGATGGCGTATCCGGTCCGCGATGTCGGCCGGGTCCCGGTGGGCTGCCCGGGGCGTCAGCGCCGGGGCCGGGTTCGCCTTCCGTGCGGCCGCGAGGACCGCCGCGGCGAACGGCAACGACTCGTGGACCGGGCCGTAGCCGAGGCCGAAGATCACCGCCGCCGGGTCGTGGTCCGCCTGCACCGGCTGCCCGCCCGCGATCACGGTCCCGGGCGGCGCGCCGGGGTCGGCGCCGCGGCGCAGCAGCCGCAGATAGCCGTCGAAGACCTCGGGCGAGCGCCACTCCACCCCGCTCAGCTCCGACACCGGGAAAGTCTGGTCCCCCGCCTTCCACTTGGCGGACGACGCGCCCGTCCAGAACCAGCGGAACGCGACCTGTGAACCGTCGAACGACGCCTTTCCGTCGTATGCCTTGAAGCCCAGCGGAGCCTCGGGCGCGGCCACCGAGAACCGCTCGGCGGGCTGGTCCGCGTCCGGCCCGAGGAGGGCCCGCAACTCGTCCGCGTAGTACTCGGCGAGCACTTCGCGCTCCGCCGGGAGCACCAGGCGGTACGGGTCGCAGCCTTCCTTCAGCTGTCCGGCCGCCGCCTCCATCAGTGGATCGGCGCCTGGTCTGGGCACCGCTTGCAGAACTACCGTGCCCCGCTTGCCCGGGAAGAGCGTCACCGCCGCCAACGCCTCGTGCGGGACACGCCGTTCCCGTAGCGCGGCCCAGAGCTTCGGTGTGCGGATCCCCCGTTCGAAGCGGATGAGCACGGAGTCGGTCTCGAACTCCCAGGTGGCCTGAAATCCGGCCAGCACATCACCCATGCGCCTCATCGTATGCGGACCGCGCCTGTGCGTCGCCCCTCGGTGGCAGGACGGCCCGGCAGTGATCTACGCGCGTCCGTCCGCTTCCGCGCCGTAAATACCGCGGCGGCAGGCGTCATTGTTGCCCGCACAGCTCACTCCCGCATACCAACCGAGGCCTATCTCGGCGAAGTTGTCGACGCTCTCGGTGCCCGGCTCGAAATAGCCTCCGTGGCCGATCGCACCGGCCGCGGACAGCAGGCGCGCCCCGAACTCCGGCGTCACAGGGTCCTCGCCGTGACCGAGCCCGCCGACGGCCATGTGCGGCACGTCCTGGATCCAGTCGTCGCTGTCGCGCATCGCCCACACCCTGGCCCTGGTGTGCAGCCCGGCCACGTTCTCGGCACGCATACCGGGGCTGCCCGCCACCGCCACGTCCTCGACCCGGTCGGGCAGCCGGCTGGCGGCGACGCCGCACACCACGGAGCCGTAACTGTGGCAGAACAGGGCCACCTTGGAGTCGCCGGGCAGCGACTTGGTGAGCGCGGTCAGCCGTACCGCGCCGTTCTCGGCCAGGCGCCCGATCGCCGACTCCACGCCGACGCCGACGGGACTGGTGTAGTCGGCCCAGGCGATCACGGCTGTGCGGACCCGGGGGGCGGCGGCCCGCTGCGCCGCGTACAGCGACTGGGCCATACCGACGGGAGCGCTGTACTTGCGGGCCGACCGCTGGAAGGTGAGCAGATTGGTGTCGACCCCGGGCACGATCACCGAGACGCGCTGCGCCCGGTCGAGATCGCCGAAGACCTCGGCGACCCGGCCGGAGCCGGAGGGGTCGAAGGCGAGGATCTGCCGGTCCTCGCTCATCAGCGCCTGGAACCGGTCCATCCTGCGGACCGCCGCGCGGTGGCCGGCCGCTGTGAGATGGGGATCGTCGACCCGCTTGTGCTCGGCGGCGAACGAATTCGCCAGTGCCGTCCGGTTGGCGCGATAGCGGAGTGCTACCGGCGCGCCGTTGAGGTTGCCGACGACATGCGGGAACTCGTCGGCGAGTGCGGCGCGGCGGGATGGGCTGATCGATGCGAAGAAGGCGGTCAGTTCGTGCGGCGGCGCGTCGGCCTCGGGCACCTCACGTGCTCCGATCGTGGCCTTGCTCCAGCCCGCCTGCTCGGCCGCCAGGGCGTCGCGCGGACCGCCGGGATGCCGTACGGCGGTCCAGCCGGTCATCGCCAGCATCACGAACACCACCGTGAGAGCGAGCAGGGCGCGCCACACGGTCGATGTGGGGGAGTGGTCGAAGGAAGTCACTGCGACACACCCTAGGAGACGCGCGAGGGGCCGAGCGTAGAGGGTGAGGGAGATCACGTGTTGGGAGGGGGATGGCGGGGGAAGAGGTCACCTTGTGTGTGCGCGAGGCGTACCCTCCGGCGCGGCGGGGGCGTTACGCCCTCCTGTTCTTATCCGGCCCTTATCTCTCCCGAGTTGTGCGCCGCATCACACTGCTGGACGCGCCGACGGTGACGCGCGCGCACGCGTCCGCGTCATCTCGAGCCGGGGGTGTGCGCGGCCCACCTCCGACGTCGCGCCGTGTGCGTGCGCGGCCCACATGTCGCGTCAACCCGGGTACGCGACAGCCCCACCGAGCGCCCCGACGGGGGCTGTCCCCTATCCGGGTGATCTTGGTGCGACCCCCTTCCGCGTCGGCTCCGCCCAGGGTCAGGGTTCGGTCAAGTGATCAGTACGACACGGGGGTTCATCATGCGTACGACCGTCTTCGCCACCGTCCTGGCCGCCACCCTGCTCACGCCGGCCGCCGCGACGCCCACCGCTGCCGCTTCGCCCGTCCCCGCGGCCTCGGCGCCCCGGCTCGGCGCCTGCGCGGCCGGCGAGCTGTGCCTGTGGGCGAAACCGGACTTCAAGGGCGCCCGGCAGATCCACGAACTGTCCGGCCTCGACATCGATTCCTGCGTCCCGCTCCCGGCGGGCACCACCGTCCAGGCACTGGCCAACCGCACGGGGCGGCCCGTCACCACCTACCAGTCCGGGGAGTGCGCGGAGACCGGAGAGTTCGAGACCTATCCCGGCAGCGGCACCTGGGTGCCGCAATCGCCGTACCGCGTAAGGGCCTTCAAGGTCTGGGAGCGCTGAAGCGGGGTACCCGCAACTCCGGGCCGGTTTCGACGATCCCAGGGAGTGATGATGGCGGGCTTCGGAAGCACCACGCGCAGGCACCCCCGCTCACGCGGCCGCAACTGGTCTCGGAGCGGGCCGGATCGCGCGGCACTCGGCATCATCGGCCTGATCTGTGCGATCACGGGTTTCTTCGTGCTGGGGATCGTTCTCGGCCCGATCGCGATCGTCTGCGGCTGGCTCGGCATGGGACGCCGCTGGAACGGCGCGCAGCCGGTGCCGGCCCTGGCCGCCCTGGTCCTGGGTGCGATCGACACCGTCCTGGCCGTTGTCCGGCTGGCGGGAGCCACCGTTCCCGGCGGCGGGATGTGGTGATTTTCACCCACGGACAGCGGCATCATCGGACGGACCGGCAGGGGCGGGCACAGTGCCCGCCCCTGCCGCCGTGTCCGCCATGGCGGTGACCGAGGCGGCCGCGGAGAGCGTGGCCACCTCCGCCCGCAGCTCCTTGACCTCCCTGGTCAGGGCCTCCAGCAGCGCCGTCTGCCGGCGCTCCTCCACGTCGTCGCGCTCGAAGCGCGCGATGAACCAGGCCGCGATGTTCGCCGTCACCACACCGAGCAGTGCGATCCCCGACAGCATCAGCCCGACCGCGAGCAACCGCCCGAGGCCCGTCGTCGGCGCATGGTCGCCGTAACCGACCGTCGTCATCGTGGTGAAGGACCACCACACCGCGTCACCCAGCGTCTTGATGTTCCCGCCCGGCGCGTCCCGCTCCACCCGCAGCACCGCCAGCGAGCCGAACATCATCAGCCCCACCACCGCGCCGCCGACATACGTCGTCAGCGTGATCTGTGGGGCCATCCTGGCCCGCCGCCCGACCAGCAGCAGCGTCGCGACCACCCGGAGCAGCCGCAGCGGCTGCACCAGCGGCAGGACGACCGCCAGCAGATCCAGCGGATGGCTGCGGACGAACAGCCACTTGCCGGGTGCCAGCACCAGCCGTACGAGGTAGTCGAAGGCAAAGGCGCCCCACACCACCCACTCGACGGCGGAGCAGAGCGTGTGCACCCAGCTCGCGGCGTCCGGCGCCACGATCGGCACGGCGTAGGCCCCGCCGAACGCGACGGCCAGCCCCAGCAGCGGCCCCTGGGCGCGCGCTTCCCACCGCATCTGCGGCGTTCGTTCCTTCATGTCCGGCATCGTAAAGAAGCCGAAGGGCGGCGGGACCCGCCCGGGTCCCGCCGCCCTTCATCAGGCCATGAGTGCTACGCGTCGCCGCCGGCCGCGCCAGGGTCGGCCGCCGCCACATCCAGCAGCTGGTACCGGTCCACCGCCTGCTTCAGAACGGAACGGTCCACCTTGCCCTCACGGGCGAGCTCCGTGAGCACCGCAAGCACGATCGACTGCGCGTCGATGTGGAAGAAGCGACGGGCCGCGCCCCGCGTGTCCGCGAAACCGAATCCGTCGGCGCCCAGCGACTGGTACGTTCCCGGAACCCAGCGGGAGATCTGGTCCGGGACGGACCGCATCCAGTCCGAGACCGCGACGAACGGGCCCTCGGAGCCGGACAGCTTCTGGGTGACGTACGGGACGCGCTGCTCCTCCTCGGGGTGCAGCAGATTGTGCCGCTCCACCTCCACCGCCTCACGGCGCAGCTCGTTCCAGGAGGTCGCCGACCAGACATCGGCCCTGACGTTCCACTCGGCGGCGAGGATCTGCTGTGCCTCGACCGCCCACGGCACCGCCACACCGGACGCCAGGATCTGCGCGGCGATCGCGCCGGACTCGCCCGCCCTGTAGCGGTGGATGCCCTTGAGGATGCCCTCCACGTCCACGTCGGCCGGCTCGGCCGGGTGCCGGATCGGCTCGTTGTACACGGTCAGGTAGTAGAAGACGTCCTCGCCGTGCGGGTGCTCCGGGCTGGATCCGTACATCCGGCGCAGACCGTCCTCGACGATGTGCGCGATCTCGTAGCCGAACGCCGGGTCGTAGGCGACACAGCCCGGGTTGGTCGAGGCCAGCAGCTGCGAGTGGCCGTCCGCGTGCTGCAGGCCCTCACCCGTCAGGGTCGTACGGCCCGCGGTGGCGCCCAGCACGAAGCCGCGGGCCAGCTGGTCCGCCATCTGCCAGAACTGGTCGCCGGTGCGCTGGAAGCCGAACATCGAGTAGAAGACGTAGACCGGGATCAGCGGCTCGCCGTGCGTGGCGTACGCCGAACCGGCGGCGATCAGCGAGGCCGTGCAGCCGGCCTCGGAGATGCCGTCGTGCAGCATCTGACCGGTCGGTGACTCCTTGTACGCGAGCAGCAGCTCGCGGTCCACGGCCTCGTACTGCTGGCCCAGCGGGTTGTAGATCTTCGCGCTCGGGAAGAACGAGTCCATACCGAAGGTGCGGTACTCGTCCGGCGCGATCAGCACGAACCGCTTGCCGATCTCCTTGTCCCGCATCAGGTCCTTGAGCAGCCGGACGAACGCCATGGTGGTGGCGATCGACTGCTGGCCCGAGCCCTTCTTCACAGCCGCATACGTCTTGTCGTCCGGCAGCGCCAGGGGCTGCGACCGCACGACGCGGGTCGGGACGTACCCGCCCAGCGACCGGCGGCGGTCGTGCATGTACTGGATCTCCGCCGAGTCGGGGCCGGGGTGGTAGTACGGCGGAGCGCTCTCTTCGAGCTGCTTGTCGGTGATCGGGATGTGCAGCCGGTCGCGGAAGCCCTTCAGGTCGCCGACCGTCAGTTTCTTCATCTGGTGCGTGGCGTTGCGGCCCTCGAAGTTCGGGCCGAGGGTCCAGCCCTTGACCGTCTGGGCGAGAATCACGGTCGGCTGGCCCTTGTGGGCGCGGGCCGCCGCGTACGCCGCGAAGATCTTCTTGTGGTCGTGGCCGCCGCGGCCCAGGTGCAGGACCTGGTCGTCGGTCATGCCCTCGACCATGGCGCGCAGCCGATGGTCGTCGCCGAAGAAGTGCTCGCGGATGTACGCGCCGGTCTCGGTGGCGTACGTCTGGAACTGGCCGTCCGGCGTGGTGTTCAGCTTGTTGACCAGGATGCCGTCGCGGTCCTGCGCGAGCAGCGGGTCCCAGGAGCGGTCCCAGACCAGCTTGATGACGTTCCAGCCGGCGCCGCGGAACTGCGACTCCAGCTCCTGGATGATCTTGCCGTTGCCGCGCACCGGGCCGTCGAGACGCTGCAGATTGCAGTTGACGACAAAGGTCAGATTGTCCAGACCCTCACGGGCGGCGATGGACAGCTGGCCGAGCGACTCGGGCTCGTCCATCTCGCCGTCGCCGAGGAAGGCCCACACATGCGACTTGGAGGTGTCGGCGATGCCGCGCGCCTCCATGTAGCGGTTCATCCGGGCCTGGTAGATCGCGCCGAGCGGGCCAAGGCCCATGGAGACGGTCGGGAACTCCCAGAAGTCCGGCATCAGCCGCGGGTGGGGGTACGACGACAGCCCGTTCGGGAACTTGGACTTCTCCTGGCGGAAGGCGTCGAGCTGGTTCTCGTTCAGCCGGTCCAGCAGGAAGGCGCGGGCGTAGATTCCGGGCGACGCGTGGCCCTGGAAGAAGATCTGGTCGCCGCCGTCGCCCTCGTCCTTGCCACGGAAGAAGTGGTTGAAGCCCACGTCGTAGAGGGAGGCGGACGAGGCGAAGGTGGCGATGTGGCCGCCGACGCCGATACCGGGGCGCTGGGCGCGGGAGACCATCACCGCGGCGTTCCAGCGGGTCGCGTTGAGGATCTTGCGCTCGATCTCCTCGTTGCCGGGGAAGAACGGCTCGTCCTTGGTGGCGATGGTGTTGACGTAGTCCGTGCTGCGCATCTCGGGCACGGCGACGCGCTTCTCGCGCGCCCGCTCGATCAGGCGGAGCATGAGATAGCGGGCCCGCTCACGGCCCCGCTCGTCGATGGCGGCGTCGAGAGAGTCCAGCCATTCCTTGGTCTCTTCAGGATCGAAGTCCGGGACCTGGCTGGGAAGGCCGCCAATGATGATCGGGTTGCGATCGGATCCGGAAGCCACGCTGTTCCTTCGCTGTTCGGTGGAGCTGCCTCTATGGGGATGTTGCGCTGTGTCGCACCGCCTCCATCGTGTACCGCGGGGAGGCAAACGTCACCTCTACCGAGGGGTAACCCCGGATCTCCCCCGGATCCGGGCCCTACCCCGCCTCGGGGGACGGTCAAATCGCAACGATACGCTCAACACGTGCATGCGTTTCGTTTGACTGTTCGGTTCCGATCGGTGGCCGGACGGGTAGGAATGCCGCAAAGATGGCTGAAAGGTCGCGTCCCTCACGCGACGGGGCTCTCGTACTTGCCTGGAGTTGCGCCGAGACGGCCGCAAACGTCACCGTTTCGGCGGTCTCAACGGCCGGGTACTTGCGCGATCCGCCCCGCCCGTGTGGACTACGGCCAACGCCACGCGTACGCGCGCGGCTGCAGCATTTTCCGAACACGATCAGGAGGCAAGCCGTGAGCGCGACCGCGGACCACGCGGAGGAGCGGACCAACCCGGCAGCGAGGCTGGGGTTCGAGCCCGGACAGGTGGTCCAGGAGATCGGCTACGACGACGACGTCGAGCAGGAGCTCCGTGAGGGCATCGAGGCCGTGACCGGCCAGGAACTCGTCGACGAGGACTACGACGACGTCGCTGACGTCGTCGTGCTGTGGTTCCGGGACGAGGACGGCGACCTTACGGACTCGCTGGTGGACGCCATCGGTCTGATCGACGAGGGCGGAGCCGTCTGGCTGATGACTCCCAAGACCGGCCGTGACGGCTACGTCGAGCCCAGCGACATCAACGAGGCCGCCCAGACCGCGGGACTCTCCCAGACCAAGAGCATCAACGCCGGCAAGGACTGGACCGGCAGCAGGCTGGTGACCCCCAAGGCGGCGAAGTCGAAGCGCTGAGCCGTAACAGCAGGCCCGTGGCCCCCGTCGGCGCATACCGGCGGGGGCCTTCTGCGTAGGCTGGGCACTCACCGGATCGGCCTACAGAAGGGATGCGTTTTCCATGGCGATCGAGGTCGGGACAAAGGCTCCGGAGTTCGAGCTGAAGGACAACCACGGCCGCACCGTCACTCTGGCCGACTTCCGCGGCCGGAAGAACGTGGTGCTCCTCTTCTACCCCTTCGCCTTCACCGGCGTGTGCACGGGTGAGCTCTGCGCGCTGCGCGACGAGCTGCCGAGGTTCGTCAACGACGACACCCAGCTGCTCGCGGTCTCCAACGACTCCATCCACACCCTGCGCGTCTTCGCCGAGCAGGAGGGCCTGGAGTACCCGCTGCTGTCGGACTTCTGGCCGCACGGCGAGACCTCGCGCGCCTACGGCGTATTCGACGAGGACAAGGGCTGCGCCGTGCGAGGCACGTTCATCATCGACAAGGAGGGCGTGGTCCGCTGGAGCGTCGTCAACGCTCTGCCGGACGCCCGCGACCTGACCGACTACGTCAAGGCGCTCGACACCCTCTGATCCGTGGTCCGGTCACCCGTACCAGACCTGTTTTGTGCGGGAACCGGTCACTAGGATCCATTCGTTGATCCGATGCCAACGCACTACGGGGGCGCTGCCCCTGAACAACCAATGGAGGGACTCGTGGGAGTCAGCCTCAGCAAGGGCGGCAACGTCTCGCTGACCAAGGCCGCGCCCAACCTGACCGCGGTCATCGTCGGTCTGGGCTGGGACGCTCGTACCACCACCGGTGGTGACTTCGACCTCGACGCCAGCGCCCTGCTGACCAACGCCGAGGGCAAGGTCGCCAACGACGGCAACTTCGTCTTCTTCAACAACCTCAAGAGCCCCGACGGCTCCGTCGAGCACACCGGCGACAACCTCACCGGTGAGGGCGAGGGCGACGACGAGCAGATCAAGGTCAACCTGGCCTCGGTCCCGGCCGACGTCGACAAGATCGTGTTCCCGGTCTCCATCTACGAGGCCGAGAGCCGCCAGCAGTCCTTCGGCCAGGTGCGCAACGCGTTCATCCGCGTCGTCAACCAGGCCGACAACACCGAGCTCGCCCGCTACGACCTGAGCGAGGACGCCTCGACCGAGACCGCGATGGTCTTCGGCGAGCTCTACCGCAACGGTGCGGAGTGGAAGTTCCGTGCCATCGGCCAGGGTTACGCCTCGGGCCTGCGCGGCATCGCGCAGGACTTCGGCGTGAACGTCTGAGCCGGTTCGCACCGCTGAACCGACCGTACGCCGACCGTACGACCGTGTCCGGCGCCGCACCCTCGTGTGCGGCGCCGGACGCGCCTGCTTGTCCGTAACACCACCACCGGGGAGGACCATCGTCATGGGCGTCACGCTCGCCAAGGGAGGCAATGTCTCCCTCTCCAAGGCCGCACCGAACCTCACCCAGGTCCTTGTCGGCCTCGGCTGGGACGCACGCTCCACCACCGGGGCCCCCTTCGATCTCGATGCCAGCGCCCTGCTGTGCCAGAACGGACGGGTGCTGGGCGACGAGTGGTTCATCTTCTACAACCAGCTCACCAGCCCGGAGGGGTCGGTCGAGCACACCGGCGACAACCTCACGGGCGAGGGAGAGGGCGACGACGAGTCGCTGCTGGTGGACCTGTCGAAGGTGCCCGCGCACTGCGACAAGATCGTTTTCCCGGTCTCGATCCACGATGCCGACAACCGCGGCCAGACCTTCGGCCAGGTCAGCAACGCGTTCATCCGCGTGGCCAACCAGGCCGACGGGCAGGAGCTCGCACGCTACGACCTCAGTGAGGACGCCTCGACGGAAACCGCGATGATCTTCGGCGAGCTCTACCGCTACGGGGGCGAATGGAAGTTCCGAGCCGTGGGACAGGGGTACGCGTCGGGACTGCGAGGCATCGCTCTAGACTTCGGGGTCAACGTTTCGTAAAGCCGCGTGCGGCTCGGGGGAGGCCCGTGCAAGCGGGAGACCCGAAAACAACGATTGGGTAGCCAGTGGTACTGAAAACCTTCGGCTGGTCGTTCGCAGTCACTGCGCTCGGCCTGGTCGCTGCGGTGTTCTATGGGGGGTGGACAGCCTTCGGGCTCGTCGCGATCCTGTCCGTCCTCGAGGTCTCGCTCTCCTTCGACAACGCGGTGGTCAACGCCGGCGTGCTGAAGAAGATGAGTGAGTTCTGGCAGAAGATCTTCCTCACCATCGGCATCCTGATCGCCGTCTTCGGCATGCGCCTGGTGTTCCCGATCCTGATCGTCTCGGTCACGGCGAGCCTCGGTCCCATCGAGGCGGTCGACCTCGCGCTGAACAACCACGAGAAGTACGAAGAACTCGTCACCGACGCCCACCCGGCGATCGCGTCCTTCGGTGGCATCTTCCTGCTGATGATCTTCCTCGACTTCATCTTCGAGGACCGGGACATCAAGTGGCTCTCCTGGCTGGAGCGGCCGCTGGCCAAGCTCGGCAAGGTCGACATGCTGTCCGCCTGCATCGCGCTGATCGTCCTGCTCGTCACCTCGATGACCTTCGCGGTCCACGCCCACCAGTACGGCGGCGGCCACGCGGACAAGTCGGCGACCGTGCTGCTGGCCGGTGTCGCGGGTCTGATCACGTACATGATCGTCGGCGGCCTGTCCGGCTACTTCGAGGACAAGCTCGAGGAAGAGGAGGAGCGCGAGCAGGAGGCCGAGGAAGAGGCCAGGAAGGCCGGCAAACCCGTCTCCGCGGCCAAGCTCGTCGGCAAGGCCGCGTTCTTCATGTTCATGTACCTGGAAGTGCTGGACGCCTCGTTCTCCTTCGACGGCGTCATCGGCGCCTTCGCGGTCAGCAACGACCCGGTCGTCATCGCGCTCGGCCTCGGTATCGGTGCCATGTACGTCCGGTCGCTCACGGTCTACCTGGTCCGCCAGGGCACCCTCGACGACTACGTCTACCTGGAGCACGGCGCCCACTACGCGATCGGTGCGCTGGCCGTGATCCTGCTGATCACCATCCAGTACGAGATCCCCGAGGTCGTCACCGGTCTGATCGGTGTGGCCCTGATCGCCTGGTCCTTCTGGTCCTCGGTGCGGCGCAACAAGGCATTGGCGGCGGCCGAGGGAAAAGCTGACGCCCCGGGCGGGAAAGCCGGAGTCTCGTCCGGGGTGTGACGCCCTGCGCAGTGAGGAACGCTCTCAACGGGGCGGTCACGAGGTACCTGAGCCTCGTGACCGCCCCGCGCGGCATTGCGCGGGGACCTGATGGACCGACAAGGGGTGGGGCATGGCCTTCTGGGACAATTTGTGGCGGGGGAGGGCGGCGCAGTTCGACTCGGGCAGTGCCGCGAGCAACTCCATCGAGCTGACCAAACGGCACCCGTCCGTCTCGCTCACCAAGCAGGGCGCGGCCACCGGCAATCTGCGCGTCAACCTCTCCTGGAGGATGCGCTCCTCCGACATCGAGGGCCGCTCGCGGCAGAGCGGCAGACTGCTGCGGCACCCGTTCAAGCTCTTCCAGCCCGATGTGGTCCAGGCCCACACCCAGGGCGTGGTCAACGTGGACCTCGATCTCGGCTGCCTCTACGAGATGGCGGACGGCAGCAAGGGCGTCGTACAGCCGCTGGGCAGCTTCTTCGGGAGTCTGAACGAACCACCCTATGTGCGGCTCAGCGGCGACGACCGGTTCGGCGCACCCTCGGGCGAGACGATCTTCGTGAACCTCGACCACCGGGAGTCGATCAAGCGGCTGCTGTTCTTCGTGTACATCTACGACCAGACGCCCGCCTTCGACCGGACGCATGCGCATGTCACGCTCTATCCGAGCAACGGCCCGCGGGTGGAGATAGAACTCGACGAGCACGCCCCGGAGGCCCGGTCCTGCGCGGTCTTCTCCGTGGACAACGTCAAGGGCGAGCTGATCGTGCGCCGCGAGGTGAAGTTCGTCTACGGCTTCCAGGCCGAGCTCGACCGGCTGTACGGGTGGGGCCTGCAGTGGGGCCGCGGCTACAAGAGCCGGGTCTGAGGGCCCGGGCGTGGTCCATCCGCCGCCCCGGTCGGGACGGCCCTCAGGGACGGACGAACTGCGGGCCCATCGGCGGCAGCCGGAAGGTCGGGTCGGGCGCGTGCGCCGCAGCGGGGGCCGGCTGTGGATAGCCGTAGGCCGGCTGGACCGGAGCGGCCTGCGGATGCGCCGGGGCGGCGTGCGGATAGCCGTATGCGGGCTGGGTGAGATCCGACTGCGGGTACCCGTAGGCGGGGGCCGGGGCCTGCACCGGGGCCGGAGGCCGGGTGATCTGCGGCTCAGGCTCCGGCTGTGCCTGCGGCTCGGCCGCAGCTTCCGCCTCGTCCACCGAGATACCGAAAGCCGTCGCGAGTCCCACCAGACCCGTCGGATAGCCCTGTGCCACCGCCCGGAACTTCCAGCCCTCGCCGCGGCGGTACAACTCACCGCAGATGATCGCCGTCTCCTCGCCGGTCTCCGGCTTCACATCGAAGACGGCCAGCGGCTCGCCTGCGCCCGTGGCGGCGTCGTACAGCAGTATCCGCAGGTCACGCACGTGCTGGAAGGTGTCGCCGTCCGAGGATGCGGCGAGCACCACCTGGTCGACCGAGGAGTCCAGTGCTGCCAGATCCGCCTCGACGGTGTCGGTCAGATGCTCGGCGACCCGCTTCTTGGGCAGCCGGCGCACCAGGCCCGACGGGTGGCGCGGCTGGTTGTAGAAGACGAAGTCCTCGTCCGAGCGCACGCGGCCGTCGCCGCCGAGCAGCAGGGCCGAGGCGTCCACATCGGGAACCCCGCTGCCCGGGGTCCAGCGCAGCACGGCCCGTACGGCCGTGGCGTCGAGGGGAACGTTCGAGCCCTTCAGCATCGCGTGCGTCATGCCCGTCATCCTGCCTGCCCGACGGTGTCCGGGACAACGCGGGTCCCCGTTCCCGGTGGTCGGGACGCGCTTCCCGCCCCAGCATGGAAGGGGGCGGCGAGCAGACGAGTTACCTGGATTTCATGCACTTGGGGAACTCTTGACACCTACATCTACGTACTATTACCGGCCACATGTTGTCAGGGCCGTCACGGCAGTACGGGGGATCATCCATGCGTCATTTCGGGCACATCCCGTCGGCGGACCGGGAAAGGCTGTTCCACCAGGAGCCGGCCGAGTTCGACGCGAACTCCCCGATCCCGACACTCGCGGCCGCCCTGGGCGCCACCCTCTACAGCCCGGCCACCCGGCCGCGGCTCGCGGATGACGTGATCAAGCAGGCGGGGCGCGGGGTCGTCTCGATGGTGCTGTGCCTCGAGGACTCCATCGACGACGCGGACGTCGAGGCCGCCGAGTCCAACCTGATCAGGCAGTTCGTCGACCTCGACGCACGCGGCGCCGAGGTGCCGCTGCTGTTCGTCCGGGTCCGCCGGCCGGACCAGATACCCGACCTGGTGAAGCGCCTGGGATCCTCGGGACGGCTGCTGTCCGGATTCGTGCTGCCCAAGTTCACCGAGGAACGCGGCGTGCCCTTCCTGGAGGCGCTCACGGCCGCGGAGGCCCGCAGCGGGCGCCGGCTGTTCGCCATGCCCGTCCTGGAGTCGCCGGAGCTGCTGTACCTCGAGACCAGGACCGAGACGCTCACCGGCATCGCCCACACCGTCGACAAGTACCGCGACCGGGTCCTCGCGATGCGCCTCGGCGTCACCGACTTCTGCTCCGCGTACGGGCTGCGCCGCACGCCCGACATGACTGCGTACGACGTACGGATCGTCACCTCCGTCATCGCCGACGTCGTCAACGTCCTCGGCCGCTCCGACGGCACCGGGTTCACCATCACCGGGCCGGTGTGGGAGTACTTCCGCGCCCAGGAGCGCATGTTCAAGCCACAGCTGCGACGCAGCCCCTTCCTCGAAGGACGGGCCGAGGAACTGCGCGACGCCCTCATCGAGCACGATCTGGACGGCCTGCTGCGCGAGATCGAACTCGACCGGGCCAACGGACTGCTCGGCAAGACCTGTATCCACCCCTCCCATGTGCTGCCCGTGCACGCACTGTCCGTGGTCAGCCATGAGGAGTTCAGTGACGCCCAGGACATCCTGCGGCCCGAGCGGGGCGGCGGCGGGGTGCTGCGCTCGGCGTACACGAACAAAATGAACGAGGTGAAGCCGCACCGCGCCTGGGCGGAGCGCACCCTGCGGCGCGCCGAGGCCTTCGGTGTCGCCCGCGAGGACGTCGGCTTCGTGGACCTTCTGGCGGCAGGGCTCGCCGAATGATCGAGAGGCAGAACACGGACGTGGTGTGGTCGGGCAGGTGGGTCGCCGAGAGGCTCGGAGTCTCCTTCGACGGCGACGGGGAGCTGCCGAAGCTGCTGGGCCTCGCGCTGCGCCGCAACCCCAAGCGCGCGCATCTGCTGGTGTCGAACGTGCTGGGCAAGCATGTGCCGCAGCGGCCGCTGGTCGTCTGGCAGGCCGGTTTCGACCTCGGGTCCCGCGTGCGTGAGCTGCTCGGCACGGCCGAAGCCGGGCGAGCGGTGGTCCTCGGCTACGCGGAGACCGCCACCGGTCTCGGCCATTCGGTGGCCGACGGCGTGGGCCTCGCCCCGTATCTGCACTCCACACGCCGCCCCGTCGACGGCGTCGCCGCGGCGGGCGGTTTCGAGGAGTCGCACTCGCACGCCACCTCGCATCTGCTGCTGCCGGAGGACCCGGCGCTGCTGGCGGGCGACGGCCCGCTGATCCTCGTGGACGACGAGTTCTCCACCGGCAACACCGTGCTCAACACGATCCGGGATCTGCACGAGAGGTACCCGCGCGGGCGGTACGTCATCGTGACCCTGGTCGACATGCGTTCCGCGCAGGACCGGGAGCGCTTCGCCGCTTTCGCCGAGGAGATCGGCGCGCGCGTCGACCTGGTGGCCCTCGCCTCGGGCACGGTCCGGCTGCCGGAGGGCGTGCTGGAAAAGGGCCAGGCCCTCGTCGCACGGTATGAGCGGACGGGGGCCGACGCCCCGGCGGCGGTGGCCGCGCCGCTCCACACCCGGGTGGAGCTGGGCTGGCCCGCAGGCGTCCCGGACGGGGGCCGGCACGGTTTCACCCCCGCCCACCGTGACGCACTGGAGGCCGCCCTGCCGGACATGGCGGTGCGGCTCGCCGACGCGCTGGGGGAGGCCCGGCGTGTGCTCGTCCTCGGGTTCGAGGAGCTGATGTACGCACCCCTGCGGCTGGCCCTCTCCCTGCAGAAGCACGGCGGCGCGGACGTGTACTACTCCACCACCACGCGCTCACCCGTCCTCGCCCTCGACGACCCCGGCTACGCGATACGCACCCGGCTCGTCTTCCCCGCCCATGACGACCCCGCCGACGGCCCGGGCGAGCGCTACGCCTACAACGTCGCGGGCGCCGGCTTCGACGCTGTCGTCGCGGTCGTCGACTCCACCGCCGACACCGGTGACCTGCACGCCCCCGACGGCCTGCTGGCCCAGCTCGCGGCCCACACGCCGCGCGTGGTGCTCGCCGTCGTCCCCTCGTACGTACCCGAAGCACCCGCAGCCTCAGCAGTACCCGAAACAACCGCAGCACCTGAAACAACCGCAGCACCTGAAACAACCGAAGTATCCGAAGCACCCGAAAGGGCCTCCATGCTGCCCGAGCCGCTCCGCGGACCCGACTTCTCCTCCTACGCCCCGGAGGAGGTGGGCTGGCTGCTCCAGGATCTGTCCGAGGCCGAGCTGGAGGCCCCGACCGAGGAACGCGAGGAAGCGATCCAGAGCGGTGGGGCGCACTACGCCGAGTCGCTGCCCGTCGAGTACCAGCCGAGCGCCGAGTACCAGGAGCTGTTCCGCGCCGCGCTCGAGACGTCCGCAGCCCGTATCGCCCGCGCGGTCGGAGCCGTCACCGAAACCGTGCTCGCCGAGCGCTCGCCGCGCCCCGTGCTCGTCTCGCTGGCCCGCGCCGGCACCCCCGTCGGCGTACTGATGCGCCGCTGGGCACAGCACCGGTACGGCCTCGACCTGCCGCACTACGCCGTGTCCATCGTGCGCGGCCGCGGCATCGACTCCAACGCCCTGCGCTGGCTCGCGGCCCACCACGACCCCGCCGACGTCGTCTTCGTCGACGGCTGGACCGGCAAGGGCGCCATCACCCGCGAACTGGCCGATGCCCTGCGGCAGTTCGACGGCTTCGACCCCGAGATCGCGGTCCTCGCCGACCCGGGCGGCTGCGTCAGCACATACGGCACCCGTGAGGACTTCCTGATCCCCTCGGCCTGCCTCAACTCCACCGTGTCCGGGCTGATATCGCGCACCGTGCTCCGCAGCGACCTCGTCGGCGAGCACGACTTCCACGGCGCGAAGTTCTACCGCGAGCTGGCCGGCTCCGACGTCTCGCAGCACTTCCTCGACACCGTCGCCGCCCGCTTCGACGAGGTCCTCGACGCCGTGGACGCCGACGCCAAGGAGCTGCTGGCCACCGACCGCGCCCCTACGTGGGAGGGCTGGGCAGCCGTGGAGCGCATCAGCGAGGAGTACGGCATCCACGACGTCAACCTCGTCAAGCCGGGCGTCGGCGAGACCACCCGGGTGCTGCTGCGCCGCGTCCCCTGGAAGATCCTCGCCAAGCGCGGCGCGGGCGCGGACCTCGACCACATCCGGCTGCTCGCGAAGCAGCGCGGTGTCCCGGTCGAGGAGGTCGACCAGCTCCCGTACAGCTGCGTCGGGTTGATCCACCCCCGATTCACGCGCGGCGCCACCGGCGCCGACGGCAGGGCGGTGACGGACAAGTGACCGTCCTCATCGCCAGCGACCTCGACCGCACGCTGATCTACTCCAGCGCGGCCCTCGGGCTGACCATGCCCGACGCCGTCGCACCCCGGCTGCTCTGCGTCGAGGTGCATGAGCACAAACCCCTGTCGTACATGACCGAGCGCGCGGCGGCGCTGCTGTCCCGGCTCACCGAGGACACCGTCTTCGTACCGACGACTACCCGCACCCGCAAGCAGTACCAGCGCATCAGCCTGCCCGGCGCCCAGCCCCGGTTCGCGATCTGCGCCAACGGCGGACATCTGCTCGTCGACGGCGCCACCGACCACGACTGGCGTGACCAGGTCACGGCACGGCTGGCCGACGAATGCGCCCCCATCGAGGAGATCCGCGCCCATCTGTCCGCCACCGCCGACCCGGGCTGGCTGCGCAAGGAGCGGGTCGCCGAGGACCTCTTCGCCTACCTGGTCGTCGAACGGCATCTGCTGCCCGAGGACTGGGTCGGGGAACTGAGCGTATGGGCCGAGGCACGCGGCTGGACCGTCTCCCTGCAGGGCCGCAAGATCTACGCCGTACCGAAGCCGCTCACCAAGAGCGCCGCGGTCCGCGAAGTGGCCCGCCGCACCGGCGCCGAATACATCGTCACCGCCGGTGACTCCCTCCTCGACGCCGACCTGCTGCTCGCAGGCGACCGCGGCTGGCGGCCGGGCCACGGCGAACTCGCCGAGGCGGGCTGGAACGCCCCGCACGTGGAGGCTCTGCCCCAGCAGGGCGTCGCCGCGGGCGAGGAGATCCTGCGCCGGTTCCGCAACGCGAACCGCGACTTCCGCCGCACCGGCAAGCACGACGCGGCCCCGGTGCAGGCCCTGCGGGCTGCACCGGGCCGACAGGCGGGGCCGCACGGGGCCAGCCCGATCGCGCCCCTGGCCTGAGCCTTCGCACCGCCGGCGCTGCGAGGCGGTGCCACCTTCGTGTACGCGGAAGTGTTCCGCGTGCACGAAGACATGGCCCGCGGCGTACGGCCCCCGTGCGGGGTCAGCCGCAGCAGCCGCCTCCGCAGCAGCCCCCGCCACCTCCGCCACCTCCGCCGCCACCGGCGCTCGGCGCGGGGGCGGACTTCGTACCGCCGACGGCGACGGCCGACAGCAGCTTGACCGTGTCGTCGTGACCGGCGGGGCAGTCCGCCGGGGCGGAGGACTCGGCCATCGGCCGGTTCACTTCGAACGTGTTGCCGCAGGTCCGGCAGCGGAATTCATAACGAGGCATACGCCCCAGGCTAGCGGCGTGCCCGGCCGGGCGGGGAGCCGGCAGGGCGTTCGGGCGGCTGCTGCGCCGCGAGTTCGGCGCGGCGGCGGACCCGCTGCTCCTGCTCGGCCTGCTCGGGGTGGCGGGCCTTCCAGTACGGGTTGTCGTGCGGCAGCGTCGCGCTGACCCTCCCGTACATGCCGAAGAACATCAGCATCACGCCCACCACAAAGCTGAACAGCACGTTCTGGATGCGGAAGGCGAGCGGGTTGAAGCTCCGGTCGAGAAGGGCGAGGTTCACAAAGCCGCTGAGGATGAACAGCACGCCGAGGACCATGTTCAGGGTCGAGGCGAAATTGCCGCCGATCACCATGCCGACGAAGAGCAGCAGCCCGACACCGATGGACAGGACGCTCAGCGCGCCGTTGGTGTTCAGGCCGGCGACGGTGTCACCGCGGATGTCGAAGAAGCCGATCCGGTCGATCAGCCCGAGGATGCCGAAGGCGACCAGTACCAGACCCATCAGCCCCGCGCCGATGCGGTAGAAGCGGCTGAGCCGGTGATCGACGGGCAGATGCTCGTCGAGTCTGATGCGGCCGGCTTTCGAGTGCAGTACGTGTGCGGCCATGTCCGGCCTCCTTCGTACGTACGCGTACTCCATCCCCAGCATCCGCCCGCGCGTGGACCGGTACAACCGGTGATGGGTGCCGTGCGCGAGGCCGGGCGGGGGCGTGCTCGGAAGCCGCGTCCGGGCGGCGCCGGGCCGCTGCCCGCTGGGTGCTCGCGCCCTTGCCGGGTAGGCGGACCTGGGATGGACGGCGGCCGGGCGCCGACGGGTGGACGGACTCGGGGCGGATGGCGGTCTGCCGCCCGGCCGGTCACGCGTGCCCCGTGCCCCGCTCCTCGCGGATCTGATCGACGACGTGCGCGACCGTGCGCCGGACGGCCTCGTTCTCGGTGAGGAAGTGCCAGTAGTCGGGATGGCGCTCCTCGAGCCCCGCGACGGCCCGATCCAGCCGGGCCACCGAGTCGTCCAGCGGCCGGGCGTGCCGGGGGTCCGGGGTGTTGCGCCCGGCCATCGCGAGGCGCTGGGCGTCGCGGATCGCGAACCGGGTCCGGTCGATCTCGTGCTGCGGGTCCTTCGATACGGCGTTGAGGCGCTGCAGCCGGTCGCCGGCGGCGGAGACGGCCTCGTCGGTGGCGTTCAGCAGTGCCCGTACCGTGCTGAGCAGGGCAGTCGCATCCGGCCAGCGCTGCTCGTCGCGCGCCTTGCCGGCCTCCCTCAGCTTCTCCTCGGCCTGGCGGACATCGGCGGCCGCATGCTCGGGTACGGACTGCAGATCCTGCCAGCAGGCCGCCGAGAAACGGCGGCGCAGTTCGCTGAGGACCGGTTCGACGGTGCCGGCGCGAGTGGTGAGGGCCTGGGCGCGGGTACGCAGGGACACCAGGCGCTTGTCGGTCTCGGCGGCGCGCTCGGGCAGCCGCTGGGCCTCGGCCCGTACGGCTTCGGCGTCCCGCAGCACACGGTCGGCGCGCTGCAGGGTCTCCGCGACGCCATGGCGTCCGGCCCCCTCGTTCAGCCTGGTCAGCTCGGGGCCGAGGGCGGCGAGCCGGGCGGCGAGGTCGTCCGCTCGCAGACCGGAGCCGCGCGCTGCATCGAGAGCATCGCTCGCGGAACGAAGCGCCTGCCGCGCCCGCTCCACGGCGGGCGCCAGCCGGGCGAGCTGTGTCTCGGCCTTGTCGAGCAGCGGCCCGAGGCCCTGCTCGAACCGGTCCAGCTCGCCCTTGACCCGTACCAGCTCGTCCTTGGCACGGTTCAGCTCACCACGCGCCCGCGCGGCGACCGAGGCCTCGAGATCGGCGCGGTCGAGATCGTAGGTGTCGACCGCGGTGATGTACGCGTGGCTGACCTCGTCGATCCGCCGCCCCAGCGCGGCGAAGTCGTCCACCGCGCGGCGTGCCCCCGGCGAACTGTCCACGGCGGTGATGGTCTCGATCGAGATCCGCAGATCGCGCTGGGCGGTGTCCAGCTCGTAGAAGGCAGCGGCGGCGGCGTCCTTCGCGGCCTGCGCATCGGCCCGCTGACTCTCGCCCCGCCCGCCGAACCAGCGCCGCGTACCGCCACCCGCGAAGGTGCCCGGCAGCGCGGCGACGACCAACGGCAAGGGCAACAGCAACAGGGCGAGGACATCCCGGACGTCGCGGACGGCATTCGCTCGTGCCTTGTGGTGCGGCCGCGCGTCTCTCGCCGTCACATCCCTCTCCCGTGCCGTGTCCGCCCTGACCGGTTAATTCTCCCACCCGGTAAGGACGAACACACCGGGCTGTTAGTTCACGGTTCGCACGGTCACTTTGCCGTTGTCGCTGCGCGCCCGCACGACATGCGCGCTGTTGTCGTCGGTCGGCACGTCCACATCGACCTCGCCGTTGTCGCTCCTAGCCGCCACGGCGTAGGGGGCGCCGGCGCCGGGCAGCTCGATCAGGATCTCCCCGTTGTCGCTGACGGTCTCCACCCGCTCGGGCACGGCGACGAGCCCGAGCCGCACAGACCCGTTGTCCGACGCGGCGACGACGCTCTTCGCGCTCACACCTTCGGTGACGACCTCGCCGTTGCCGCTGTCGAGGTCGAGCGGTCCGCTGGAATCCTTGACCCTGACCCGTCCGTTGTCCGACGTGATCTTGAGAGCGGTGTCGAACCCGCTCGCGGTCACGCTCCCGTTGTCGTCCTCCACGGTCACGGCAACCCCGTGCGGCACCTTCACGGTGTGCCGCGACTCGCAGTCACTGGAGACCGCGTCGCACTCCACCCGGAGAGTGAGGGTGCCGTCCTCCAGCTTCCAGACCGGGTCCGGCCCCTGTCCGAACACGACCCACCCATCGACCTGCCGGGTGACCTGCACGTCCTTGACGTCGGCGGGCACCAGCTCGATATCCGAATTGTCGGAGTCGATGGTCAGGGTCTTCCCGCTGAACACGAACGACTTCTTCTCGACAGGAGCCTCGTCGGCATTGGCGCTCCCACACCCGGAGGCCCCGAAGGCGACGACGGCGACGACGCCGGCGGCGAGAAGTGCGCGGGTGCGGTGCTGGATGCTGGCCATGTGATGGTCCCCCGGGTCGGTGCGGCGATGCCCCCACGCTATAAGCGCGCCGCCACCGGACCGATGCGGCCGCCCACCGGGTCCGGGGCGGGGCTGGCCCCCGTACGACCGCCCCCGCGGTAACGGGTTTGCGGCCGGGCGGTGTGCGCCATGTAGGCTGTTGCCTCATCCACGGGTGCGTAGCTCAGGGGTAGAGCGCTGCTCTTACAAAGCAGATGTCGGCGGTTCGAAACCGTCCGCGCCCACCAGTAGGAAGCACGACTAAGGCCCAGGTCACCGGCAGTAAACCGGAAGCCTGGGCCTTGATCGTTCCCGCTCCTGATCGGTGAGGGAGGGGTGTCGTGCCACTCGCGTGCCATATCGAGGCCACAACGAGGCCACATCAGCCATCTCGATCTTGAGCCTTTCTGATCTGACGATCGACGTGATCGGCGATCTCGTGGTCCCGCCCGTTGGCCAGGTGCTGGTAGATCAGCGCCGCCCGCACCGACGAGTGCCCCATGCGCTGCATCAGTTCCCTCGTCGTCGCGCCCCCCGTCGCAGCCAGGGTGTTGCCGGTATGCCGAAGATTGTGGAAGTGGACGTCGTCCAGCCCAGTCCGCTCGATGACGCGGAGCCAGATGCGGCGGAAGTTGTTCCGACGGAGCATCCCGCCGCGTGAGCCGGTGAAGACCAGCCCCGTACGGCCTGGCTCGGCGTAGCGTCCAGATGGGAGACCAGCTCGGCCGTCAGGGACGCGGGGAACGCGACGGTACGCACGCCAGCCGCGGACTTCGGTGCCTTGATCAGCAAGCCGTCGGTCCTGGTTTCAGCGAGAGCAAGCCGGACCGAGATGGTGCGCCGTTCGAGGTCCACGTCTCGCCGTTGGAGTGCTGCCTCCCTCGGGGAGCGACTCATCGTCGAATCTCTCGACTACGCACACTCCAAAGGTCTTCGACTAGGGCCTGTGTGAGGTTGTGATCAGTTGTTGGGTTCTGCCTCCTTCATGGGTGGAACCCGGTAGGAATTTGCCGTGACGCGCAAGCAACTCAC
>NZ_JBIAPT010000029.1:0-96816 GCF_042888425.1 Streptomyces sp. NPDC002889
CGATACCCGGATCGCCCGCCCGCACATTGGAACAGCTACACGCCCGAACAACCCCGGCGGAACCCCGTCGCTACAGTTATTGAAATACGGGCCCCCGGACGGACGGAGAACTGCCAGCGCGGCGTGTTCCCGCCCACGCACCCGTCGGCACAACCTTGGACGAGTTGATCCGGGTGGCCGACGCCCGCTGGGCGATCGATGAGTGCTTCCAAAACGCGAAGGGCGAGTTGCGGCCTGGACGACTACCAGGTCCGCCGCTACGACGGCCGGCCCCGGCGCATCATCCTTGCCATGGCCGCCCACGCCTGGCTGACCGTCCTGCGAGCCACCGAACTCGACACAGGGAAAGCAGAAACGGATCAGCCGGACTCGGCCCCTCAGCCTCCCCTAGATCAGACGGTTGATCACCCGCCCCGCCGACCGCCGCCCCACACCCGTGACCGCAGCGCAGTACACGCTTTAGGCGGCGCGTCGAAGTCGATGGCGGCGGGGAGTGGAAGGCTGTCCCGCCCACAGGCCCGTCAGCACGGGGCGTGCACCGCACCCATGACGGGGAGGCTGCCATGGTGCGGCGGCGCGAGCTGGTGACCGAGCTACGCGCCGTGGTCCACCAGGGCATCAGCGATGAGGCGCACGTGGCCGCACTCAAGGTGCTGCGCAGGATGGTCGCCAACGTGATGGCGACGGACATTCCCAGGTTCTGCCCCTTGTTCAAACGGGGACCTCATGCAGCCCCTGCCACCGCGCGTGGTTCAGCAACCTCAGCCTCCGACGTGTATGCCCGGGCGGCGGTCGGGTTCGGGCTCGTGTTTGCGGATGATCTCGCGGGTGACGGGAGCGGTGTCGCCCCGGCCGAGGAGGAAGTAGCGGAACATGTGCCGCAGAGGGCTGCCCTCGGCCCAGGCGAAGTAGCAGTGCGGCTGAACACCGGTGGTGTTGCGCAGGGCGAGCAGGATCGCGGCGATGGCGTTCGGGGCGGCCGGGGCCTCGGCGCGCAGGATGCGGTACCCGTCGACCTCCACGCCCCGTACGGTCAGGGTTTCGCTGAAGTCGGACGGGTCGACCACGTCGATCTCCAGGAACAGCACGTCGGCGGGAGCAGGCACTGGATTGGTGCCGCGCTGCTCGCGCTCCTTGGCGCCGTACTCGGCACCGTCGCCGGCCTGACGACGGTTGGTGATGATGTTGATGGCGTTGTCGTAGGCAAGGGTGTCGGTGATGAACTGGCGGGCGGCCGGGTCGAAGACGATGCGGTCGGCGCGCAGTTCGGTGGTACGCGCCACCCGGGAGATCAGTGACACGGCGATGATGCCGGCGATGAACCCGCCGGAGATGGTGATGCCGTCGGGCTTGTCGACAATGTTGGCCACCAGCGCGTAGAACAGGACCGCAGTGAGCAGAGCGAAGCCTGCAGCGCTCGCGCGCCGACGGCGGCGTACGACCGAGACGGTGACGGCGAAGGCGCCGGAGACCATCATGGCCAGGATGCCTGTGGCGTAGGCGCCGGCCTGGGCGTCGACGTCGGCGTCGAACGCGATGGTGATGACGATGCACAGGGCGGTGTAGACGAGGACGACGGGGCGTACCGCGCGTCCCCACTCCGGGGCCATGCCGTAGTCGGGCAGGTACCGGGGCACGATGTTGATCAGCCCTGCCATCGCGGAGGCGCCCGCGAACCACAGGATCAGAATGGTGCTGATGTCGTAGGCGGTGCCGAACGCCTCCCCGAGGTTCTCATGGGCCAGCCAGGCCAGAGCCCGGCCGTTGGCCGCACCGCCGGCCTCGAACTCCTTGTGGGGAATGAGGACGGTGGTCACGAAGCTCGCGGCAAGCAGGTAAACGCTCATGATGAGCGCGGCGGTGGTCAGCAGCTTGCGGGTGTTGCGGATCCGCGAGCGCTGCCGCTGCTCGGCATCGGTGCCTTCGGCGGATACGAGGGGCATCATGCTCACCCCGGTCTCGAATCCGGACAGGCCCAGCACCAGCAGCGGAAACGCCACCAGCGCCGGTCCCGCCAGATCCCCGAGGCCGCCTCCGCCCTCGACGAGCGCGTCCGTCCACGCCGAAAGAGCCCCCGGTGTGGTGAACACATTCGCCAATCCGACGGCAATGATCACCGCGTTGAGCACCAGGAAGACCGCGACCAGCGGGATGGCCACCCTGACCGCCTCGCTGAACCCGAGCAGGAACACCCCTCCCAGGACCAGCAACAATGACACCGTGAGGGCGACCTCATGACCGTGCAGGGCATGCGGAAAGTATGGGTTCTCCACCACGTGCACGGAGGCGTCCGCCGTGGACAGGGTGATCGTGATGATCCACGATGTGGCCACGAAACCGAGCAGGACCAACACGAACAACTTGCCCCACCAGAACGGCAGCAGGTCCTCCAGCATCGCCACCGACCCGGCCCCGTTCGGGCTCTCCCGGGTCACCCGCCGATACATCGGCAGCATCCCCAGCAGAGTCAACGCCACGATCACCAACGTCGCCAACGGCGACACCGCCCCGGCCGCAAGTGCCGCAATCGCCGGTACATAGGCCAGGCTGGAGAAGTAATCCACCCCCGTCAGGCACATCACCTTCCACCAGGCATGCGGCTCGGTGTGTCCCTCACCGGCCGCCGGCCCGACCGGCTGCACCCGGTGGCGCAGCAACCACCGCGCCAGGCTGCCGGTCGGCTGTGCCCGCAGAGCGGGACTGTCCACCACTTCCGGCAAAGCCAGTTCCGGCGTGGCCAGTTCGTTCGTGTCCTTCATGTCCCCATCAACCTCTTCTAAGACCCGGCGCACCGGGCTCGGCAGTCACCGCACTCACGGCACCGCGACGACCACCGAGTATCCGGCCTCCGTGTGGTACCGACCCCTCCGGGGTCGGCACACGGCAGCGGTGCACGCCGGTGGCTTGTTCCCCGTCCCCCGCTCCCCACCCCCAGTGCGACCGACGCACCCGCGTCAGGCACACCTCCCGCCCGGCGCTTCAGGTGAATCGATCACGAGCGTTACAGCCGCGCCCGGTGGCGAAACGCCATGCCGACAGCCCGGGCTCAAGACCGGGCGGTCGGCCCAAGAAACGACGTCTCAAGGCGAGCCTGCAACATCAAGGGCTGGGAGCAACGGGGCCCATGGGAGTGCGGAGGCACGTACCGCGCAGCGGTTGCCCGCGTAGGGCGAGCCCTCGTCTCAGGGAAGGTGAGGCTCGCTGCGCGGTTCGGTCAGGCCGCTGCATCATCGAGCCACCAGGGCGGTCGACGACCTTGTACGCGTGGGGTGTTGAATCCTCATAGAGATGTCGACAGGTCGGCGGCCGTGATGGCGGCCAGGGTGACCGTGGTGGCTGCCGACCGTCGCCGACGGTCGCCGCTGCGGGCTTCCAGGGCGCGGCCCAGGAGGGTCAGGTCCAGGGCATCGCCCGCAACGCGGGCCCACACACAGGGAGCGGGCCTACGGCTGCCCGCAGTTTGGGCGAAGGAACACAGGGAACCCGCCGCCGCGCAAGCCTGCCTTCGCTTCTCGAGGAGGCGAAACACCGAATCCTCGGCAACCTGAAGCGCGACGCAGCAACAAGGGCGGAGCACTCCGCAGGACCGCCGGTCCCACAAGGCCACACAGTCACACCCCAAGGCCCGGACGAAAGCCCCCACGGTGTGGATCACGGAAGGAAGGCATGAACTGTTCGAACGCGCGCCGAGCCGAGAGGTAGCTCCCCGTTGGGTAGTCGTCACTGTCATGGAGAGCCGGCGGAGGGTTCGGGCACGGGCGCAATGGTTCACGCAAAACGGTGGCTGGAGTGGGAGCTGAGCGCAGTACGTCGGACGATACATTCTGCGCTGCGCCAGCCAGGCCCGGAACGTGACGGGGTCGTGCAGTCCCTCAAGGCTGCCGCGGCGGCGATCGCCGCCTGGGCTCTGACCGGCTGGTGGCTCGAGGCTCCTCTGGCAGTGATGGCGCCGTGGACTGCTGTCGCGCTTGTCGAGAGCACCGTCTACCGGTCGTTGCGGGCAGGGTTCCAGCAGCTCGCGATTATCGTCGTGGGCACGTTGTGGGCGTCCGCCGCTATGGCCGTCACCGGCAGCAGCACCTTGGTCTCCATGGTCCTCACGCTGCCGTTCACCTTGCTGATCGGTAGCCACCGCAGGCTCGGGAGCCAAGGCATCTACGGCGCCACCACTGCCTTGTTCGTCATCACCTACGGCTCCTCCACTCCTACAGATGTGGGGCACAGGCTCCTGGAAACGCTGATCGGCGCCGCGGTCGGCATAGCAGTCAACGCTTTCATCCTGCCGCCGGTACACCTGCGCAGCGTGCGGGACAACCTCGAGCTCCTTGCCCGCGGCAGCGGAACGCTGCTGGATGCCATGGCGGAGGGACTCCGCGAGGACGATGCGCTGACCGACGCGGCCGAGTGGTGCCACCGGGCCGGGCGGCTCACCCAAACAGTGCGGGCTCTGGCCAATGCCCGGCGGTGGGCCACAGAGAGTTTCCGCTTCAACCCCGGCAGGCGCCTCCGTCGCAGCGTGCCCCCTCCCCCGCCCGCCGACGCGGACGCGGCGTGGGAGCGGATAGGCAGCCGCCTCATCGCTGTCACCCGCACGCTGGCGGCCGCCGCCGACAGCGGGTCCCGGCTGGCCGCCCCCTCCCCCGCATACCTCGGCCGCTACGCCGGAGTGCTGGAGCAGGCCGCGATCGTGTGCGGTGCCGACGCCGAACTACTCAAAGACCGCGCCCAGTCGCTGCCGGTGCGCGACCGACGCGACACGGCGCTGAAGAGCGCGTGGAGCACGCTGGAGAGTCTCACCAGGGACTTCGAGCAGGAGAAGGGCACAGCTGCGGCGATTGGGGGTGAGTTGCTGGTCGAGGCTCAACAGCTCCTGTGCGAGCTGACTCCCGGGACGGTGGCGGCCTCGACGGGGTAGGGATTACCAGCCGGTCCTTATGCCGGCTTGCGCACCATGAATACGTCCACCGGATCCTCGGTCTCGACTGTGAACCCATGCCGCTCGTACAGCTGCCGGGCCGGACTGTCCTGCAGCACGTTCAGCCGGACAAGGGCGCCGTTGCGGTCGCATCGCTCCAGCAGCCCGCGCAGCACACCCGAACCGATGCCCGTGCCCTGCAGATGCGGAGCGAGGTAGAAGTGTTCCAGCCAGTGGGCGTCCTCAGCCTGTCGCAGCGCCACACAGCCGGCGAACGCGCCGCCCACCTCGATTACCCAGGTGTGCCTCGGGTCGAATCCGTCCCTCAGCCGCTGCCGCACCCGCTGCTCGTCATACCGACCGAGCCGCTCCAGGTCATCCCGCAGCACCAGGGCACGCAACTCGGCCACCGCCTCGACGTCCGCCACCGACGCCGGCCGAATATCCCAGTCCACCATGATCGCCACGCTACCCCGCCGGACTCACCCTGGTTGCGTTGATTGTCCTCCCTCGGCTCATCAGCCCGACGTTGTCCACCGCGCGGCACCGCGGAGTCACGAGGCTGCCACCGTCACCGGCCAGGTACGGGACAGGTGATCAGGGGTGCTGACGTGGGGTTTCAGGTCACCACCGAACAGCATGGGAGTGAGCACCGGGCACCACCGAACCATGCCGCATTACGCGGCTCTGACAGGCGCACTCCGCGCTCCAATTCGAGCCCCAACCGGCGCCCATGCGCCTCGCATAGTGGCTGCATGCACAGCAGGCGGCTGAAGTATGGTGTCCCACCACATGTGCCACTGACCTGCGTGTTTCTACGGTGTGGCGACACGGAAACGTCCCCGCCAACTGTCCGGAAGTGGTGTTCATGGCCGCCCCCGCAACCGCTCCACCAGGTCCAGCAGCTCCCAGTTCACTCAAGCGCATCGTCGCCGCAAGCCTCATCGGGACCACCATCGAGTGGTACGACTTCTTCCTCTACGGATCGGCCGCCGCGCTGGTCTTCAACAAGCTTTTCTTCCCGGACTCCGACCCGCTCGTCGGAACGCTGCTCTCGTTCCTCACCTACGCTGTCGGCTTCGCCGCCCGGCCGCTCGGGGCGTTGGTGTTCGGGCACTACGGCGACCGGCTCGGCCGTAAGAAGTTGCTGGTGCTCAGCCTGCTTCTGATGGGTGGCGCCACGTTCGCGATCGGCCTGCTGCCCACGCACGCCACCGTCGGGAGCGCCGCGCCGGTGCTGCTGACCGTGCTGCGGCTGGTGCAGGGGTTCGCGCTCGGCGGCGAGTGGGGCGGGGCGGTCCTGCTGGTGTCCGAGCACGGGGATGCCGAGCGCCGCGGGTTCTGGGCCTCTTGGCCGCAAACGGGGGCGCCGGCCGGGCAGTTGCTCGCCACAGGTGTGCTCTCGGCGCTCACCGCGCTGCTGTCCGACGCCGCGTTCACCTCGTGGGGCTGGCGCGTTCCCTTCCTGCTCTCCGGAGTACTGGTCATCGTCGGCCTGTGGATTCGTCTCTCTGTCGATGAATCGCCGGTCTTCAAGGCGGCTCTGGCACAGGCCGAGGAGCGCAAGGCGGCCGCCGGCCAGGTGGAGAAGATGCCGCTCGTCGCCGTGCTGCGGCACCACTGGCGCGATGTGCTCATCGCCATGGGCGCGCGCATGGCGGAGAACATCAGCTACTACGTGATCACCGCGTTCATCCTCGTCTACGCCACCACCGCCGTGGAGATGAGCAAGCAGACCGCGCTCAACGCCGTACTCATCGCCTCGGCCGTGCACTTCGCGGTCATTCCGCTGTGGGGCGCGCTCTCGGACCGCATCGGGCGCAGGCCGGTGTATCTGATCGGCGCGATCGGGGTCGGTGCGTGGATGTTCCCGTTCTTCGCGCTCATCGACCGGGCGTCCTTCGGATCGCTGCTGCTCGCCGTCACCGTGGGCCTGGTGCTGCACGGGGCGATGTACGCGCCGCAGGCCGCCTTCTTCTCGGAGATGTTCGCGACCCGGATGCGCTACTCCGGCGCCTCCATCGGCGCGCAGTTCTCGTCCGTCGCGGCCGGGGCGCCCGCGCCGCTGATCGCGACCGCGCTGCTCGCCGACTACGGCTCGTCGACGCCCATCGCCCTGTACGTCATCGCCGCCGCACTGCTCACGGTGGTGGCCATCGGATGTGCCCGGGAGACCCGTTACCGGGACCTCAATGCCGTGGACGCCACGGACCCGGGGGCGGTCGGGGACGCACCTGCCGCCCAGGCTGCGGCGGACGCACGCACCGCCTGACGGTGTGACGGCGGTACGGAGTTGCGAAGCCGCGCGGGCCTGAGGTCCGCGCGGCTTCGCGTTTGCCGCGCCCAGTTGCCCGGTGGGCGTCCGCTACGAGGAACCGCGCGGCCCGAGGGGGGCCGCGCGGCTTGACGCACGGCTGGTCGCAGCCGCGCGCCGGCTTCGTGGTGGCTCAGTGCTCGACGGCCGCCGACATCGCGTGCAGCCGCAACGCCAGCTGGATCTCGAGGGATCTGGCCGGCGACTGCCAGGTGGGCCCGAGCAGTCGCCCGATCCGCTCCAGGCGCTGGGCCACCGTGTTCACATGGACATGCAGATCGTCCTTGGTGCGCGCCGGGCTCATACCGCTCGCGAAGTACGCGTCGAGCGTTCCGACCAGGTCGGTGCCGCGGCGCCGGTCGTAGTCGACGACCTCGCCGATCGTGCGGTGCACAAAGCCTTCGATGTCACCGGGGTCGGCGAGGAGCAGCCCGAGGAAACCCAGGTCCTGTGCCGCCGCGCCCTGCCCGGAGCGCCCGAGCAGCCGCAACGCGTCCAGGCAGCGGCGGGCCTGTGCGTACGCGCCCCCGATCGGGCCGGGATCGTCGGCCGGGGAGGCCACCGGGGACGAGGCGCCCACGGTGACCGACTCCCGTAGTGTGCCGCCCAGTTGCCGCGCGGTCTGACGGGCGAGGTCGGCCGGGGTGTCGCCGGGGCCGAGCGGCAGCAGCAGGACCGTGCCGCCGTCTCTGGCAGCGGCGAGGCCCGAGCGGGTGGCGGCCAGATGCGAGGCGGCGGACCACAGGCGCTGGCGGTCCGCTGTCTCCCTGGCCGCCGAGGCTCCTGGGTCTCGGGTACCACCGGCACCACCGTCCCTTGCCCCTCCGTCGCGGGTGCCCGGGTCCGTGCCGGGCCCGTCGATACGGGCGGCGAGCACCACATGGGGAGCGTCCAGGTCGGCACGCAGCCGGGCGGCCCGTTCCCGCAGAAGCCTGGGGTCACGCTCGGGCGCATCCAGCAGGTCGTCGAGCAGTTCGCCCCGTACACGCTGTTCGGCGTCATGCGCGGAGCGACGGGCGAGCAGCAGCAGCGAGGTCACCATGGCGGCGCGCTCCAGGGTGCGCTGGTCGACCGGGTCGAGGTCGGGGTGACCGCGCAGCACGAGCGCGCCGAACACCTCACCGCCGGCCGAGACCGCGGCGACCCAGTCGTCGCCGTGCCTGCTCGCATGGCCGTCCGCGCTCGTGGACTGCGGCGCGATATCGGTGAACTCGACGGTCCCATGGAGGACTTCGGACAAGGCCGCGGCGACATCGTGGACGCCGCCGCCGCGCAGCACCAGCTCGGTGAGCCGGTCGTGGACCTCCGATGCCCGCTCTATCACTCCGCTGTGGTCCTGGATGATGGCGTTGGCCCGCTCCAGCTCGGCGAGGGCCGACCGGGTCTCGCCGAGCAGGTTCGCGGTGTCGATGGCGACGGCGGCGTGTGCGGCGAACGAGGCGAGCAGAGCGACCTGTTCGCGTTCGAAGACCCGGGCGCGGCGATCCGCGGCGAACAGGACTCCGATGACCTGGCTGCCCAGCATCAGCGGTACGCCGAGGATGGCGACCAGTCCCTCGTCGCTGACGGCCGCGTCGATGGTCCGGGTGTGCTCGAACCGGGCGTCGTCGAAGTAGCTGTCGGTGACGTACGGGCGGGCGGTCTGGGCGACGAGGCCGCCGAGTCCCTCCCCCATGCCGAGGCGCACCTGCTGGAAGCGCGCCGACACCGAACCTTCGGTGACCCGCATGTAGGTGTCGCCGGCCGCCGGGTCGTTCAGGCTGAGATACGCGACCTCTGTGCCCAGCAGTGAGCGGGCGCGCTGCACGATCGCCCGGAGCACGGCGTCCAGGTCACGAAGCCCCGCCAGGTCGTGTGCGGTCTCGAAGAGGGCGGAGAGCTCCGCCTCACGGCGCCGCCGCCCCTCCAGTTCGGCACGCACCCGCAGCGCGAGCTGCTTGGCGTGCTCGAGCGCGGCCAGCGCCTCGGGGCCCGCGCCGCTCGCGCGGGCGAGCAGGCCAGGCCTGTCGTACGCCTCCGCGGCGGCACCGCGAGCGAGGAGCTCCAGGTAGGAGGCTTGATCGTGGGGCATGGACACAGGATTACCTGCCGTACGGGCGGTCGCACCAGCCCTGTGGACAACGAATCGGGCCTGATCCGGGGACATGCCTAGTGGGCGGTCCAGCCGCCGTCGAGGGCCAGGGAGGTCCCGGTGATGAAGGCGGCCTGCGGGGAGCACAGGTAGAGGACCGCCTCGGCGACCTCCTCCGGTTCGACGAGCCGCTTGATCGCGGAGTCCTTGAGCAGGACGTCGGAGAGCACCCGGTCCTCCGGCAGGGAGTGCGCGGCCGCCTGGTCGGCGATCTGCTTCTCGACCAGCGGGGTACGCACATAGCCGGGGTTGACGCAGACGGATGTCACCCCGTGCGGTGCCCCCTCGAGGGCGGCGGTCTTGGAGAGCCCCTCGAGGCCGTGTTTGGCCGACACATAGGCGGACTTGTAGGCGGAGGCCCGCAGCCCGTGCACGGACGAGATGTTGACGATCCGGCCCCAGCCCTGGGCGTACATGTGCGGCAGCGCGCCCCGGATGATCCGGAACGGCGCCTCCAGCATCACGGTGAGCACGGTGTGGAAGACGTCCGGCGGGAACTCCTCGATGGGCCGGACCAGTTGCAGCCCGGCGTTGTTGACCAGGATGTCCGCGCCGGCGGCGGCCGCCTCGGCCGCTTCCAGGTCGGTGAGATCCAGCAGTTGAGGTTCCAGGGCACCCGCCAGGCCGGATGTCTGCTTGGCCAGGGCGGCAAGCCCGTCGGCGTCCCGGTCGACGGCCCTGACCTTCGCCCCCGCGGCCGCGAGCCGCAGCGCGCAGGCGCGGCCGATGCCGCCCGCGGCGCCGGTGACGAGTGCGGTTCTGCCGCCGAGGTCGAGGGTGACGGTGTGGGGTGCGGGGCCTGGAGCGGTGGGCGCGGTCATGAGGGCACCCTAGGCAGCGATGATCCCCCGACCGATGTGGTCACCGCCCATACTTCACTGCTGGATGGTGGGTTGGAACCATGCTGGTCCCTCGGCCCGCGCCTGCTTGATCCGGAAGATCGAGAATGTTGTGAGCTCCGGCAGCGCGTCCACGGGGAACCAGCCCACTTCGAGAGACTCGTCGTCGTTGACACCGGCCACGCCGCCCACCGCCCGGCAGCGGAAGGTGATGTCCATGAACTGGCACTCGTCACCGTTGGGATAGACGACCGGCTCGGGCAGCGCCTGCACCAGCACGACGCGCTCCGCCACGCAGCGTACGGCGGTCTCCTCGTACACCTCGCGCTCGGCCGTCGTGGCCGGCTCCTCCCCCGGCTCCGGAATCCCGCCGATGACCGACCACTTCCCGGTGTCGGCGCGCCGACCGAGCAGCACCTGTCCGGCGTCGTCGAAGACCACGGCGCTGACGCCCGGCAGGAACAGCAACTGCCGGCCGGCCGTGGCCCGGATCTGTCGGATGAAGTCAGGGGTGCCCATGGTGTCGACCCTAACGGGCCTCAACCGGCGTCCACGGCCCCCTGATCGGCGTTGCGCTGCCTGCGGCCGCGTACGGCGCCGAGGGTGATCGTGCCCAGCGCTCCCGCCGCGAGCAGCAGCAGCGCCGCCTCGGGCCAGACACCGAGCCGCGTGGCCGGTGTGAGCGAGGACCGCAGCGGCACCTCGGCGACGAGGGCGTCCGGTGTGAACATCTTGGTCTGCCGGACGATCCTTCCGTCCGGCATGATCACCGCGCTGACCCCGCTGGTGACGGGGACGACGACGGGGCGGCTGTGCTCCACGGCTCGCACCCGCGACATCGCGAGCTGCTGGTAGGTCATCTCGCTGCGCCCGAAGGTCGCGTTGTTGCTCGGTACGGAGATGAGCTGGGCGCCATGGGTGACGGTGTCGCGTGCCGCGTCGTCGAACGCGGCCTCGTAGCAGGTGACCAGGCCGACCTTGGTGCCGGCGAGGTCGAACACGCCGACCTTGTGCCCGGGCCCGAAGTCGCGGCGCACCCGGTCGACGTCGGAGCTGAAGATCCGTACGAGGGGCCGCAGCGGGATGTACTCGCCGAACGGTTGGACATGGCGCTTGTCGTAGGTGTCGACGGGGCCGCGCGCCGGGTCCCACTCGATCAGGGTGTTGCGGAGCTTGCCGGTCTCGGGGGTGACCACCGCACCGACGACGGTGGGCACGCCGATCGCCTTCACCGCGTCGTCGATGACCAGGCGGGCATCAGGGTTGCGGTACGGGTCGAGGTCGGAGGAGTTCTCCGGCCACAGCACAAAGTCCGGCTGGGGCACCTTGCCCGCCGACACATCGTCGGCGAGCGCCTCGGTCCGATGGGCGTGGTTGTCGAGGACGGCCCGGCGCTGGGCGTTGAAGTCGAATCCGAGGCGCGGCACGTTCCCCTGGATCGCGGCGACGGTCGCGGTGCCGTCCTCGGCGGAGTCGTCGACGAGAGGCCGGGCGGCGAGGCCCGACACGACGGGCACGAGGAGGCAGAGCAGGGCGGCGGCCGCCGCCCTGAGCGGGAGTTCGCCGGTTCGTCGGCGTACCAGCAGCCGGCGGACGGTCTCGTACAGACCGAAGCCGCACAGGACGACCGCGAAACTCAGCAGGGGCGTCCCGCCGACCGCGGCGAGAGGCAGGAAGAATCCGTCCGCCTGTCCGAAGGCGATCTTGCCCCAGGGGAAGCCGCCGAACGGCGCGCGTGCGCGGGCGGCCTCGCCGGCGATCCAGACGGCCGCTCCCCATACCGGCCACACCGGCAGCCGGGAGACCAGCGCGATTCCCAGGCAGGCGGCGGCTACGAACAGCGCCTCCACGGCCGCCAGTGCCAGCCAGGGCACCGGGCCGACCTCCTCGCCTGTCCAGATCAGCAGCGGCACCAGAAACCCGAGGCCGGTGAGGTAGCCGAGGCCGAGTGCGGCCCACGGGCGCCGGCCCCGCAGGGTCCAGCCGAGCAGCGCGAAGGCGGGCAGCGCCAGCCACCACAGGGGCCGGGGCGGGAAGCTGAGGTAGAGCAGCACACCGGACAGCGCGGCGGCAGCCGGCCGTACGAGTCGCCGCAGCAGCAGCGGTCGGCCGGCGGAGGCCGGCTGGGTGGTGTCGACGGAGGTGATGGTGGCGCTCACCTGGCGGAGTCTACGGCGGTGCGCTGTGGGCGGTGCAGCGCGGTGCCTTCGTACTGAAGCAACGTTTCTGCGCATAACCGTCCCAAACTGCTGTGACTGCCGTTACCGTGTGCGCCGGTCCTCGCGGTTCGACCGCTGGTCGCGGCGGGGCGCGTCATATTCAGGGGCCGAGGGGAAGCGGGGGCGACGCGATGGGTGCACGGGAGGCACGGTCCGCGGCGCGGGAGCGCGGCAGCGCGACCGACGTCGCCGGCGTCGTCGTCCTCGGCGGCTGCGCCATGTGGTCGCTGATCAGCGCCGCCGGTCGCGAGGCCCGGCCCGAGGGTGTGCTGCTCGCCGTGTTCGCCGTCGCGGCGGGATACGCCTTCGGCCGTATCTGCGCCAGTGTCCTGCCGGTCGCAACGGCTGCCGTCGCGACGCTCGGCGCACTCGGCCTGGCGATCGCCTCCGGCCAGGGCATTCCCGGGGCCACCGCCGGAGCGGCCACCCAGCCCGGACACACGGGAGCAACCGCCTCGCTTCTGGTGCTCGGCACGGGCGCGGCCTGCTGCGCCGCGTCGTCGGCGCGGCCCGCCGGGCTGCGGCTCGCCTTGCGGATGCTGGCGATCGCCGTGGCGTGCGTCGCCGTGGCGATCGGGTCGCTCCCCGGCGCGGTGGTGTGTCTCGGTGTCCTGTTGTGCTCGCTCGCGGCGGCCCGGATGCACCGGCGCACCGCCGCGCTCGTGGGGCTCGTCGCCGCGAGCGGCCTGGTGGTCGCCATGTCGTGGAGTGTGGCCGAGGACGCCCTGCCGGACGGGCTCATGGCCACCTTGGAGGGGGCGCTCACCCCCAACCGGGTGGCACTGTGGCAGGACGCGGTCGCACTGGCCTCGCAGGAGCCGGTACGGGGAGTCGGCCCGGAGCGATTCGGCGAACTGAGCGTTACCGCGCAGCAGTCGCTCGGCTCGGACGGCAAACCCCACTCGGCGCCGCTGCAGCAGGCGGCCGAGCAGGGGGTGGTGGGGGTGGCGCTGCTCGCGGCGGCGTTCTGCTGGATGCTGCACGGTCTGTGGCGCTCGCCCCGTCCCACCCCGTTGGTGCTCAGTGCGGGCGCCGCGCTCACCGGACTCGCGGCCTTGGCCGCGGTCGGCAATGCTCTGAGCTTCACACCCGTGACGGCGGGGGCGGGTCTGCTCGCGGGGCTGGCGACGGCGCGTACGACGGGTGACGGTTGCTCCGACCGGGTGGCGGCGGACAGCGCGCGGCCCGCGGACGCGGAGAGCCGGCGATGACGCGGACCGGAGCCGAGCTGACGGGGCCGGCCCATGGAGGCGACCGGCGGACGCCGACAGCACCGCAGGCGCCGGGGAGTCGTCCGTGTCGGCCGGTGGCAGGCGCCGCCTTCCGTGGGCGCCCTGGGATCAGGCCCCTATCGGCGTACCGGTGCCCGCGCCTGTACCCCTGCCGGTCCCGGCCCTGCCCATTCGCTCCCGGATGACCCGTACCGCGGTCTCCGCGTCGTCGACGGTGACTGTGAACGTCCGGCCGTCACCCAGGGTGACGAGAATGCCCTCACCACGTCGTACGATCACGGCGGTGCCCTGCTCCGGACGCCAGCGGTGTCCCCAGCCGCCCCACTGCCGCGGCGTCACGGTGGACACGACCTCGACATCCGCCACGTGGGTGAGCGGGATACGGCGGCGCGGCAGGCCCATATGACCGCAGCGCACTTCCATGGCGTCCTGGTCGACCTTGACGGCCACATGCACGAACGCGAGGGTTCCGTAGAGCATCAGCAGGCCTGCGGCCACACAGCCGATCACGGACATCAGCAACGCTACGAAACCCGAGGCCCAGCTGGAGTCGACGGCCAGCTTGACGCCGAGCGCGAGGCAGGCCGCGCCCGCCACGGCGAGCAGCCACTGCATGCGATTGGTCGCGCGGCCGATCCAGACATCAGGGAGGGGCTCTGAGCCATGCCCCTCATGGTGGGAGTGGTCCCTCATGTCTAGGAGAGTACCCACCATCCGATTGTCCAGCAGTGGTCCGTGTCACCGGCGGCGGATTCCGGATCCCGTCGCGGGAGGGGTCAGTGGGCTGGACTGACAGCCTGGAGCAGACGGCCTTCGGCGTAGCGCAGCGCGGGTCCCGGCAGTGCGCACTCCCGTCCGCTGAGCAGCACCGTCAGCGCGTTGCTCGGTTCCGCTTCGGGGGCGGGCGACTGGCCGATACGGCGCAGTGCCTGGGCGGCGACCGCGCCGGCCGAACCGTGCAGGACGACGGGCGGAAGGTCGGGCCGCTGGAGTGCTGCCCGGATACGGTCGGCAACCAGCTCGTAGTGCGTGCAGCCCAGGACGACGGCCCTGACCCCGGTGGGAGTGAGCGCGGCAGCGGCGGCCACCGTCCGGTCGATGGCGTCCTCGTCAGCATGCTGGACGGCGTCCGCGAGTCCGGGGCAGGGGACCTCCGTGACGTCGACGGAGTCGGCGAAGTCGCGGATCAGCCCGCGCTGGTAGGGGCTGCCGGTGGTGGCGGGAGTGGCCCAGATGGCGACGGGACCGCCGCCGGCCGCGGCCGGCTTGATCGCCGGAACCGTGCCGATGACGGGGATCCCGGGCTCCAGCTCCGCGCGCAGGGCGGCCAGCGCGTGCACCGAGGCGGTGTTGCAGGCGACGATCAGGGCGTCGGGGCCGTGGACGGCCGCGGCCCTGGCCACGGCGAGCGCGCGCTCGGTGATGCCATCGGCCGTACGGGGGCCCCAGGGCATGCCGTCGGGGTCGGAGGAGAGCACCAGACCGGCGTCGGGCCGCAGCCGGCGTACCGCGGCGGCGGCCGCGAGCAGGCCGATTCCGGAGTCCATGAGCGCGATCTTCACCCGGTCACCATAGTCGACCGCCCTCGCGGCCCGGCCGCCGTGGTGCAGACTGCGGCGAATGAGCTCCGTTGCTTGGATCGCCGTGGCATCGCTGGGTGCTTGGGGGTGGCTGCTGCTCGGGCAGGGCTTCTTCTGGCGTACCGACCAGCGGCTGCCGCGCCGTGAGACCCCCGCGGTCTGGCCGGATGTCGCCGTCGTGGTGCCCGCCAGGGACGAGGCCGACGTGCTGCCGCTGAGTCTGCCGTCCCTGCTTGCGCAGGACTACCCGGGGCGGGCGGAGATCGTGTTCGTCGACGACGGGAGCAGTGACGGCACCGGGGAGGTGGCGCGGGCGCTGTCCGAGCGGCACGGCGGGCTGCCGCTGAGGGTCGCGGCCCCTGGTGAGCCCGAGCCCGGGTGGACGGGGAAGTTGTGGGCGCTGCGGCACGGCATGGCCCTGGCCGGTGCGCGCGATCCGGCGTATCTGCTGCTGACCGACGCCGACATCGCCCACCGGCCCGACAGTCTGCGCGAGTTGGTCGCCGCCGCCCATGCGAACGGTCTGGATGTCGTCTCGCAGATGGCGCGGCTGAGGGTGGTGAGCGGCTGGGAGCGGCTGGTGGTGCCCGCCTTCGTCTACTTCTTCTCGCAGCTGTATCCATTCCGGTGGATCAACAGCGCCGGGGCACGGACGGCGGCCGCGGCCGGCGGCTGTGTGCTGCTGCGTGCCGAGAGCGCGCGGCGGGCGGACATCCCGTGCTCGATCCGCCGGGCCGTGATCGACGATGTCTCGCTGGCGCGTGCGGTGCAGCGCTCGGGCGGCCGGATCTGGCTGGGGCTCGCGGACCGCGTGGACAGCGTGCGTCCCTATCCACGGTTCGGCGATCTGTGGCGGATGGTCTCCCGCTGTGCCTACGCCCAGCTGCGCCACAGTGTCCTGCTGCTCGTCGGGACGGTGGCGGGGCTGGCGCTGGTGTATCTCGCCCCGCCCGTGGCGCTGTTCACCGCTGTGGCCACCGGCGACGCGGCGGCGGCCTGGGCCGGGGGTCTGGCGTGGGCGGTGATGACGGGTACATATCTGCCGATGCTGCGCTACTACCGGCAGCCGCTGCTGCTGGCCCCGGCACTGCCGTTCACCGCCGCGCTGTATCTGCTGATGACCGTCGACTCGGCGGTGCAGCACTACCGGGGCAGGGGCGCGGCCTGGAAGGGACGTACCTACGCACGTCCCGAGGCCGCGCCCGACCGCTGACACAACGGGCGCCGGTCTCTCACTTCCTGCCGGGCGTCCAGTTCATGCCCCAGCCGTACGCGTGGTCGATGGTGCGCTGCGGGCTCACACCGCGCTCGGGAACGAGGAAGCGGGCCTCACGCTGCACGACGAGGTCGGAGCCGGTGTTGGTGATCAGCGCGAGCGCGCAGACGGTCGAGGGCACGGTGCACTCGCCGAGAGAGAAGTCGATGGCCGCGCCGTGCTGCGGCTGCAGTGTCACCGTGGCATCCAGATCGGCGAAGCTGCGGGCTCCGGCATAGATGGTCACGAAGATGACGACGCGGCGGATCTCGTTCTTGTGGTCGAGGTTGACGGTGAGGTTCTCGCCGGGCGTACCGCCGGTGCGATCGTCGCCGTCGAGGTGGATGTACGGGGGCTGGTGGAGCGCGCCGAAGGCGTTGCCGAGCGCCTGGACGACGCCCTTGCGGCCGTCGGTCAGCTCGAACAGGGCGCACAGGTCCAGGTCGAGATCGCCGTGCAGGGCGACGGCTCGGCCCAGCTTGGCTCCCCACCCCTGGAACTGCTTGCGCACCTGCCAGCTGAGGTTGACACGCATCGCGCCGGAGGTGCCGCCCTGCTTGGTGAGGGAGACGGACGGGGTCTCCTTGGTCAGGGTGACCTTGGTGAGGCGTACGGGCGCGGACGGGGCGGCCGGGGCAGTCGTGGGCGGTGGCGGGGGTGCGAGCGGCGCCGCGGCGGCGACGGGGGCCACGGGCGGCGGCACCGGCGCGTGCTGCGGCTCGTCGACGGTGATGCCGAAGTCGGTCGCGAGGCCCTGGAGTCCGGTGTCGTAGCCCTGGCCCACCGCGCGGAACTTCCAGGCACCCTGTCGCCGGTAGAGCTCGCCCAGGACGAACGCCGTCTCGACCGTCGCGTCGGCACTTTCGTACCGCGCGATCTCGGCGCCGGAGCCCGCGTCGAGCACCCGGATGTGCAGCCCGGGCACCTGCCCGAAGGTGCCGCCGTCCGCCGATGCGGCGAGCACGATCGTCTCGACCGCGCTCTCCACGCGGGTGAGATCGACCGTCACGGTGTCGGTCACAGCGCCCGCCGCGGTCTGCTTCCCCTCGTGCCGTACGGCGCCGGAGGCGTGGTCGGGCTGGTTGTAGAAGACGAAGTCCGCGTCCGAGCGGACCTTGCCGGATGCCAACAGGAGGGCCGAGGCGTCGACGTCCGGCGCCCCCGGTCCCGCCCGCCATCCCCATTCGACGCGAACGCGCTGCGCCGGCACCGGAGTATTGGCTCCTTTAAGCATGGACATGCTCGCCCCCATCGCGAGTCGCGGTGCGCGGAAATTCATTCGGCGTCAACCTATTGCCCCCACGCCCCCGGCGACCCACCGACCCGTGGGTAACCCACTCTCAGCTTGTCCTTTACAGGATCCACGCACTGCGGGACGACCGTTTTTGCCAGATTCGCTCACATTGGGGATCTCCAGCCACACACAACCGCTGAAACAACCCTCTTATCGGGCTCCCCAACCAGCACATCGTGGGCTTAACTTATGTGCCATGACCTCCCCCCGCTCCACCTATGGCGGCGGTTACTACTCCGCGCCGTCGTTCCCCGACACCCCGATCTACGACTCCCTGGTCGCGGAGCGGGGCACGCCTCAGATCGCCCCGATCCGAGTGCCTGCCGCCTATGACACCGGCAACAGCTATTACCTGCCGGCGCTCCCTGCGGCGCTCCCCGCCCTTCCGGCGGCGCCCTCCGCTCCGGCGTACGGCTACCCGCAGCCCATGCAACAGCACGTCCCGCTCCAGCAGGCGCCCGCGCCGTACATCCCGCAGCAGGCCATGGCCCCGCGCGGCTATGCGGCCACGCAGTACCAGTCGCAACCGCAGTCGCGGCCCGTCCCCACCGGTTACGAGGCCATGCGGCCCGCGGCGGCCCGGCCCGCTCCGGCACCCGCGCCCTACGAGGATCCGTACAACCGCCCCTACCAGGGCCGGGGATACTGACGCATCGGAGCTGCCGGACGGTCGCCCGGACTGGCTGGTCGGACAGACCGGGCCGGCCTGTCCGACCTGTTGTCGGTGCCGGCTGTCACGATGGGCCCATGTCCGAGTCCGTGCTGCATTCCGTTCATGTCCACCCGGTCAAGTCACTGGCCGGATCCGCACCCGGCGAGGCGGTCGTGGAGCCGTGGGGACTTGCCGGGGACCGCCGTTGGGCACTGGTCGACGCCTCGGCCACGGTCGTCACGCAACGCAGGCATCCGCTGCTGGCAATGGCGTGTGCCGAGCCGTTGCCCGACGGCGGGATCCGGCTGACCGCTCCCGGCCGGGATCCACTGACCGTCGACGTCCCCGAGCCGCGGGGCACGATGATCATGGACATCTTCGGGGACAAGGTCGAAGCGGTTGCGGCGGGCGGGCCCGTCGACGCCTGGTTCAGTGCGTATCTCGGTACGGAGGTCCGGCTGGTCCATCTCGACGATCCCGCCGTCCGGCGTCCGATGGACCCCGTGTACGGCCGGGACGGGCAGACGGTCCACTTCGGCGACTCGTCCCCGCTGCTCCTGACCACCCTCACCTCGCTCGACGCGCTCAACTCCCTCATCGCACAGGGAGACCACGCCGACGAGGGGCCGCTGCCCATGACCCGGTTCCGGCCGAACGCCGTGGTGGCGGGCACGGCTCCCTGGGCCGAGGACGGCTGGCGGCGCATCGCGATCGGCGAGGTCGTCTTCCGGGTGATCAAGCCCTGCGGCCGCTGCGTGATCACCACGACCGACCAGCGCACCGCCGAGCGCGGCAAGGAGCCGCTGCGCACTCTCGCGCGCCATCGCCGCATCGGCGACCGGCTCGCCTTCGGGCAGTACCTGATCCCGGAGCGGACCGGCCGGATCCGACGGGGCGATGCGGTCACCGTGCTCGAAGGCGAGCCTGCCGCGCCCTGACCGGTCGGCCACAACGCGTGAGGGCGACGAGCGCCGCTCATCCGGATCATCCGCCCGCGCACTGTGCACGCCCCCGACGCGCCGGTCGTGCACCCGGGCCGCGGGAACCCCGGACGCCGGCAGGCGCGTTGGACGTGATGCGCGGACACCTCGATGCCGAGGGGCCGCGCGAGGGTGACGTTCCTCTCTCTTCGTGCGACCCGCGCGTGAGCAGTGGCGCTCCGGGCTATCACGGAACGGACACGGAAGGGGGCGACGGACCGTGCGAGCAGCGGTGGGAGTCTGGCGCTGGCGGCACAATCCCCTGCGGCGGAACACCGATCTCGTCGAAGCGTGGGCCGCGCTCGTCGCTGTGCTGCTCCTCGTCACCGCCGCCCCCGCCGCCGGCTGGATCACCGGATCGCTGAGCGACGAGGCGCTGCGCCAGTCGGTGCGCGTCCAGCGCCAGCAGCGGCACGCGACGACGGCCACGGTGGTACGGCCGGCCCCTTCTCCCCGGCCCTCGTCCTACGACCCCGAGACCGGCGGCGCCGACGATCCCCGCAGACAGGTCGTGGCGAAGTGGACGGCCCCCGACGGCAGTCGGCACACCGGCACGGTCAGCACGGCGTTGCGCAGGATCCGCCCGGGCGACACCGTGACCCTGTGGACCGACCGCTTCGGCCGTGTCGTCCACCGCCCGATGGACGACACGGCCGCGCGGGTGCATGCCTTCTTCGCCGGGGCGGGCGCCGCGCTGGCCACGGGTGTACTCGTGGAATGCACCAGACGGCTGGTGGTATGGAGGCTGGTACGACGCAGACTCGCCGACCTGGAGCGGGCCTGGGCCGCGGCGGGGCCCGACTGGGGACTTACGGGCGCGGGCAGCTGACCGACCCCATCTCGTCAACTCCTTCGGCCCGCGCGCGCTACGGTGGTGCGACCCCCTCCGGGGGCATCGGGGAGGCGTCCCCTCAGCGACGCGATGGTGCACGAAGCACGAGGTGGGGGCAGAGCAGCACGATGGCACAGGGCACGGTCCAGGTGACGCACACCGGCACATCGCGGTGGCGGCGCCGCACGGGCGAGTACGCGTCTCTCGCCGCTGCCCTGGAGGCTGCCGGCGACGGCGACATCCTCACCGTGGCACCGGGTACGTACCGCGAGAACCTCGTCGTCCAGCGGGCGGTGACCCTGCGTGGCGCCGAGGGTTCGGTGGGTTCGGTACGGATCGCGCCCGTGGACGGGGTGCCGCTGACCGTGCGTGCCTCCGCGACCGTCCAGGACCTGCATGTGGAGGGCCAGGACACGTCCGCGCCTGCCCTGCTCGTCGAGGACGGCACCCCCGAACTGATCGATCTGCGGATCGTCACCCGCTCCGCCGCGGGCATCGAGGTGCGCGGCGCGGCACGACCGACCGTACGCCGCTGCACCGTGGACAATCCGGCGGGCGTCGGCATCGGCGTACTGGACGGCGCGGGCGGTGTGTTCGAGGAGTGCGAGGTGGTCGCGGCCGGACAGTCGGGGGTCTCGGTGCGCGGCGGGGCCCATCCGCGCCTGGAGCGCTGCCGGGTGCACCACGCGTCGGGCGCGGGCCTGTCCGTCACCGGCGAGGGCACCGGACTCGAGGCCATCGGCTGCGAGGTGTACGAGATCAAGGGCACCGGCCTGCAGATCGCCGCGCGCGCCGCGGCCCATCTCACCGACTCCTCCGTCCACCGCACCTCGGGCGACGGCGTCACGCTGGACACCGACGCCGTGCTGACGCTCTCCGACTGCGACATCCACGATGTGCCGGAGAACGGGATCGATCTGCGCTCGCGCTCGGTGCTCACTCTCACCCGCTCCACGGTGCGCCGCTTCGGGCGCAACGGCCTGTCCGTATGGGACCCGGGCACCCGGGTGGACGCCAACCAGTGCGAGATCCACGACAGTACGGGGGACTATCCGGCCGTCTGGGTCAGCGACGGCGCTACCGCCGTGCTCGACTCCTGCCGGGTGCACGACGTCCCCGACGCCCTGTTCGTCCTGGACCGCGGATCGCGCGCCGACGTCGTCGACAGCGACATCTCCCAGGTCCGCAACACGGCTGTGTCGGTGAGCGACGGCGCGACCGCGCAGCTCGACGACTGCCGGATCCGCGAAGTCTCCACCGGGGCCTGGTTCCGCGACCACGGCAGCGGCGGCACGCTGAACGGCTGCACCATCGACGCGGCACAGACCGGAGTGATCGTCACCAAGGGCGCGGATCCACTGATCGAGCGCTGCACGGTCACCGGGCCCGTCGAGGCCGGCTTCTATGTGTCGGCCGAGGGCCGCGGCACCTTCCGCGGCTGCCGGGTGACGGGCAGCGGCGGCTACGGCTTCCATGTGATGGACGGCTGCCGTACGACGCTGAGCCGCTGCCGCACCGAGCGGTGCGCGCGCGGCGGTTACGAGTTCGGGGAGGACGACGGTCCCCTGATCGAGGACTGCACCAGCGACGAGAGCGCCGTACGGGCAACGGCCGTACCGGCCACCCCGCCCGTGCTGACCGCGACGCAGTCTCCTGGTCTGCTGTCCGCGGTGCCCGGGCCGCGTGCGCCTGCCCCGGCGCCCGAGGCTGCGCCGGCCGATCCCGCCCGCAGCTCGGGCGCGGTCCTCGGCGAACTGGACGCGCTCGTGGGCCTGGACAGCGTCAAACGCGAGGTCCGCACCCTCACCAACATGATCGAGGTGGGCAGGCGACGCCAGGAGGCAGGGCTCAAGGCCGCCTCCGTACGCCGCCATCTCGTCTTCACCGGCTCGCCCGGAACCGGCAAGACGACCGTCGCACGGCTGTACGGCGAGATCCTGGCCTCGCTCGGGGTACTGGAGCGCGGCCATCTCGTCGAGGTGTCCCGGGTGGACCTGGTCGGCGAGCACATCGGGTCCACCGCGATCCGCACCCAGGAGGCCTTCGACCGTGCGCGCGGGGGTGTGCTGTTCATCGACGAGGCGTACGCCCTGTCCCCCGAGGACTCCGGGCGGGACTTCGGCAAGGAGGCCATCGACACGCTGGTGAAGCTGATGGAGGACCATCGCGAGGCCGTCGTGGTGATCGTCGCCGGCTACACCGCGGAGATGGAGCGGTTCCTGTCGGTCAACCCCGGTGTGGCGTCCCGTTTCTCACGGACCATCACTTTCCAGGACTACGTTCCCGACGAACTGCTGCGGATTGTCGAGCAGCAGGCCGAGGACCACGAGTACCGGCTGGCCCCGGGGACGGCCGAGGCCCTGCTGAAGTACTTCACCGAGCTGCCCAAGGGGCCTGCGTTCGGCAACGGCCGCACCGCGCGACAGACGTTCGAGTCGATGGTCGAGCGGCATGCGGGCAGGGTCGCCGAACTTGCGGAAGCGAGCACCGACGACCTGACCCTGCTCTACCCGGAGGATCTGCCCGAGCTTCCTTGATTCTGCCGGGGAACGACGGGGCCGAGGCGCTCCAGCAGCTCGCAACGTTCCGCCGCGAACGCGGGGTCCGCCTGGTAGTCGGAGTGCCCGAGGATCGGCTCGGGCAGCGGGTAGCGGTCCGAACGCCCGTACACCAGCGGGTCCTTGAGCACCTCGCGGTCGACTTCCCGGTGGTGCCCCTCGGCGGGGACCAGTACGGGCCCGCCGATCGGATCGGTGCGCCGGTACAGATTGCGCCAACAGTCCACCTCGCTGCGCAGCTCACTCAGGGCGGCCGGCCCGAAGTAGGCCGGGAACCAGCGTCCGTACAGCCGCTCGAGCGGCGACCCATAGGTCAGTAACGCCACGCGGCGGCGGGTGGCGGCGGGCAGCTGCCACACGGCGGCCGCGGCAAGCACACTGCCCTGTGAGTGGCCCGAGATGACGAGCCGGCCCCCGGTGCGTTCCGTCCAGGTGCACATGCGCCAGGTGAGATCGGGTACTGCGCGCTCGGCGTAGCAGGGCGGCGCGAAGGGGTGGGCGGCGCGCGGCCAGAAGGTGCCCACGTCCCAGAGGATGCCGATGGTGCGCCGGGCGGACGCGTCCCGGTAGGCGCGGCGGCCCATGGTGACGAACAGTATGAAGCCGAAGCCGATCAGCCAGGAGCCCAGCGCCTGCGCGGTCTCGGCGGCGGACTCGGCGATCGAGCCGTCGTCGTGGAAGGCCCGGCCCGGTACTTCCCCGCTCACCCAGGCCCCGCCGACCGCGCCCGCGCCGAGCAGCAGCGTGGCGCCGGAGACGATGCCGACGAGGATCGGAGCGACGTCGGTGAGCGCGGCACGGGCGCGTGTGCCCGCGATTCTGCGCGTACGGACCGTGTCCGGGCGGCCCTCCCCGTACTCCGACTCGACGGTCCCGGCGAGGCCGCGGGCGGTGAGCCAGGTGCGGACGGCGAGTACGACTGCGGGTACGAGCAGCACGAGGAGCAGGACCGGGATGACGGATGCCTGCCAGCTGAGCAGCACCGGGGGGCCGGGAATGGCGCCCTGATCGTCCATCCCGGGGGTTCCGGGGCCGTCCAGCCAGTCCGCGACCCGCTGTGCGACCCCGCCGGTCATCACACCGCCGAGTGCGCAGGCGAGCATGGCGACCGCGGGGCCGCCGAGACCGCGCATCGCGGCGCGCTGGTGGTGTGCGCGGCGATGGAGCGCCCCTGCGGCGACGGCGAGGGCGACGACAAGTGCGCCTTGGGCGAGGGCGATGACGCGGAAGGTGACGTCACCGGGGAGAGTGCCGCTCGATGCCCAGCCGGGGCGCGACCAGGAGGCGTAGAGCACGGACAGGGCGAGCAGGGCGATGGCGGTGCCTGGCAGACAGCGGACCGCGGCCTTGTCGAGGCGCGCGTCGAGCCGCTTCTCACAGCGGCCTCTGCGCAGCACCACCCACACCACGGCGAGACCGGCGACGGCGAGGGCTCCCTCGAGCAGCCGGCCGCACAGTTCCAGCAGGGTGTCGTCGGCTCCGCGGTCGTGGCGGGCAGCGGCTCCGGCGACCGCGGCGGCGACGCTCAGAAGGCCGGCGGCGGTGTGCGCGGCACGCAGCCGGGCGACGAGCCGGCGTCCGTACCAGAAGCCGGGCCGTCCGAGCGCGTGCCGTACGACCGGCTTCGCAACGGCGTCGGTGTCTTCGGCGCCCGCCGAGGGCACGGCGCCCTCGGCATCGTCCCCGTCCTCGCAGGGCGACGCATCGCGGCCGTCGTCGTCGTGGCCGTCGTCGTCGTGGCCCGCGTCGTCCCGGCCCTCGTCGCCCGTCGGCGGGCGCTGGGATTCGTACGCGGTCCAGGTGCGCCGGGAGAGGTACCACAGCAGTCCCACCAGCGCGGTGGGTACGGCCGCGGCGAGGGCGAGGCGCCGCCCGGGCTGCGACCACCAGCCGCCCTGGGCACTCGACATGAACCCGAGCCAGGACCTCTCACCGCTGCAGTCGGGCGAGCCCGCGCACTGCCAGGCCACCAGGTCGAGTGCCACCTCGCAGGCGGCAGCCGTCAGCAGCACGGTGAGGCTGAGCGCCACCAGGCGCACCAGTACTCCGTACAGCCGGGTGGTCCTGCGGCGTCCCGTTGCCCTGGGGCGCATCCAGTGCGCGAGGTTGGCCACCATGAACGGGAGCAGCAGCAGCCACAGGGCGCGGGCGCCGTTGCCCGAGGTGAGGTTGGACCAGCAGTACGCCTCCGGGACGGGCCGCTCCCGGAACGCCTGCGGGTGACGTTCCGCCTCGGCGTCGTCGGTGCGCCGGTACACGGCCGCCTTCTCGTCACCGGTGATCCGTACCGTACGGGGATCGTGGAGCATGTCCTGGGGGGTGGCACCGCCGACACCGTGGACCAGCAACTCAAGTGCTGGTACTCCGCAGTGCTCTGCCCCGATGCCGGGGGACACCTCAGTGTCTGGGGACACTTCGTGACTCGCTCTCTCCATGGAGGATCGGCCGGTGCGCAGCCGTGCGCGGTTCGTGACCAGAATCCCGGATCGTGCCGGTTCGCCGCACGGCTCTCACGGAATCTCCCCGAGCCCGCGCCGCGGGGCCCCGTGCGAGGATGGGGTGCCTTGGCCACAGGCGTTGTACGACGAGGTACGGCGACGACAGGGAAGGACCGGCCCGGCGGTGACCGACAACCAGAACCTGCTCGCGGAACAGCGGCGTGCGCTGATCCTGGACGAGGTGCGCAGGCGCGGCGGGGTGCGGGTCAACGAACTCACCCGCAAGCTGAGCGTCTCCGACATGACCGTGCGCCGGGACCTGGACGCCCTGGCCCGGCAGGGGGTCCTCGAGAAGGTTCACGGCGGAGCGGTGCCGGTTGTCGAGGCGAGCACGCATGAGCCGGGCTTCGAGGCGAAGTCGGCACTGGAACTGAGCGCCAAGGAGGACATCGCGCGGGTGGCCGCGCAGTTGGCGGTGCCCGGCAGCGCGATCGCCCTGTCCGGCGGCACCACGACCTTCGCGCTGGCGCACCACCTCCTGGAGGTGCCGGACCTGACGGTGGTCACCAACTCGGTACGGGTCGCCGATGTCTTCCATGCGGCGCTGCGGGCGGGCCCGACGGGCGGTCCGCGGCCCGGTGCCGCTACCGTGGTGCTCACCGGAGGGGTGCGTACGCCGTCGGACTCACTGGTGGGCCCGGTGGCCGATCAGGCGATCCGCTCACTCCACTTCGACATACTGTTCATCGGGGTGCACGGCATCTCGGTGGAAGCGGGTCTGTCCACGCCCAATCTCGCGGAGGCGGAGACGAACCGGCGGTTCGTCCAGGCCGCGCGGCGGGTGGTTGTGCTTGCCGATCACACCAAGTGGGGCACGGTGGGACTGAGTTCGTTCGCGCAGCTCTCGGACATGGACACCCTGGTGACCGACGCCGGCCTGCCGGAGGCGGCCCGCGAGGAGATGGCGGAGCATCTGCCGGAGCTGGTGGTGGCGGGCCGGGCCGAGGCCGCCGACCGCCAGGACGGCTGAGGCCGGGACCGCGGCATGACGCCTTTCCGGATCACCCGGGCCACCCATCTGCCGGCCGACGTGTGCTGGCGTCGGGTCACGGACTGGCCCGCGCATGCCGCCCAGGTGCCGCTCACGTCCATCACGGTGACGACGCCGGCGCCCCTCGGCGTGGGCACGGCGTTCGTGGCCCGCAGCGCGATCGGGCGCCGGGGTTTCGACGACCCGATGGAGGTCGTCCGGTGGGAGCCGCCCGCGCCGGGCCGGGCCGGGGTCTGTCGACTGGAGAAGCGCGGCCGTGTGATCCTCGGCTGGGCGGAGATCGAAGTACTGTCCGCAGGCCGGGGTTCGGTGGTCGTGTGGACGGAGGAGCTGCGGATCCGCCCGCTGCCACGGTTGCTCGATCCCCTGGTCGCTCGGGTGGGCCGCGCCGTGTTCGGCCGCGCACTCGACGGACTTCTGACCCGCGGTCCGGCGGTATGACGGAGCAGGGACGGACAGCTGACGGACCGCCGGATAGGGTGTGCGGGCCCGCTCCACCCTTCGCAACCGCTGGAGGTACGGACCCATGGCACGCCGACTGCGCCCCGTTGAGCTGGACTTCGTCGAGACCGCACCGGTGCGGCTGGTCTTCTCGGCCGAGGTGACGGCTTCCCCCTCGGCCGTGTACGCGGCACTCGCCGACGATGTCGCCACCTGGCCGACGTGGTTCACCGCCGTGACCGCGGCCCGGCCCACCGATGAGGGCGCGGGCCGCGAAGTCAGGCTCAGGGGCGGCACGGTGTTCACCGAGCGGATCATGGCCAGGGAGCCCGGCGCCCGCTATGCGTATCGCGTGGACGCGACCAACGCCCCCGGTCTACGGGCCCTGTTGGAGGAGTGGCGGATCACGCCGACCGCGACCGGCAGCCGGGTGCAGTGGACCTTCGCCGTCGACGGGATCGCACCGCTGCGGATCGCACTGCGGCTGGGGCGGACCGGACTGGGCCGCGCCTTCAAGGATGCCGTACGCAATCTGGACCGCCGGCTGACCAGGGCCGCCACGCCCTGACGCGCGCACAGGGCCGCCCGGTCAGCAGGCCCACTCGCCGCTCGAGAGGAACCGGTCGATCGCCGCCGCGTACGGCCGGATGTCCAGGCCCTGCTCGGCCAGCCATTCGTCGGAGTAGTACTTGTCGAGATAGCGGTCGCCCGGGTCGCAGAGCAGGGTGACCACGCTCCCCCGCTCCCCGGCCGCCACCATTTCGCCGACGATCTTCAGCGCGCTCCACAGCCCGGTGCCGGTGGAACCGCCCGCCTTGCGGCCGATCGCCGTTTCCAGGGCGCGTACGGCGGCAACGCTCGCCGCATCCGGCACCTTCATCATCCGGTCGATCGCCCCGGGCACGAAGCTCGGCTCCATACGGGGCCGGCCGATGCCCTCTATCCGGGAGCCGCAGTCGCTGGTGGCGAACGGATCGCCGTGGGTCCAGCCGTCGAAGAAGCAGGAGTTCTCCGGGTCCGGCACGCAGATGCGGGTGTCGAACTGCATGTAGTGCACGTAGCGTGCGATGGTCGCCGATGTGCCGCCGGTACCGGCCGTCGCGACGATCCAGGCGGGCTCCGGGTACCGCTCGAGCCGCAGTTGTTGGTACATCGATTCGGCGATGTTGTTGTTGCCGCGCCAGTCGGTGGCCCGCTCGGCGTAGGTGAACTGGTCCATGTAGTGGCCGCCGGTGCGCTCCGCGAGCGCGGCCGATTCCTCGTACAGCTTCCGGGAGTCGTCGACGAAGTGGCACTGGCCGCCGTGGAATTCGATCAGGCGGCACTTCTCCGCGCTCGTGGTACGCGGCATCACCGCGATGAAGGGGACCCCGATCAGCTTGGCGAAGTACGCCTCGGAGACGGCGGTCGATCCGCTGGATGCCTCGATGACCGGCTTTGCGGGTCTGATCCAGCCGTTGCACAGGCCGTACAGGAACAGCGAGCGGGCCAGGCGGTGCTTGAGGCTGCCGGTCGGGTGGGTGGACTCGTCCTTGAGGTAGAGGTCGATGCCCCACTCCTCGGGCAGCGGGAATCGCAGCAGATGCGTGTCCGCGGAACGGTTCGCATCCGCCTGGACTTTGCGCACGGCCTCTTTCAGCCATGCCCGGTACTGCGGATCACTGCGGTCCACATCAACGGTCGCAACCGCCTCGCCCGCAACCGACTTCCCCATGATGCTCATGCGCCTTGCCCCTTGTGTCGTCCGCTGCTGTCACTCGTCCCGGCAGCCTGGCCCGTCCATCCGCCCCCACCTGCAACAGTAAGCCCGTCACCTGGGCAAACGTTCACTTTGGGGAGCCATAGGAGTCCCTTGGGAATCCCCGCCCGGTGCGGTCCGTTACATGGACGTGGCATCCAGACGTACTGGTGCAGACGGCGCGGGTTGTGCAGACTTCCCTGAGGAGTCGCTGCGAAGGGGGCGGAAACACGATGGCTACGGCAGAGCCCGAGTTCAGTGCCACGGGCGTACGGATCGAGCGCTGGCCGCGCTCGCTCACCCGGGCCGGCCAAGTGCTGATCAAGGACGGCAGGCTGGCGCTCATGACCAGCTACGGCCGCGTGATCGAGAGCGCCCCGGTCCGTGCGGTGACGGCGGGCAGGCCGTGGTTCGCCGGCGACGACAGCACCGTTGCGACGCTCAACGGCAAGCGGTACCGCCTGACCATGGGCCAGCGCGACCACCGTCCGGACGCACGTGTTCTGGCCGGGCGTTTCCTCGAGGCCGTGCGCGGGGCAGGCAGCCGCAAGGGCTGACACCGCGGCTGCGGGTGCGCGAGTTGCGGACCTGTGGTTGATGGTTCACGCTGGTTTCACATCACTCAGGGTGCACCGGTGGTCACGCTGTGATCCAGCCCCGCCGGTCCGATCAGCAGGCGGCCGACTGCTGGATCCGTTCTCCGTCTTCTTCCGGACCTCACTTCGGGGAGTCGCAGCCGTGATCATCCAGCCAAGCAGGCACTGCACTGTGGAGCTCCAGGCCCTGCCGTCGCGGATCGGTCAGGTCCGCAGAATCATCTCGGCGCAATTGCGCTACTGGCGCCTCGATCCTCTGATCGACCACGCCGCGCTCGGCGTCACCGAGTTGCTGACCAACGTCCACCAGCATGCTCAGCCGGACAAGATGTGCACCGTGGACATCGAGCTCCTGCTCGACCGCCTCACGGTCTCGGTCCGCGACCACGACCCGCGCCTGCCGACCCTCGGGCATGCTGACGGTCTCGCCACCTCCGGGCGCGGTCTCGCGCTGATTGCCGCGATGAGCGAGAGCTGGGGGGTGCGGCCCGAGGGCGATCTGGGCAAAGTCGTCTGGTTCTCGCTCCCCGCATCCTCCTCGCCGGTGGCGTTGCCGGAGTATCCGGCCGTGTACGGGGCGACCACCACCGGCCCGTTCACCGGGACGCGGACGCCTCTGCCGGTCCGCTCGACCGTTGCGGGCTGACCGGACGAGCGGGGCGGCGGGCACGAGCGGAACAAGGACCGCGAGCCCTTCGGCTGCGGGGACACCCACTGCGGCCGCATCGACTCCGGGCGCTGCGTGAGGACGGTCATGGCGCACCGACCCCGGGGATGCGGCCGAACTGCTCGTCCAGAACGGACAGCCGCCGCCAGTACTCCTCCTCGTCGATCTCACCGGCCGCGAAGCGGCGGCCGAGCAGCGCAATCGGCGAGGACCCGCCGTGCGCGGCGGTGAGATGACCCTGCCCTGGGGCGCGCCGGGCACGCCACACGCCGGTGCGGCGCAGGGTGGTGACGACGCCGATGAAGACGGCCGCCCAGATCAGCGGGAAGAACAGGATCCACGGGCCGGGCCCGTCCGAATAGGCCAGCGTGTTCATGGTGGTTCAGCTCCTCGTGGCGCTGGTGATGCTGCTTCGTTGTCGCTCTTGAGGCTCCCGCTCGAAGGCGTCGAAGTCGTCGTACGGCCGGCGGCTGTGCCGCTGCGACCCAGGAAGTACGCATGGCTGTCAGGGCTGCTCCCGGTCGCCCGGGGCGGCCATGGGCCCTGTCCCTAGAACGGGCCGTACGGGCCCTGTGCCGGCCCGCCGTCGCGTTCCAGCCGCCGACGGGTGCGCTGCTCGTGGATGAGCCGCCCCACCAGCGCACCGCCGTAGACGACCACGCCGACGCCGACGAGCCACGACTGGACGACGAGGACGGTGCCGAACGGGCCGTAGGTGACGGCGTTCGAGGCGATCAGCGGGGAGAAGACCAGCTGGGAGAAGATCCGCAGTCCCAGCATGCTCAGGGCCGTGACCGCGGCTCCCGGCAGCAGCGCCCGCCAGCGGACCCGGCCGCCGAGCAGCAGCCGCTGGGACACCCAGAAGAACAGGAAGGTGCCCACCAGGTCGCCCAGTGCCACGGCCGCAACACCGGGCCAGGAGTCCTCCGGCGCAGGTGTGTTGGCGAACGCCACCAGGGAGAAGATGAGCAGGGCGAGCCAGACCACATGGCGCCACATGGTGTGCCAGCGGGCCGTCGCGAGGTCCCACACCTTCTCGTAACCGGTCTGGACGGCGGAACCGAATGTCAGTCCGAACACCGTGAGCGCGGCGAGACCGAAGGCCGTGGTGCGCTGCAGCGCCTGTCCCGGCAGCCCGAACAGCCGCTCGACCTCGTCCTGCGAACTCTCGGACACCCCGAGCGCCTGACCCATCCAGCGGGCAAAGCCCTGACCGCTCGCCGGGTCGGCCGCGGCGACGACGATCAGCAGGGGTACGAGGGTCAGGAAGCCGAGTGCGGCGAAGCCCATGGCGCGGTGCATCAACTCCATCTCACGGCCGCGGTTCCAGGCCAGGCCGACGGGTGACGCGGCGATCCTGTCGTGCAGATGCCGGAGCCGATGATGCACGGTGCGATCCGCGCCGGAGCGCTTGTCGGTCATGGTCGTCGACTACCCGTAAGCGCCGCGCAAGCCGCTCATCGTGCTCCGGACGGGTGTCCCTCCGCCGCGCCCGTGTCACGTCGCGAAGGGCGGTCGAGCGGCGCCGCCGAGCCCAGGCGGTTGTGCGCGCCGCGCGTCGAGGCACGCGGACGACACACGGCCGGGCCCAGTGCGCCGGTGCCGCCTCCGCCGTCGTGCGCCGCCGCCCGGGCCGACCACCCCCCGCCGGCCGTGGTCACCCCGGACGCCGAGCGGACGAATCTGCGGCCGTCCATGGCAATGGAATCGAGGTGACCGCGGGGCGGCCCGGCCTGACCGGCCGCCGTCCCGTCCGCACCGTGCATCCCCTGCCGGGCGCCTCCGCACCGTCGTGCCGGGCCCGGTTCCGGCGCGCCGCACCGGGGACCCGGACCGGACAGCGACCGTAATCGGACCCGCCCGGGGTGTGGCCTCTCGGCGGACCGGCAGCGCCTCACCTCCCGCCCTGCAGCCGCCCCTCGGCGTAGTCGCGCGCGCGTACGCCCGCCGCCCGTCAGCCGAGCGCGCCCAGGGGGTCGTCCAGAACGGGCTGCCAGGCCAACTCCGCTGCACCCACCAGGCTGTTGTGGTCGAGGGTGCAGGCCAGGATGGGGACGCTTCCGCTGCGGCCCCACAGGCTGCGGTCGGCGACCACGGCGCGCAGCCGGTCCGGGTCGGCGTCCAGGAGCGCGCGGTGCAGACCGCCGAGGATGATGCGGTCCGGGTTGAGGATGTTGACGAGTCCGGCGAGCCCGAGGCCGAGGCGGTCGATGAGTTCCTCGGCCGCGGCCCGCACGGCCGGGTCGTCGTACTCCCCGCGCAGGAGTTCCCTGGACTGCTCCAGCAGGGAGAGCTCGGGGCCGGGATCGCGTCCGGCAGCCGTGAGGAAGGCGAGCGGGTCGGCCTCGACATCGAGGCAGCCTCGGCTGCCGCAGTGGCAGGGACGGCCCTCGGGGTTGACGGTGAGATGCCCGACCTCGAGGGCGAGTCCGGAACTTCCGGTGTGCAGACGGCCGTCGAGAACCAGCGCGCCGCCGACGCCGCGGTGGCCGGTGGCGACACAGAGCAGGTGCTGGGCGCCGCGTCCGGCACCGTGGCGGTGTTCGGCCAGCGCCGCGAGATTGACATCGTTGCCCGTGAAGGCGGGGCCCTCGATACCGGCGGCCCGTACCTGTTCGGCGAAGATGTCCCGCACCGGAGCCCCGGCCGGCCAGGCCAGATGCAGAGGGTTGAGCGCGGTGCCTTCGGGTTCGGCGACCGCGGAGGGTACGGCGAGGCCCGCCCCGACGCAGCGGCGGCCGCTGGCCCTCAGCAGGGCGGCGCCCGCCTCGACCACCTCGCCGAGCACCTGGGCGGGGTCGGCCTCGACGGTGACGCAGCCGGGTGCCGTGGCGACGGCGGTGCCACCGAGTCCGACGAGCGCGGCGCGGAAGCCGTCGGCATGCACCTGGGCAGCGAGGACGACCGGGCCGGTGTCGTCGACGGCAAGGCGGTGCGAGGGCCGCCCCTGCGAGCCGGCGGGGGCCGTGGGCCGGGAGTCGACCCGGATCAGGCCGAGCGCTTCCAGTTCCGCGGCCACGGCACCGGCGGTGGCGCGGGTGACGCCGAGCTCCGTGGTGAGCACGGCGCGCGTCGGAGCACGGCCGGTGTGCACCAGTTCCAGCGCGGGGCCGAGTGCGCTGCGGCCCCTCTCCAGCCTCGTCCGGGTCGTCGTCGCCTTGCCGTTCATGCAGGCGAGTGTCCCATGATCCGGACGCGGACCAGTTGCCTTGTCCGGAACCGGCCCCCGCCCCTATGCTGAGTTTGTGCCGCTCATAAACAAAGTCAGGACGGCCGTCCAGGGGGGACCCGGCGGAGAACCCGCCTCCACCCCCCTGTCCCGCCTCCGCATCGCGCTGACCGTCTTCTTCGCTCTCGACGGCTTCCTCTTCGCCGGCTGGGTCGTCCGCATCCCCGCCATCAAACAGCAGACCGGCTCGTCGGCGAGCGATCTCGGGCTCGCACTCCTCGGCGTCTCGGCCGGCGCGGTGGTCACCATGACCCTCACCGGCCGGCTCTGCCGCCGGTTCGGCAGCCATCCCGTGACCGTGGCCTGCGCCGTACTGCTCGCCCTGAGCATGGCCCTGCCGCCGCTGACACACTCGGCAGCGGCCCTCGGCCTGGTGCTGCTGGTCTTCGGCGCCGCGTACGGCGGGATCAACGTCGCCATGAACAGTGCCGCGGTCGACCTCGTGGCCGCGATGCGCCGGCCCGTCATGCCCAGCTTCCACGCCGCGTTCAGCCTCGGCGGCATGCTCGGGGCGGGCCTCGGCGGACTGGCTGCGGGCGGGCTGTCCCCCACCGTGCATCTGCTCGGCCTCACGGTCGCCGGACTGGCGGTCACCGCCGCGGCCGGACCGGTACTGCTGCGCCACCCCGCGCCGGCGGCCGCCGGCCGGGCGAACCGGACCGCGCCGCGCCGGATGGCCGGCCGCACCCGCCGGCTCGTGCTGCTCTTCGGCCTCATCGCGCTGTGCACCGCGTACGGGGAGGGCGCGATGGCCGACTGGAGCGCGCTCCACCTGGAACAGGACCTGCATGCACACGCGGGCGTCGCCGCCGCCGGATACTCACTGTTCGCACTGGCCATGACGGCCGGACGGCTCACCGGTACGGTTCTGCTGGAGCGCCTCGGCCAGACCCGCACACTGGTGGCGGGCGGCCTCACGGCCGCGGCCGGCATGCTGCTCGGCGCGCTCGCGCCCAGCGTCTGGGCGGCGCTGCTCGGCTTCACCGTGAGCGGCCTGGGCCTCGCGAACATCTTCCCCGTGGCGGTGGCCAGGGCAGGTGCGCTGGCCGGACCGGCCGGTGTGGCCGCAGCCTCGACGCTCGGCTACGGCGGGATGCTCCTGGGCCCGCCCGCGATCGGCTTCCTCGCGGACTGGTTCTCGCTGCCGGTGGCCCTGACGACGGTGGCGGCACTGGCGGCGGGCGCTGCGCTGATCGGCTACGGGGCGCGGCACGCATCGGTGCCCGCGGGCGGCGCGTAGGCGCTCCGTACGGCATCTCGGTCGGGACTGCCCCACGAGGGGCACGGCAGCCCACTCACCGGCCGACCGGGCACAGGTCCCCATCCGGGCAAGACGGCGACCCGCGCGTCGCGTGGGCACCGCCCCGAGGCCGCGGCCGCCAGGGCCTCGCGCAGGGGATCAGGTCGGATCCGTGGGCGAGGTCCGGCCGGGAGCCACCTCCCGTGACCGGCGGAGTGCGCGCCGAGGCACTCGGACCGGGCGAGTACCGTGCCGATCACCGCTGACCAGCCGCTCGCGCCTCGGTGGCGCGAGCGCACCGCCATCACGTGGCCGTAGGCGGTTTCACCCTCACGTAGCGGTATGCGCGTTCACCGCAGGTTCCGGCACACCCGAGAGCATGCGGGAGAGCACCGCTCGCTGAACCGGCTGCACCTGGGCGTGACGCGCCCGGCCCTCGTCGGTGAGACGGACCCGCACGCCGCGCCTGTCCTCGCTGCACATCCCCCGGGTCACCAGGCCGTCCCTCTCCAGCCGTGCGACGAGACGGGAGAGGGCGCTCTGACTGAGATGGACCCGCGAGGCCAGTTCCTGGACGCGGTACGAGCAGTCGTCACCTTGGGCGCCGACAGGAATCTCGGCGAGCACGTCGAGCACCTCGAAGTCGCTGGCGCCGAGACCGTGCTGGTGCAGCGCGCGGTCGAGCTCGCAGATCGTGCGGGCATGCAGCGCGAGGACGTCCCGCCACTCCTCCACGAGCGTCTGCTCGGACTTCGTCGCCATGACCGCACGGTAGCAGAAAAAGGCACTTTGTTGCATCGGAATTAAATGCACTTGCATTCAATGCATGTGCATGTAGTGTGCCGCACATGACCTCTCCGTTCACCGCCCCCGATGACCAGGAGCGCTGGAGCCCCCGCCTGTGGGGCACGCTCCTCGTGCTCTGTGCAGCGATGTTCCTGGACGCCCTCGACGTCTCGATGGTGGGCGTCGCCCTGCCCTCCATCGCCACCGATCTGAACCTGTCCACCTCGAGCCTGCAGTGGATCGTCAGCGGCTACATCCTCGGCTACGGCGGACTGCTGCTGCTCGGCGGCCGCGCGGCCGACCTGCTGGGCCGGCGCCGCGTCTTCCTCATCGCGCTCGCCGTCTTCGCGCTCGCGTCACTGCTCGGCGGGCTCGTCGACTCGGGTCCGCTGCTGATCGCCAGCCGGTTCGTCAAAGGCCTGAGCGCGGCGTTCACCGCGCCGGCCGGACTCTCCATCATCACCACGACCTTCAAGGAAGGCCCGCAGCGCAACCGCGCGCTGTCCATCTACACCACCTGCGCCGCCACCGGCTTCTCGATGGGCCTGGTGCTGTCGGGGCTGCTCACCGAGGTGAGCTGGCGGCTCACGATGCTGCTGCCCGCGCCCATTGCCCTGCTCGCGCTCCTGGCAGGCATCAAACTGATCCCGCGGAGCAGCCGTGAGGACTCCGGCAAGGGGTACGACCTGCCGGGCGCCGTCACCGGCACGCTCTCGATGCTGCTCCTCGTCTTCACCGTCGTCCAGGCACCCGAGGTCGGCTGGGCCTCGGCCCGCACGCTGCTGTCGTTCCTCGCCACAGCCCTCCTTCTCACGCTGTTCGTCACCCTCGAGCAGCGCAGCTCGCATCCGCTGATCCGGCTGGGAGTGCTGCGCTCGGGCAGCCAGGTCCGGGCCAATCTCGGTGCCGCGTTCTTCTTCGGTTCCTACGTCGGCTTCCAGTTCCTCGTCACGCAGTACATGCAGTCCCTGCTCGGCTGGTCGGCGCTGCAGACCGCGCTTGCCTTTCTGCCCGCCGGAGCGCTGGTGGCGCTGTCCTCGACGAAGATCGGCTCGGTCGTGGACCGGTTCGGCACGCCCCGCGTGATCGCCACCGGATTCACTTCGCTGGCGATCGCGTACGCGCTGTTCCTGCAGATCGACCTCACACCGAGCTACGCCGCGGTGATCCTTCCGTCGATGCTCCTGATCGGCGCGGGCTGCGCCCTGGCCTTCCCCTCGCTCAACATTCAAGCCACCAACGGAGTCGAGGACCACGAGCAGGGCATGGTCTCGGGGCTGCTCAACACCTCGATCCAGGTCGGCGGCGCGATCTTCCTCGCCGCCGTCACCGCGGTGATCACGGCGGGCGGTGACTCGGGCCGCTCCCCGCAGGAGGTGCTCGACAGCTTCCGGCCCGGCCTGGTGCTGGTCACCGTGATCGCGGTGGCCGGCCTGCTCATCACGTTGACCGGGCTGCGGACGCGACGCCGTCAGGAGAGCGTTCTGGTCGCGAAGTCGGCGAACTCGGTGGCGCAGCGCGAGCCGGAGCGGGTGCCTGCCGGCGACTGACCGGCTGCCCGCCCAGGAGGCGGCGGCCGCGGGTGGATTCTTACCCGCCGGTCGCCGCCCCTGTGACACTGCGCGTATGGAAAGACGCACACAGGCCGAACGGGACGCCGAGACCGTGGAGATCGGGTACGCGCTGCTGAGCGCGGTCCTGGTCGCGGCCTTGGTCTTCGGCGTGATCGCGGGACCGAAACTGATGTTCGCCATGCCGTACGCGGTCGAGCGCGGGCTGCTGCTCGCGGGCGGCGCCGCCGCGGTGCTCGCCTTCGTGGTGCGGGTGGTGACGGTGCTTTGGCGGTTCTCGCGGACGCCCGCTCAGCCGAGCCAGCCCGGCCGCACCAACCCCGACTCATAGGCCATGACAACGAGTTGAGCCCGGTCACGGGCGCCGAGTTTCACCATGGTGCGGCTCACATGCGTCTTGGCGGTGAGGGGGCTGACCACCAGACGGCGGGCGATCTCCTCGTTCGACAGCCCGATGCCGACCAGGGCCATCACCTCCCTTTCCCGTTCGGTGAGTTGACCCAGGCCCTCGAAGTGGGCGGGCACCTTGGACCGTGCCGCGAACTCGGCGATGAGGCGGCGTGTGACCCCCGGCGAGAGCAGGGCGTCGCCCTCCACCACCGCCCTTACCGCGCGCAGCAGTTCCTCCGGCTCGGTGTCCTTGACGAGGAAGCCGGAGGCGCCGGAGCGGATGGCCTCGAAGACGTACTCGTCGAGTTCGAAGGTGGTGAGCATGACGACTTTGACGTCGTGCAGCCGCTCGTCCTCGCAGATCCGGCGGGTGGCCGTCAGGCCGTCGAGCACCGGCATGCGGATGTCCATCAGCACGACGTCCGGGCGTACTTCGCCCACCACACGTACCGCCTCCTCGCCGTCGGACGCCTCGCCCGCCACCTCGATGTCGTGCTGGGCGTTGAGCAGAGCCGTGAACCCTGCACGGACCAGCATCTGATCGTCGGCCAGCAGTACGCGGATCACATCGACTCCCCCGGCCGCAAAGGCAGATCGGCCCGGACCCGGAAGCCGCCGTCCGGGCGCGGACCCGCCTCGATCGTGCCACCGAGCCCGGCGGCACGCTCCCGCATACCCGCGAGACCGTTGCCACTGCCGCCGGCGTCGGAACCGGTGGCCGGCCCTTCGTCGTCGATCTGCAGCTGAAGCCTCCCTGGTGCATGGACGATCCGCACCCGCGCGACACGCGACCCCGAGTGCCGAACAACGTTGGTCAGCGCCTCCTGGACGATGCGGAATGCGGCCAGGTCGGTGCCGGGCGGCAGCGGTCGCGGCTCGCCGTCCGTGAGCACCTCCACCCGCAGCCCGGTGCCCGCCGCCTGTTCGACGAGTTCGGGGAGGCGCTCAAGACCCGGGGCGGGCGCGCGCGGCGCGGCGCCCGGGGCGCGCAGGGTGTCGAGGACCTGCCGCACCTCACCGAGTGCCTCCTTGCTCGCCGACTTGATGGTGGTGAGCGCGGTCCGGGCCTGCTCGGGGTCAGTGTCCAGCAACGCCAGGCCCACGCCCGCCTGGACGTTGATGACGGAGATGGAGTGCGCGAGGACATCGTGCAGTTCGCGGGCGATCCGCAGCCGCTCCTCGTCCGCGCGGCGGCGCTCGGCGGCCGCGCGCTCGGCGCGCTCTTTGGCCCAGACCTCCCGGCGTACCCGCGCCAGTTCGGAGGCCGCCAGGATCGCGACCACACAGGCGGTGACGAACACCTCCTGCCCCCAGGGTGCGGAGTCGTCGGTGCCGGGCGGCAGATACCGGTAGAGCCAGTGCGCGATCAGCAGATGGCCCGCCCACAACAGACCGAGCGCCCACCAGGCGGCCCGCCGGTGCCCGGAGACGACGGCCGCGAAGCAGCCGACGGCGACGGTGAGGAAGACCGGCCCGTAGGGATATCCGGCCGCGAAGTACACGAAGGCGGTGGCCGCGACCCCGAAGACCGACACCACGGGGTACCGGTGGCGCAGCAGAAGCACTGCCGGACCGGCGACCAGCAGGAGGCGCCCGAAGGTGTCGAGCGGCTCACGGTCCTGGCCCTGTGCGGCGAACCGCGTCCCGACCATGACGAACACTGCCAGTGCCAGGGTCGACGGCCAGGGCACCCGCCCGGCCGCCCGCCGTTCCTCCCAGAGCCGCATCCCCGGTGGCCCGCCCTGTGACCAGCCAGGGCCACCGCAGATGCGTGCGCGCCGATGTTCCATAACGGCCACGCTAGACCGGGCCTGCGCTCCGGGTCGTCAGCCGGACGTGGCGATCACGTCTACTCCCTGGGCAGTACGGGCTCGGGAGCCTCGGCCCGCCTCGGGGGGCCGAGGCGTGCGCTGCGGCCGGCGCTGCCGGCGCGGGCCTGTCCGTCGGCGGGTGCCTGCGCGGCGTCTTCCGGCGGGTGCCGTGTCAGGAGCCGGCGCTGCTGCCCGGGGCCGCGCCGGCCGCGCGCGTGGGCCGCAGTCCGACCTCGTGAGCGAGGCGGTCCGTGACATGTGCGAAGAAGGTGTCCCGGTCCTCCACGACACGGTGGAACTGCCCGAAGAGCTCGAAGGAGATCAGGCCGAAGAGCTGCGACCAGGCGGCGATAAGTGCGACCGCGACGGCCGGCGGCAGATCGGGGGCGATCTCGGCCGCCAGCCGCTCCGCCTCGGGGCGCATGTGCGGGGTGAGCGGTGGCAGCGCGATGCCGTCCGCGCGATGGGCGTCGCGCACGATCGAGATGAGCGCGAGTCCGACACGGGACGCGGGGCCGATGGTGTCCTCGGGTGCGCGGTAACCGGGGACGGGGGAGCCGTAGATCAGCGCGTACTCATGAGGATGTTCGAGAGCCCAGCCGCGTACGGCGGAGCAGAGCGCGCTCCAGCGGGCAAGGTGGTCGTCCTGGCCGGGGGCCGACGTGAGGGCGGACTCGGCGGCGGCGCCGACCGCGTCGTAGGCGTCGACGATGAGGGCGGTCAGCAGCTCGTCACGGCTCGGGAAGTAGCGATAGAGGGCGGAGGAGACCATGCCCAGCTCGCGGGCGACAGCACGCAGCGAGAGCTTGGCAGCGCCTTCCCGGGCGAGCTGGTTGCGGGCCTCCTGCTTGATGGCGGCGGTCACTTCCATGCGGGCCCGTTCCCTGGCCCCTCGGATCGTGCTCATGCGGCGCAGTCTTTCACGTTTCGGAGCACCGACCAACAACGAGAGCAGTGCTCTTGCTTTGGAGCAGGCTTTCGGTGCACACTGCTCTTAAGCGAGAGCACCGCTCTCGAAAGAGTCCAGCAGCGCACCGAGTGGAGACGGCCATGCCGCAGGCGCACTACATCAAGCCCAACCGGTTCGACACGATCATGAACAACACCATCGGCTGGCTCGCCCGGCGAGGCATCAGCCTGCTGGGCACCGCCGAGCTCTCCGTCCGCGGCCGCTCCAGCGGCGAATGGCGTCGCATTCCGGTCAACCCGCTCCCCTACGAGGGAGGCCCGTATCTGATCTCCGCCCGCGGCCACTCCCAGTGGGTGCGCAATCTGCGGGCAGCGGGCAGCGGAAAGCTCCAGGTCGGCCGCAGCACCCAGCAGTTCACTGCCGTGGAGCTGCCCGACGAGGAGAAGCCCCCGCTGCTGCGCAGCTACCTCAAGCGCTGGGGCTGGGAGGTCGGCCGCTTCTTCGGCGACGTGGATGCCGACTCGACGGACGAGGAGCTGCTCGCCTCCGCGCACAAGCACCCCGTCTTCCGGATCACGATCACCAAGTGAGTCCCGGCGCCCCGAAACGCCTTCGCCAGGCCCTGTCCGCGCCTAGGCAGTGCGGTCCAGGACATCCAGCGCGCGCCGCGCCAGCGAATGCGTCCGCACCAGTGCGGCCAGTGACGTGGACCCGCGGGTGATGTCCGAGAACGCCTTCCAGGCGGGCCTGAATCCGGTGATCACCGCGTGCAGCAGCCCCGGCCTGCGCTCGAACAGGGCGAGCATCCGCCGGCCGACCGCCATCTCCACGCCGAGGCCCGCCTTGATCGCGAAGGCGTAGTTCAGCGCCTGTCTGCGTGCGTCCACGGCGTCGTGTGCCTCGGCGATGCGCACCGCCCACTCCCCCGCCAGCCGCCCCGACCGCAGCGCGAAGGAGATGCCCTCCCTGGTCCAGGGCTCCAGCAGCCCCGCCGCGTCGCCGCACACCAGGACCCTGCCGCGCGACAGCGGCGAGTCGTCGCTGCGGCATCGCGTCAGATGCCCGGAAGAGATCGCCGGCTCGAAGCCGGCGAGCCCGAGCCGGGCGATGAAGTCCTCGAGATAGCGCTTGGTGGCCGCGCCCTCGCCGCGAGCGGAGATCACACCGACGGTCAGCGTCTGCCCCTTGGGGAACACCCAGCCGTAACTGCCCGGCATCGGCCCCCAGTCGATGAGCACGCGCCCCGCCCAGTCCTCCGCGACCGTCGGCGGCACGGGGATCTCCGCCTCCAGTCCGAGGTCGACCTGGTCCAGCTTCACCCCGACATGGGCGCCTGTACGGCCGGCGCTGCCGTCCGCGCCCACGACCGCGTGCGCCAGCAGCGTCTCACCGTCGGACAGGACCACCGCCACCGTGCGCCGGTCGGGCACGGCCGGGCCGTGCTGCTCGACCCGGGAGACACTCACGCCGGTGCGCAGCACCGCGCCCGCCTTCTGCGCCTGCTCGACGAGCCCGGCATCGAAGTCGGGGCGGTTGATGAGCCCGAAGAGCATCCGCTTGGAGCGGCGGGTGCGGGCCAGCTTGCCGTTCAGCGAGAACGTGACGGCATGGACCTTGTCCCGCAGAGGGAGTTCGAAGCCGGGCGGCAGGCTGTCACGCGAGGGACCGATGATGCCGCCACCGCAGGTCTTGTAGCGGGGCAGCTCGGCCTTCTCCAGCAGCAGCACCCTGCGGCCGGCGACCGCGGCGGCATACGCCGCCGAGGCGCCCGCGGGCCCGGCGCCCACCACCACTACGTCCCACACCGAACCGTCGCCAAGCTCATTCGCCGCCGCTGCTCCGGTGGCATCGTTCTCGCTGCTCACGATGTACTTCTGCTCCCGATCCGACCTGGGGCCCAAGCTCTGGACCGCATCCTACGGCGCAGCCGCGTCCTGCCCGCTGTGGCAGGATCGGCCACACATTCGCCGTACACACTTCGCACAACGTCGCACCCACAAGGAGCGTGCCCATGACCGCGAATCCGATCGCCGAGACCGTCGCGTCGTTGATGCCCCGCGCCAAGGCGGAGCTCACGGAGCTGGTGGCCTTCCAGTCGGTCGCGGACGAGGCAGTGGCGCCGAGGAGTGAGTGCGAGGCCGCCGCGAAGTGGGTGGCCGGCGCGCTGCGCGGCGAAGGGTTCCAGGACGTAGCGCTCCTTGACACCCCCGACGGCTCGCAGTCGGTGTACGGCCTGCTCCCCGGCCCGGAAGGTGCGCCGACCGTCCTGCTGTACGCGCACTACGACGTGCAGCCGAAGCTGGACGAGTCGGCATGGGTGACCCCGCCGTTCGAGCTCACCGAGCGGAACGGACGCTGGTACGGGCGCGGTGCCGCCGACTGCAAGGGCGGCTTCATCATGCATCTGCTCGCGCTGCGTGCCCTGAAGGCGAACGGCGGCGTCCCGGTCTCGGTGAAGGTGATCGTGGAGGGATCGGAGGAGCAGGGCACGGGCGGTCTGGAGCAGTACGCCGAGGCGCAGCAGAACCTGCTGACGGCCGACGCGATCGTGATCGGTGACACCGGGAACTTCCGTGTGGGCCTGCCGACGGTGACGGCGACGCTGCGCGGCATGACCATGATCCGCGTGCAGGTCGACACCCTGGAGGGCAATCTGCACTCGGGCCAGTTCGGCGGAGCCGCGCCCGACGCGCTGGCCGCGCTCATCCGCGTACTGGACTCGCTGCGCGCCGAGGACGGCTCGACGGTGATCGACGGGCTCCCGGCGCAGGCCCGGTGGGAGGGACTGCAGTACCCGGAGGACGAGTTCCGCCAGGATGCCAGGGTTCTCAACGGTGTCTCGCTGACCGGCAACGGCTCGGTCGCCGACCGGATCTGGGCGCGTCCCGCCGTCACCGTGGTCGGTATCGACTGCCACCCGGTGGCAGGGGCCACCCCGTCCATCCCTTCCAGCGCCCGTGCGCAGATCAGTCTGCGGGTTCCACCCGGCCAGGACGCGGCGGAAGCGACCAAGCTGCTGTTCGCGCACATCGAGAAGCACACGCCGTGGAACGCCCGGGTCACTCTGGAGCAGGTCGGCCAGGGGCAGCCGTTCCAGGCGGATGTCACCAGCCCCGCGTACACCTCCATGGCGCAGGCGATGAGTGTGGCGTACCCGGGCGAGGAGATGCAGGCCTCCGGCATGGGCGGCTCGATCCCGCTGTGCAACACGCTGGCCGCCCTCTACCCGGAGGCGGAGATCCTCCTGATCGGTCTCAGCGAGCCGGAGGCGCAGATCCACGCCGTGAACGAGAGCGTCTCACCCATGGAGCTGGAGCGGCTTTCGGTCGCCGAGGCGCTGTTCCTGGTCAACTACGCCGAGTCCAAGAAGGCTTGAGCGGCTGCGGCTGGAACTGCGACTACGCCTCGCGAGGGGACGACTTCAGCGCTCAGCGAAGATCGCCGCAAGCGTAGATCCATACGGCGGACGTACGACGTTGCGTACGTTCGCCGTATGGACTTCATCCGGGTACTGCCTCAACTGCACATGCTCCGCTTCCCGATCGGCCAGGCGTATCTGTGGTGCGACGGCGACGAGCTGACGCTCGTCGACGCGGGCCATCGGGACTCCGGGCCGCTGATCGAGGAGGCGATACGCGGCGCGGGGCTGTACCCCGACGCCCTCCGCCGGATCGTCCTGACGCACTGTCACCGCGACCATGTGGGCGCGGCCGGGGAGTTGGCACAGCGGTACGGGGCCGAGGTACTGGCACACCGCCTGGACGCCCCGGTCGTACGGGGCGAGGCGCCCGTACCCGACCCCGTACTGCTGGACTGGGAGGTCCCGCTGTACGAGCACGGGCTCACCGTCCCGCCGGCGCCTCCCACCCGGGTCGACCGTGAGCTCGAGGACGGCGACGTTCTCGGCTTCGGCGGCGGGGCACGGGTGGTGCACTCCCCCGGCCACACCGACGGTTCGATCGCTCTCCATCTCCCGGACCACGGCGTGCTGTTCACGGGCGACTGTGTCGCGGGGGTGGGCCGGGTGATGCTGGGGGTCTTCAACGTCGACCGGGCCCTGGCACAGGTGTCGATGCGCCGCCTCGCCTCGCTCGCGCCGTCCACGGTCTGCTTCGGGCACGGCGATCCCCTGACCGAGAACGCCGCGGCCGTGCTGCTGGCGTCAGCCGACGGGGATGCCGGCCTCTAGGTTGAGCACGGTCCCGCGTTCGCGGGCCCGCAGCGCCCAGCGCAGCCGTTCGTAACGGGTGGGCGGCAGCAGCTGCGCCGCGTCCTGTTCGCTGACGAACTTCCAGCCGCGCAGTTCCGATCCGGGGAGCCTCACCCGTCTTGCGTCGCCGTCGGGCAGCCGGCCGCCGTCGAACAGCAGCCGCAGCCCGCCGAAGCCGGGCGGGCGGGGCGCCTCCCAGTCCACGACCAGCAGCCGTGGCACATCGGTGAGCCCGATGCCCAGTTCCTCGGCGACCTCTCGCATCCCGGCGCGTGCGGGGGCCTCGCCGCTCTCCACGACGCCACCGGGGAACTCCCAGCCGGGCTTGTAGGTGGGGTCGACGAGCAGCACCCGGTCGTCCTCGTCGAAGAGGAGGACGCCGGCGGCGACGGTCTCGGCGGTCGGCTCGGGTGTCTGGACGATCTCGCAGGCGGGGGCCGCATCGGTGCGTACCGCTCGGGCGATCTGCCACGCACTCTCGTGCGGGTCGAGCCGGCTGGTGTCGATGACGTGCGCGTCCGCGGTGATCCAGTCGAGCGCGGCGCGATACGGCTCCAGGTGGTCGTACGCCCACTGCCCGACCCGCTGCTCCCCGTCCGGGGTCTGCGGCACCTCGCGTCCGGCGATCCGCTCGCGCAGGATCGTTTCGTCCGGACGCAGCAGCACATGGCGCACGGGTATGCGCCGCGAGGCGAGCCCGCCGAAGATCTCGTCGCGGTACTCCTGCCGCAGCACGGTCATCGGTATCACCAGCACACCCCCCAACTCGGTCAGCAGCGCGGCCGCGGTGTCCACGACCAGCCGGCGCCAGATCGAGAGGTCCTGGTAGTCGCCGACCTCGTCGAGCCGCTTCTGGGGCAGCAGGTACCGCATACCGTCGCCGACCAGCTCGGGGTCGAACAGCGTGCTGTTCGGGATCAGATCGATCAGTTCGCGCGCGGTACTCGTCTTGCCCGCTCCGAACGCACCGTTGATCCAGACAATCACGGGTCCCCCTCCTCCGTAGCCCACAGTGGATTGCCCGCAACACCCTGCCACGAAAACAACTGTCCGGGAGGAGGACGCGTTCTCGGCCCTCGCCCCGCGGCTGCCGCGGGGCGACCTGGCGATCACCCGCTCGTCGAGCCGGGCGTCAGTCCCGCGTCGAAGTGCCCCTGCAGCAGCAGGAACACGATCGGCGTCGGCAGCGCCACGATCACCCAGCCGGCCGCCGGCAGGGTGTGCTCCGTGAAGAACCGGCCTTCTTGGATTGTTCAGCGCCGAGGGGTGATCGGGAGCTTCTCGCCGTGGGAGACGTGGACCAGCGCCCAAAAGAAGTCGTTGTACGTCCAGGCGAGTTGTGCCTCCGGGTGAACTGGAGCGCACCGGTCGGAGCGTTGGCCGTGGCCGTCGGGAGGTCTCCGGACAGTCTCGGCGTGGCCTCCCGGGCGGCCTGCTGGAGGGGTCACCCGGGTCGGGGAGAGGGGTCGCCCGAGCCCTGGAGGAGCGGCCGTCGGCAGGTCTCAGGAGCGGCCGCTGAAGACCGTCGGCCTACCCCCGTGGCCGGCGAGCGTGGCGGCCGCCGCCGCGCCCACGAGCCCCGCGTCCGTACCCGTCAGCGCGGGCGCCACCGTCAGCCGCTGCACGAAGGAGAGCGTGGCGTAGTCGCGCAGCGCACGGCGCAGCGGGGCGAAGAGCACCTCGCCCGCACCGGCCACTCCCCCGCCGATCACCGCGATGTCGATCTCGACGAGCGTCGCGGTCGCTGCGATCCCGGCGGCAAGGGCCTGGGCCGCGCGCTCGAAGGAGGCGGCGGCCACCGGGTTCCCGGCCCGGGCGGCGGCCGCCACGGCCGCGGCGGAGGTGTCGCCGTCGGGGCCGGGCACCCAGCCGCCCTCCAGCGCACGGCGGGCGATGTTGGGGCCGCTGGCGATGCGCTCCACACAGCCGCGAGCACCGCACGGGCAGAGGTCACCGTCCAGGTCCACGCTGATGTGACCGATATGGCCTGCGTTGCCCGTCGGGCCCGTGTGCAGCGCGCCGTTCAGCACGAGGCCGCCGCCGACTCCGGTGGAGACGACCATGCACAGCGCGTTGTCGTAACCGCGTGCCGCGCCCTGCCAGTGTTCGGCCGCCGTCATCGCCACGCCGTCGCCGACCAGCTCCACCGGCAGCCCGCCGACCTTCCGGGAGACCCTCGCGACCAGCGGAAAGCCGCGCCATCCGGGGACGTTGACCGGGCTGACCGTACCGGTGGACGCGTCCACCGGGCCCGCACTGCCGATGCCGACGGCCATGACGCCCGCCCAGAGCGGGGAGGCGGTCAGCTCGGCCAGGACGGCCTCGACCGCGCGCATCACCGTGTCGCCGCCCTCACGGGCGGGCGTCGGGCGCTGGGCACGCACAAGGAGCGTGCCACTGAGGTCCACCAACGCGCCGGCGATCTTGGTGCCGCCGATGTCGAGCGCGGCGACGAGGCTGGTATGCATCGGTGTGCGTTCCCCCGGGGAGCTGTCGGAGCTGCGGTTCCGATAACAGTCTCCATTCACCTGACAACGTTGTCCAGGGCCTATGCTCGACGCCACACCGTCATATATGCCTAATGCCGACCGCGACAGCCCGGCAAACGACAGCAGACAGGACAGCGCACTGTGGCCGATTCCACCCGCCCCCTGCCGCCGGGGAGCCCTCGAGGCCCCGAACCCCGATACGGCAATCGGCCCACGATGAAGGATGTCGCGGCACGGGCGGGCGTAGGCCTCAAGACGGTCTCCCGGGTGGTCAACGGGGAACCGGGCGTCACCCCGGACACCGAGCGCCGGGTCCAGGAAGCCATCGAATCCCTGGGCTTTCGCCGCAACGACAGCGCGCGGGTACTGCGCAAGGGCCGCACCGCCTCCATCGGCCTGGTTCTCGAAGATCTCGCCGACCCCTTCTACGGACCTCTCAGCCGCGCCGTGGAGGAGGTCGCCCGTGCCCACGGCGCGCTGCTCATCAACGGGTCGAGCGCCGAGGACCCCGACCGTGAACAGGAGCTCGTGCTCGCGCTGTGCGCGCGCCGGGTGGACGGTCTGATCGTCATCCCGGCCGGTCACGACCACCGCTATCTGGAGCCCGAGATCAAGGCCGGCGTCGCCACCGTGTTCGTGGACCGCCCCGCGGGGCGGATCGACGCGGACGTGGTCCTCTCCGACAGCTTCGGCGGTGCCCGCACCGGCGTCGCCCATCTGATCGCGCACGGCCACCGCCGGATCGGCTTCATCGGAGACCAGCCCCGTATCCACACCGCGGTCGAGCGTCTGCGCGGCTATCGCGCCGCGATGGCGGACGCCGGTATCGCGGTCGAGGACGGCTGGGTCTCCCTCGGCTCGACGGCTCCCGACCGGGTTCGGTCGGCCGTCACCGGGATGCTCGAAGGACCGGAGCCGGTCACCGCCGTCTTCGCGGGCAACAACCGGGTGACGGTCACAGCGGTACGGGTCCTGGCGGGTCACGACAGGCCCGTCGCCCTGGTCGGCTTCGACGACATCGAGCTCGCCGACCTCCTGGGCATCACGGTGATAGCCCAGGACGCGGCGGCACTGGGACGCACCGCCGCGGACCGCCTGTTCCGCCGGCTCGACGGTGTGGCCGAGAAGCCGTCGCAGGTGGCACTCGAGACGGTGCTGATCCCGCGCGGCTCGGGCGAGATCCCGCCGTCGGCCTGAGCAACCGCCCCCGCGCGCACCTCCTCGCCCGGGGTGCGCGCGTCCGTCAGCAGTCCGGCAGGCCCGGCACCGGCGCGTCGTTGTCGCCGCCCCGGATGTAGACATCGCTGACGTAGACGCCGGCGTTGCCGCTGTCGTCGTCCGTCTTCGCCCACCAGACGTTGGTCCACTGGCCGTACGTCTCGCGGCGGCCCAGATTCTGCTGGCAGTAGAAGTAGTTGGTGCCTGCGTTGAGCACGCCCACCTCGGTGCCTGACGCGGTGTAGGACTTGGCCTTCGCCCAGACCTCGCAGTTGTACTTGCCGCCGCCGATCGCCTGGCAGGCGGGGGCGGGCTGCGAGCCGCCTCCGCTCGTGGAGCCTGTTCCGGATCCGCCGGTCGTACCCGACCCGCCCGTGGATCCGCCACCGGTCGTACCGCCCGAACCGCCGGTCGTGCCCGCGGAGTCCGAGCCCGCCGAACCGCTCCCGGGGGCCGGGGGCCTGGCGGACGGAGCCGGGGACCCCTTCTTGCCCGGGCCCTTCGTATCGGCGTCCGGGGTCTTGCCCTTCCCTTTGCCCTCGCCCTCGTCCTTGCCGGACGGTGTCGCGCCCGGTGCCGCGGAACTCCCCGCCGTCGCCGACGGGTTCTCGTCGGTTCCGCCCGCGAGTTCGCCCGTTGCCGTGGCATCCCGGTCGACCAGGGCATACGTCAGGCCGCCGCCGACGAGCAGCACGGTGGCGACAGCTGCCGCCACGAGGACGGTGCGACGGCTGCGCCGCCCAGGCGCGGCGGATGCGGGCGCGGGGGCAGGATGAGGCGCCGGAGCCGGTGCCGGCGCGCCGAAGCCCTCCGGCCGGTGCGGCATCGCGTTGAGCTCGGTCGGCACCCGGGTGTCCGGCGCGGGCGCGGGCGCGGCTGGCGGCGCGGAGACCCCCGGTCCCAGCGGTACCGTGGCACCGGTCTCCTCGCCCGCCGCGACCGCTTCCAGCAGCCGCGCCGCCGTCTGGGCGTCGGGCCGCTGCGCCGGGTCCTTGTGCATCAACTGCTGCAGTACGGGCCCCAGCGGCCCCGCCCGCCTCGGCTCCGGCAGCGGCTCGGCGACGATCGCCGTGAGTGTGGACCAGGTCGACGTACGGCGGAACGGGGACGAGCCCTCGACAGCCGCGTACAGCGTGGCGCCCAGCGCCCAGATGTCGGAGGCCGGGCCCGGCTCATGGCCCTGGGCGCGCTCGGGCGCCAAGTAGTCGAGGGATCCGACCAGTTCACCGCTGCGTGTCAGATGCGTGGTGGAGCTGTCGCCGGGGTCGTCCATCGCCGCGATACCGAAGTCGGTGAGCACGACCCGGCCGGAGCGGTCGAGCAGCACATTGCCCGGCTTGACGTCGCGGTGCAGCACGCCCGCTCGGTGTGCCGCGCCCAGAGCCTGAAGCACCTTGGCTCCGATGCCGGCCGCCTCGCGCGGGTCCAGCACCCCGCGTTCGCCGAGCACGTCGTCGAGCGAGGGTCCGTCGACGAGCTCCATGACGATGACCGGGCGGCCCTGGTGGTCGGCGACGTCATGGACGGCGATGACTCCGGGGTGCCGTACCCGGGCGGCGGCGCGTGCCTCGCGCTGCATCCGTACGTGCAGGTCCGCCAGTTCGGGGCCGGACGAGTCGGTGTAGGTACGCAGTTCCTTGACGGCGACCTCGCGGCCGAGCACCTCGTCGACGGCACGCCAGACAACTCCCATGCCTCCGCGGCCCAGTTGCCCGATCACGCGATAGCGGCCCGCCAGCCGCAGGTTCTCCCCCGATGACACCGCTGCCCCGCTCCTTGTCGCCTCCGTGGTCGACGCCAGCCTATGCGGCTCCCGTTGTCACAGGAGACGGCTGTTACGGGGCTGTGGCCGTGAGGTCTCCGCGGCGCGGAGCGGCGTACGCGTCGAGTTCCGCGCGCGACAGACCGGTGAGGCGGGCGACTTCGGCGGTGTCGAGTGCGCCGCAGTCGATGCCGCGCAGCAGATAGGAGCTGAGCGCCTTGGCCGTGGCAGGCTCGTCCATGACAGCGCCGCCGGCCTGGTTCGCGTAGGCGGCGAGGCGCGCGGCCGCCTGCTGGAAGCCCTCGCGGTAGAAGGCGAACACGGCGGCGTAGCGGGTGGGCAGATGGCCCGGGTGCATGTCCCAGCCCTGGTAGTAGGCACGGGCCAGAGCGCGGCGGGTGAGGCCGTAGTGGAGCCGCCAGGCCTCGTGGACCTTCTCGGTCGGGCCGACGGGCAGCACGTTGGTGGAGCCGTCGCAGACGCGTACGCCGGTACCGGCCGCGGCGACCTGCATGATCGCCTTGGCGTGGTCGGCGGCCGGGTGGTCACTGGCCTGGTGGGCGGCGCTGACCCCGAGGCAGGCGCTGTAGTCGAAGGTCCCGTAGTGGAGCCCGGTGGCGCGGCCCGCTGCGGCGTCGATCATCCGGGCGACGGTCGCGGTGCCGTCGGCGGCGAGGATGGACTGGCTGGTCTCTATCTGGATCTCGAAGCCGATCCGGCCGGCGTCGAGGCCGCGGGCCTTCTCGAACTCCTCGAGCAGGCGCACCATCGCACCGACCTGTTCGGCGTAGGTGACCTTGGGCAGGGTCAGCACCAGCCCGTCGGGCAGACCGCCGGCCTCCATCAGGCCGGTGAGGAAGATGTCGAGGGTGCGGATGCCCCGGTCGCGTACGGGGGCCTCCATGCACTTCATGCGGATGCCCATGTACGGGGCGGCGGTGCCGTGTGCGTAGGCCTCGGAGACCAGACGCGCCGCGCGTGCGGCGTCCGCGTCCTCCTCGCGCCCGGTGTAGCCGTCCTCGAAGTCGACCCGCAGGTCTTCGACCGGCTCGCGCTCCAGCTTGGCGCGCACGCGGGTGTGGACGGGCTCGGCGAGCTCGTCGGACAGACCGAGGACGCGGGCGAGGGAGGCGGCGTCGGGGGCGTGCTCGTCGAGCGCCGCGAGGGCCTGATCGCCCCAGGAGCGGATGGTGTCGGCGGCGAAGGCGTTGCCGGGTACGTAGACGGTGTGAACGGGCTGGCGGGTGCCGGGGTCTCCCGGGTAGCGGCGGGCAAGCTCCGCGTCCACATGGGCGAGCGAGGCGCTGATGCCCTCGCCGACCGCACCGGCGAGGCTCGTCGCCACCTTCTCCTGCTGCCCCATTCCCAACCCTCCGCACTCAGCTTTCCGCTTCACGGAATCAACAATCCGTATAGCGAAGTTAATAGGCGGCCATGACCTGCGTCAATGGTCCACCACAACCGGCAGGGGCCGCGCGGTGAAGATCACCACGCGGCCCCTGCTGCGGAGACTCGTACAGGTCAGCCCTTGCGGGTCCTGACCTCTTCGGTCAGCTGCGGGACAACCTCGAACAGGTCGCCGACCACTCCGTAGTCGACCAGGTCGAAGATAGGGGCCTCGGCGTCCTTGTTGATGGCCACGATGGTCTTCGAGGTCTGCATGCCGGCCCGGTGCTGGATCGCGCCGGAGATACCGGAGGCGATGTACAGCTGCGGGGAGACCGACTTGCCGGTCTGGCCGACCTGGTTGGTGTGCGGGTACCAGCCTGCGTCGACGGCGGCACGCGAGGCGCCGACCGCGGCACCGAGCGAGTCGGCCAGCGACTCGATGATCGCGAAGTTCTCGGCGCCGTTGACGCCACGGCCGCCGGAGACCACGATCGCGGCCTCGGTCAGTTCGGGGCGGCCGGTGGACTCACGCGGGGTGCGCGAGACGACCTTGGTGCCCTTCGCCTTCTCGGAGAAGGAGACGGTGAGCGCCTCGACCGCGCCGGCGGCCGGGGCGGCCTCCACGGCGGCCGAGTTCGGCTTGACCGTGATGACCGGAGTGCCCTTGCTGATGCGGGACTTGGTGGTGAAAGAGGCGGCGAAAGCGGACTGCGTGGCCACCGGGCCCTCGTCGCCGGCCTCGAGGTCGACGGCGTCGGTGATGATGCCGGAGCCGATGCGGACCGCGAGACGGGCCGCGATCTCCTTGCCCTCGGCGGAGGACGGCACGAGCACGGCGGCCGGGGAGACGGCCTCGTACGCGGCCTGCAGCGCGTCCACCTTCGGTACGACGAGGTACTCGGCGAACTCCGGGGCGTCGGCGGTCAGCACCTTCACCGCGCCGTGCTCGGCGAGCGCGGGGGCGGTGGCCTCGGCGCCGGCGCCCAGGGCGACGGCGACCGGCTCGCCGATGCGGCGGGCCAGGGTCAGCAGCTCGAGGGTGGGCTTGCGGACGGCGCCGTCCACGTGGTCGACGTAGACGAGAACTTCAGCCATGGGATTGCTCTCCTGCGAATGCGAAGTATCTGGGGGCGGTTGGGGATGTGGCCGAAGCTCAGATGAACTTCTGGCTCGCGAGGAACTCCGCGAGCTGCTTGCCGCCCTCGCCCTCGTCCTTGACGATCGTGCCGGCGGTACGGGCCGGACGCTCGGTGGCCGAGTCGACCTTGGTCCAGGCACCCTCGAGGCCGACCTCGTCGGCGTCGATCTCGAGGTCCTCGAGGTCCAGGGACTCGACCGGCTTCTTCTTGGCGGCCATGATGCCCTTGAAGGACGGGTAGCGGGCCTCGCCCGACTGGTCCGTCACGGAGACGACGGCCGGCAGGGACGCCTCGAGCTGCTCGCTCGCGCTGTCGCCGTCACGACGGCCCTTCACCGTGCCGTCCTCGACCGAGACCTCGGAGAGGAGGGTGACCTGTGGGACGCCCAGACGCTCGGCCAGGATCGCCGGGAGCACGCCCATGGTGCCGTCGGTGGAGGCCATGCCCGCGATGACCAGGTCGTAGCCGGTCTTCTCGATCGCCTTGGCCAGCACCAGCGAGGTGCCCATCACGTCGGTGCCGTGCAGGTCGTCGTCCTCGACGTGGACGGCCTTGTCGGCGCCCATGGACAGAGCCTTGCGCAGCGCGTCCTTGGCGTCCTCGGGGCCGACGGTCAGCACCGTGACCTCGGCGTCGTCCGCCTCGTCGGCGATCTGCAGGGCCTGCTCGACCGCGTACTCGTCGAGCTCAGACAGCAGGCCGTCGACGTCGTCGCGGTCGACGGTCAGGTCATCGGCGAAGTGCCGGTCGCCGGTGGCGTCGGGCACGTACTTCACACAGACAACGATCCTCAGGCTCACGCCGGCTCTCCTACTGCATCGTCTCTATTGGAATGCCTTGTGAACGCAGCATAGGCGTCCGATGGGGCGGATCCCGGTCGGGGCGGGCCGCGCTCCGATCGAAATATTACTCGTCAGTACAGCGGTTGGTATCCAGGTAAGCAAGCGCTTTGTGCTGTGACCTTGCCAACGCCCCAGCGTGCCATTTCCCGGCGCCCAGCGGGAACTGACTCAGTCCCGCAGCGTGTTGAAGCGACCCTGATGGTAGAGCAGCGGCCGGCCCGCCCCGGCGGGGTCCCCGACGACTGCTTCGGCAATCACGATGCGATGGTCCCCGGCCGGGACCCGGGCGACGACCCGGCACACCAGCCAGGCCAGGACACCGTCGAGCACGGGGACGCCCTCGGGGCCCGTCCTCCAGCTCGTGGGCGGCGCGAACCGGTCGGCCCCGCTGCGCGCGAAAGTGGCGGCCAGCTCCTGCTGGTGCTCGCCGAGTATGTGAACCCCTATGTGCTCGGCCTCGGCAAGAACCGCCCAACTGGACGAGGACGTCCCCACCCCGAAAGAGATCAGCGGCGGGTCGGCCGCGACGGAGTTGAGCGAGGTGGCGGTGAACCCGACAGGGCGCTGCCCCCGCGCCGTGATCACCGCGACACCGGCGGCGTGCCTACGGAAGACGGAGCGGAGCAGATCCGGGGAGGCCAGCTGTGCCGTGCCGAGATCGGGCGATGCCGTCATCGAGATGTCCTTCTGCGGGGGGCGCGAAACGGGGCGGCTGCGACTGCTCGGCCGGCCGGACAGCGCGCACTCGCGTTCCGGGCGAGGTTCACATGAACGCGCCCGTGGAGAAGGAGAAGTGGGGGCACAGCGTCAGCCTGACGATAGTTGGCGCGTGCAGTCAAGTGCGCGCCGGAATGTGGGATCAGCCTCACGGGTGGTCAGACCGCCTGCCCGAGTGCGGCGATCACATCCGCCTTGCGGGGCTGGCCCGAGGCCCGCGTGACGATCCGTCCGCCGGCGTCGAGCACCAGCACAGTGGGCGTCTTCATGACGCCGAGCTCCCGCACGAGCGAGAGCCGCTCCTCTGCGTCCAGCTCCACATGCACGACGCCGTCGACCATGTGGGCGACCTCGGCGAGGGTGCGCCGGGTCGCCCGGCACGGCTGACAGAACGCGCTGGAGAACTGCACCAGGGTCGCCCGGTGCCCGAGCTCCGCACCCAGTACGGCCGCATCCAGCCGTCGCCCCGCGTCCCGGTCCCGCACCTTCAGCCTCCCGTCGCCGCGCCGCTGCCACAGCCCGAAGGCACTCGCCGCCGCGAGCACCACCACACACACCATGACTCCGTTCATCCCCGGGTCCAGCGTTCACACGACCGCAAAGATTCCCGCTCCCCGCAGCCGGATCCGCTGCGCGATGCTGTGCGGCATGGACATCGACGTCAGGGGTCCGCGCTTCGGAGCCGCGGTCACCGCACTCGTACTCGCCGCCGTGCTCGTCACGGGCAGCGATCTGCTGCTCGTGTGGCAGACGCTGTGCTTCGCCGCCGGGGCCGCCCTCGGCGTGCAGCGCACTCCGTACGGCCTGCTCTATCGCACCGCGGTACGCCCCCGGATCGCCCCGCCCACGGATGTCGAGTCGCCGGCCGCGCCGCGCTTCGCGCAGGCCGTCGGGCTCGCCTTCGCCGCGCTCGGCCTCATTGGTCAGCTCTGGGGGCCGGGGTGGCTCGGGCTCGCCGCAGTCGGCTGCGCGCTGGGAGCCGCTTTCCTCAACGCCACCTTCGGGTACTGCCTCGGGTGCGAGCTATTTCTGCTGCTGCGACGGACAATGACTGTGAGTCGGTGAGATGTACGACCATGACGTGACAAGAATCTCGCCCACACAGGGCGCCAGGACTGGCCAGCACGCCGTACATGGGGCACGATCGCCCCAATGCCGAAAACCTACGGCTGCGTAACTTCCGCCGGGAGAACCCTCCCCGGGCACAACAGAAGGGTGTCTCCCCAGATGGCAGAGCTCGTCTATCGGCCGGTCATCGGCGCCGCTCTCGCGATGTTCAAGGCGCTCGACCTGAAGATCGACACTCAGGGGTCGGAGAACATTCCACGCTCGGGCGGGGCGGTGCTCGTCAGCAACCACATCAGCTACCTGGACTTCATCTTCACCGGTCTCGGCGCGCTGCCCCAGAAGCGTCTGGTCCGCTTCATGGCGAAGGACTCCGTCTTCCGCCACAAGATCTCCGGGCCACTGATGCGGGGCATGAAGCACATCCCGGTGGACCGCAAGCAGGGAGAGGCCGCGTACGCGTACGCGCTGGACTCGCTGCGTGCGGGCGAGATAATCGGTGTCTTCCCGGAGGCGACGATCTCCCAGTCGTTCACGCTGAAGTCCTTCAAGTCGGGCGCGGCCCGACTTGCGCAGGAGGCCGGCGTGCCGCTGATCCCGATGGCGCTGTGGGGCACCCAGCGACTGTGGACCAAGGGCCGCCCGCGTAACTTCAAGCGTGCGCACATCCCGGTCACGATCCGCGTGGGCGAGCCCGTCGAGGCACCGGCCGACCAGTACGCCGGGGCCATCACCCGGCGACTGCGCGAGCGGGTACAGGAGCTGCTGGAGGCCGCGCAGCGCGCCTATCCGGTACGCCCGAAGGACGCCCACGACACCTGGTGGGTGCCCGCGCACCTCGGGGGTACGGCCCCGACTCCGGCCGAGCTGCGCGAGGCCCGCTGAACCTCACTCGGGGGTGCGCACCGTGATCTGCGCCCCCGGGCTCAACTTCTGAAGCGACTCGGCGAGTTCGGCGGCTGCGGCCTCGAGCTCGCCGCCTGTCGTGGGGGCCATGCCCTCCAGCAGGAACAGCGCGTTCACGGACTTCTCGGTGAGGCGGGTACGCACGCCCTGGCGCCAGTTCCAGCGCCGGCAGGTGACGCCTTCGTCGTCGCACCAGACGACTTCGCCGGCCTCGGGGTGGTCGATGCCCTGCTCGCCGCCGGCCACGGTGGCGAAGGGCTCCTGACCTGTTGCCCGTACCAGCCGCATGCCGCCCACGATGTGGTCGGTGTCCTCGCCGCCGACCGGGATCAGATGGGCGACGCTGATCGAGTTGTAGAGGTCGACCAGCACATTGATGCGCGGCAGCCCGCCGTCGGCGAGTGCGCGCCTGGCCAGCGCCTCCGCGGAATTGCGGGTACGGGACGGCTTGGCGCCGAAGGCCGCGTACGCCGCCCGCCAGGCCGCCATGTGCGGGTCCTCGTGCGGGGCGCGCCCGGCGAGACGCTCGGCGAGCCGGCGTGCGGCGTCGTCCAGGAGCGCCGAACTGTCGTCGTTGCTGGGCCCGTTGACCAGTCCGCGTGCCTCGACGGCACAGTGGACGAAGCCTGGCGCGATGGCCTTGACCTGGTCGGAGACGGTGAGCGAGAGCGTCATGGACAGGGATACCTCACAGTTCGGGGGGAAGGCGGAGCCGTAGCCGCTCCTGGTCCGGAGCACGCCGAGGCGCCGGCGGCACCACAGAGTGCGGTACACCAAAGACTACCGGACAGTCCATCCTGTTGGACTCCTCCGGATCGGACTCACACCGTCCCGCTCCGCGCCCGCCGATCCCGAGAAAGCGGCCGGTCGGAAGTCACTCACCTTCCGCCGGCCGCATACATGCGCACATCGCCCTATCGGGCCGTCTCTTCCTTCAGCGCCTGGACGAAGGCGTCGACATCGTCCTCGGTGGTGTCGAACGAGCACATCCAGCGCACGTCGCCGGCCGCTTCGTCCCAGAAGTAGAACCGGAACCGCTTCTGCAGGCGCTCGCTCACCTCGTGCGGAAGACGCGCGAAGACGGCGTTGGCCTGGACCGGGTAGAGGATCTCCACGCCGTCGACCGTACGCACCCCGTCGGCCAGACGCTGGGCCATGGTGTTGGCGTGCCGGGCATTGCGCAGCCACAGATCCTTGGCCAGCAGTGCCTCCAACTGCACTGATACGAAGCGCATCTTGGAGGCGAGCTGCATCGACAGCTTGCGCAGGTGCTTCATATGGCTGACCGCGTCCGGGTTGAGAACCACGACGGCCTCGCCGAAGAGCATGCCGTTCTTGGTGCCGCCGAAGGTCAGGACATCCACGCCTACGGCGTTGGTGAAGGTCCGCATCGGGACGTTCAGCGATGCCGCGGCGTTGGATATCCGTGCTCCGTCGAGGTGGACCTTCATCCCGTGGCCATGTGCGTGGTCGACGATCGCGCGGATCTCGTCGGCGGTGTAGACGGTGCCCAGCTCGGAGTTCTGGGCGATCGACACGACCTGCGGCATCGCCCGGTGCTCGTCCTCCCAGCCCCACGCCTGCCGGTCGATGAGCTCGGGGGTGAGCTTGCCGTCCGGGGTCGGTACGGTGAGCAGCTTCAGCCCGCCCATCCGCTCAGGGGCCCCGCCCTCATCGACGTTGATGTGCGCGGACTCGGCGCAGATCACCGCGCCCCAGCGGTCGGTGAGCGCCTGGAGAGCGGTGACATTGGCGCCCGTGCCGTTGAAGACCGGGAAGGCCTCCGCGCCGGCCCCGAAGTGGCTGTGCATGATCCGCTGCAGGTGATCGGTGTACTCGTCCCCGCCGTAGGCGACCTGGTGGCCGCCGTTGGCCAGGGCGAGGGCGGCGAGCACCTCGGGGTGGGCACCGGCGTAGTTGTCGCTGGCGAAGCCGCGTACCTGGGGGTCGTGGTGGCGTCGGGCGTCGGTCTTCACGGTTTGGGGGTCAGCCACAGACGCTGTCCGTTCACTTCCGGGGCGGGCCGCTCCCAGACTCCCGCAATGGCCTCGGCCAGTTCCTTGACGTCCGTGAAGCCCGCGAACTTCGCATGGGGGCGCTCGGCGCGCATGGCGTCGTGCACCAGTGCCTTGACCATCAGGATGGCAGCCGCGGCACGCGGGCCCTCCTCGCCCCCGGCCTTGCGGAAGGCGTCGGCGAGGGCCAGCGTCCATGCCTCGGCGGCCGCCTTGGCCGCGGCGTAGGCGGCGTTGCCCTCGGTGGGCTTGGCGGATCCCGACTGGCTGACCAGGACGAAGCGGCCCCTGTCGCTGCGCCTCAGCGCCTCGTGGAAGGCGAGGGACGTGTGCTGGACCGTGCGGATCAGCAGCTTCTCCAGCAGATTCCAGTCGGCCAGCTCCGTCTCGGCGAAGGTGGCGCTGCCGCGCCAGCCGCCCACGAGATGGACCAGTCCGTCGATTCGGCCGAACTCCTTCTCGGTCTGCTTCGCCCAGTCACGGGTGGCGTTCAGATCGAGCAGATCAACCGTGTCCCCGGTGACACTGGCGCCGCCGTGCGCGTAGCGGGCGGCGTCGACCGCCTCCGCGAGCCGCTCGGTGTCGGCGTCGGCGCCCACGACGACCGCCCCGGCCTCGGCGAGCCGCAGCAGGCAGGCACGGCCGGCGGGGCCGGCCGCCCCCGCCACCGCGATCACGGCACCGTCCAGCACTCCGTTGCCGTTCGATTTCATGGTGATGGTCTCCTCGGTACGAGAGTTCACGCGGCAGCTCGCTCGGCGTTCTCCGCTGTGATCCCCTTGGTGGAGGCGATCACGCCCTTCAGCTTCTTGGAGAGCGCCTCATAGAACATGCTGAGCGGAAACTCGTCCGGAAGCACATCGTCGACGAGCTTGCGCGGCGGCTGGGTGAGGTCCAGGGCGTCCGGGCCCTTGGCCCAGCGGGAGCCGGGGTGGGGCGCGAGATAGGTGGAGACCAGGTCGTAGGCGGCGAACCAGTGGACCAGCTTGGGGCGGTCGATGCCGTCGCGGTAGAGCTTCTCGATCTCGGCGCAGAGCTGGTTGGTGACCTGCGGTGCCCGCTCCCAGTCGATCTTCAGCTGGTTGTCCGTCCAGCGCACCACGTCGTGCTTGTGAAGGTACGCGAAGAGCAGCTGACCGCCGAGGCCGTCGTAGTTGCGCACCCGGTCTCCGGAAACCGGGAAGCGGAACATCCGGTCGAAGAGCACCGCGTACTGCACGTCGCGCCCGTGCTGGTTGCCCTCGGCCTCCAGCTTCACGGCCTCCTTGAAGGCGGTGAGGTCACAGCGCAGCTCCTCGAGGCCGTACATCCAGAACGGCTGGCGCTGCTTGATCATGAACGGGTCGAACGGCAGGTCGCCGTGGCTGTGGGTGCGGTCGTGCACCATGTCCCACAGCACGAACGCCTTCTCGCAGCGCTCCTGGTCGGCGACCATCTCACGGATGTCGTCGGGCAGTTCGAGACCGAGGACGTGTACGGCTTCGTCGGTGACGGCGCGGAAGCGGGCGGCCTCACGGTCGCAGAAGATGCCGCCCCAGGTGAAGCGCTCGGGGGCCTCGCGTACGGCGATCGTCTCCGGGAAGAGCACCGCGGAGTTGGTGTCGTACCCGGCGGTGAAGTCCTCGAAGGTGATGCCGCAGAACAGCGGGTTGTCGTAACGGGTGCGCTCCAGTTCGGAGAGCCACTCGGGCCAGACCATCCGCAGCACGACCGCTTCCAGATTGCGGTCCGGGTTGCCGTTCTGGGTGTACATCGGGAAGAGGACGAGATGCTGCAGTCCGTCCACGCGGTCGGCGGCCGGGTGGAAGGCGAGCAGCGAGTCGAGGAAATCGGGGACGTCGAACGCGCTGTCCGCCCACTTCTTCAGATCGGCGACCAGCGCGCGGTGGTAGGCGAGGTCGTGCGGGAGCAGAGGGGAAAGCTCTTGCACCGCGTTCACCACACGGTCCACGGCGGCCTCGGCCGCGGCGCGGGACGGGGCGCTCTCGGCGTCGAAGTCGATCGAGCCGTCCGCGGACTGCCAGGGGCGGATCTCCTCGACAGCGTGCTTGAGCACCGGCCAGCTCGGGTGGTCGACCACCCGCTCGGCGCGGGATATGCCTCCCGCGGCCACGTCCTGCACAAGCATTTCCGTCATGTCACTTCCTCCACAGGAGAACCTCGCGTCAAGACACCGTATCTATCGAGGGTTCTTTCATACAAGTAGGTCCTTGGGAAATTATTCTGCCTGACCCCCTGATCGCCGCAGTTTTTTCGGTGTGGAGCTGTAGAGGCGGTTGCGTTCATGATCGAACCAGCACGTCAAGCCGCAAGGTGACGCGCCCACGGGCGAGTGACACCCACGGTGCGGATGGGCCAGGACGGGCCTGTGCGAGGGCCTCTGTCCCCCGCGCACGCACCCTTCCATCGCCGGTGCGGACCATTAGGCTGCGTCCTTGCCGCGTGGGCGCGAGGCGCGCCGCGCGGGAGCCGCCGTCGACGGAAGCGAGAGAATCTTGACTTTCCTCACCATCGGTCATCGCGGGGTCATGGGCGTCGAGCCGGAGAACACCCTGCGATCCTTCGTCCGCGCCGAGCAGTGCGGCATGGACGCCATCGAACTGGATCTGCACCTCAGCAAGGACGGCGCACTCGCCGTCATGCACGACGCGGACGTGGACCGTACGACCGACGGACGCGGCCCCATCGCCGAGAAGACCCTCGCCGAGCTGAGGGAGCTGGACGCCGGCCAGGGTGAGCGGGTGCCGGTCTTCGAGGAGGTCCTCGATGCCGTGCGGGCGCCGATCCAGGCGGAGATCAAGGATGTGGCTGCGGCCAGGGCGCTGGCCGATGTGATGCATCGCCGCGATCTTGTGCACCGGGTCGAGGTGTCGTCGTTCCACGACGACGCGGTAGCCGAGATCGCGTCCTTGGTCCCCGGCGTGCGCACGGCGCTGATCGCCAGCCGCTGGGGCTCGAACATCGTGGACCGGGCGAAGGCGGTGGGTGCGCACTCGCTCGCGCTGAACATCCGCAGGCTCACCCTGGAGGCCGTGGAGCACGCGCACGCCGAACGGCTCAAGGTGATCGGCTGGGTGGTGAACACCCAGGAGCATCTGCGTCTGGTGCGCGCCCTGGAACTCGACGGCGCGACCACCGACTTCCCCGAGATCCGGCGCACGGGCCGTTTCACCGCCTGAGGCCCCGGCCGTCCGCGGGGACGGGCCTCGTCGCCCTGCCCTGGCGCCGGCCGGTCCCAGGTCCCTAGACCAGGTCCTTCACCAGCAGCTCGAAGGCGAGATCGTCGCGCCGCGGGATACCGAAGCGCTCGTCGCCGTACGGGAACGGGCTCAGCTCCCCCGTACGGCGGTAGCCGCGCCGCTCGTACCAGGCGATCAGTTCGTCCCTGACCGAGATCACGGTCATCTGCATCTGCCGCACGCCCCAGTGCTCGCGCGCGCTGCGCTCCGCCTCGGCGATGATGCTGCGGCCGAGGCCCGCGCCCTGGAGCTCGGGGCGCACCGCGAACATCCCGAAGTAGGCCGCGTCACCGCGGTGCTCGAGCTGGCAGCACGCGATCGGCGCGCTGTCGCGCTCGACGATCATCAGCCGGCTGCCGGGCCTGGTGATGACCGCCCGTACGCCCTCGGGGTCGGTGCGCTGCCCGCCGAGGATGTCCGCCTCCGTGGTCCAGCCGGTCCGGCTCGCGTCGCCGCGGTACGCCGACTCGATGAGCGGGACGAGCACCCGCACATCCGCCTCGACGGCATCGCGGTAGGTGAGCTCGGAGTCCCGGGGCGGTGCGGTGTCCATACGCTGCTTCTCCGTTCCACTGGGTGCGGGTGCGTCGAGGGTAACGCGGACCCGCCAGGCGCTCCCCGGGCCCCGTCACCACGCTCACCGGCCCGCTCGCGCCCCGGCTGCGCTCCCCAAGTACACCTGTGCGCTCGCGTACGACGCGTGGCGCGGGGCATCGACACCTCGACACCGGTGAAGGGGGAGGTGCGCCGTGCACGAACCGGCGATGTCCGGCTGGCTGCTCATGTCGCTGTGCACCGCGAGCGGGGCGTACTGCCTGGTGCGGATGCGCAGTTGCTCGGGCACGGCACGCGAGGCCGCGGGGGGCGAGGCGCTGATGGGCTTCGGCATGGCCGCCATGGCGCTGTCCGCGGCCGTGCCGGCGCCGCCGTCATGGGGCTGGGTGGTGTTCGCCGTGGTCTTCGGCTGCGCGGCGGCGCACAGCGCGTGGCCCGCCCGGCGAAGCGCTCACCATCTGCATCATCTCGTCGGCTGCCTGGCCATGGTCTACATGGCGGTGGCCATGCTGCCCGGCGGCCGTGGGCCTGCCGCCCCGGAGCACTCCGGGGCGGGTGTGCCGCTGCTCACCGGCGTGCTGCTCGTGTACTTCGCCGGGTACGTGCTGCGCTCCGGCGTGCGGCTGATACCGCTCCCCTCCCCCGCGGGCGGCCCGCTGGGGGCGGCCGTGACCTGGGGTGCGCGCCCCGAACTGGCGCTGGCCTGCAGACTCTCCATGGGCATGGCCATGCTGGCCATGCTGCTCGCCCTCTGAGCCGCGCAACACCCGCACTGCGCCGAGCACCGCCAAACCGTGGCGTGCATCACTTGACGCGCGCGGCCATACCCGCAGGTAGCGTCGCGCTCATAGGCTGCTTGTCATGGTGGTCTCCCTGGCACTGCTGCTGCTCGGCGCACTTGTCGCCGTGGCGGCCCCGCGTCTGGTGTCACGCGGTGACTGGCGGGAGCGCGAACCGGTGGTGGCGCTGTGGGTATGGCAGTGCATGGTGGCCACGGTGCTGCTCTCGTTCGCCCTCTCGATGACCTTCAGCGCGGCAGCCGCCTGGCAGCTGGTGCGCGGCCGTGTCTTCGCGCCCGCGCCGCGGGGCGTGGTGGAGGCCTACGCACTGGGCGCGATCGGGCCCTGGTCCGCGGTGCTCGCGGTGGCGCTCGCGTGCGGCGGCCTGTGGACCGTTGCCATGCTCACCCAGGAGATCCGCCGTGCGCAGGTACGGCGCAGGGAGCGTCGCGCGCAGCTGCGCGTACGTGCCCCGCGGCTGCCGGGCGAGGAACGGGGCGGCGGGCCCCTGGTGGTGCTGGAGGGTGAGCGCCCCGGTGCATGGTGGCTGCCCGGAGCCGCGCCCCAACTGGTCGTCACCACGTCCGCGTTGCGCCGCTTGAAAGGCCGTCAGCTGGATGCGGTGCTGGCCCACGAGCAGGGGCATGCGCGGGCCCGCCATGACTGGCTGCTGCACTGTTCCGCCGCGCTGGCCAAGGGATTTCCACAGATTCCCGTGTTCGCGGCGTTCCGCGACGAGATGCACCGGCTGGTCGAGCTGGCGGCCGACGACGTGGCCTCGCGGCGGTTCGGACGGCTGACCATCGCGCTCGCGCTGGTCGAGCTCAACGAGGACCGTGGGGTGTTCGGACCGTGCCCGACGCCGGACGCCCAGCTACCGCAGCGGGTCAACCGGCTGCTGACCCCGGTGCCCCGGCTCAGCACGGGCCGCCGGCTGCGCCTGACCGCCGCCGCCGCGCTGGTGCCGTTGGTTCCGCTGCTGGTGGCCTTCGTGCCCGGCCTGCGCGCGCTGGGATAGCTGAACGGCGCCGGCCGGGGCAAAGATCTGTCCATGCACTCCGCACGCCCGGCCGCCCCGGCCCCCACTCCGCCCCGGCCGCCGCACTCCCCGGTCACCGCTCCGGCCCTGATGGGCATGGTGTGCGCCGCCCTGTCCGTGGTCCTGCTGGTGCTGGTCGCCGCCGCCTGGTCTCCGCTGGTCTCCGTGGATCTCGTGGTGGCGACTTCCCTGCACCGCTCGGCCGTCGCCGAGCCCGGTTTCACCCACGCCAACCGGGTGCTGACCGACTGGGTGTGGGACCCGTGGACGATGCGCGCCCTGGCCGCGTCGGCCGCCCTGTGGCTGTGGCTGCGCCACGAGCGGCCGCTCGCGGTGTGCGTCGTGTTGACGAGCGCGCTGGGAACCGCCGTACAGCAGGGCGTGAAGGCCGCTGTGGGGCGTGAGCGGCCCTACTGGCCGGATCCGGTGGACTCGGCGCACTTCACCGCGTACCCCTCCGGTCATGCGATGACCGCGGTCGTCACCCTCGGGCTGCTGCTGTGGCTGCTGAGGCGGCACGGCGTGGCCGGAGTTCTGTGGGGCTGGTGCGTCGCGGTCGCGGCCGTCTCGGTGGCCGGGGTCGGCTTCACGAGGGCGTATCTCGGTGTCCACTGGCTCACCGACGTGCTGGGCGGGTGGCTGCTCGGTGCATGCCTCGTGGCCTGCGCCATGGCCACGTACGAGCGGGTGGCCTTGTCCCGGGGACACTGACCCCGCAAGGATCGAGCGCATGGCGCTCAAGGCTGTTCTCTTCGACTTCTCCGGCACGCTGCTGCGTATCGAATCGGCCCAGGCCTGGGTGCGGGCGACTCTGGACGCCCGGGGCAAGTCCTGGCCACAGGACGAGCTGGCCCGCTGCGCAGCGGAGTTGGAAGCGGCCGGCGCGCTGCCGGGCGGGGCGTCCCCGCGCCGGGTGCCGCGACGTCTGGCCGCCTTGTGGGCCACGCGCGACGAGAGCGCCGAGCGGCACCGGGCCGCGTACACGGGGCTTGCCCGTGAGGTGCCACTGCCGGACGAGGATCTCTACGACGCGCTCTACGACCGCCATATGACGCCCGCCGCCTGGCGCCCCTATCCCGATACCGCGCAGGTGCTGAGCGGCCTGCGGGAGCGCGGGGTGGGCGTCCACGTGGTGAGCAACATCGGCTGGGATCTGCGGCCGGTCTTCCGTGCCCACGGTCTGGACCCGCTGGTCGACGGCTACACACTGTCGTACGAGCACGGGGTGCAGAAGCCGGACGTACGGCTGTTCCGCGCGGCCTGCCGACAGCTGGCCCGCGATCCTGCCGAGGTGCTGATGGTCGGCGACAGCCGACGCGCGGACGGCGGAGCGGCGGCCCTGGGGTGCGCCGTGCACTTTGTGGACCACCTTCCGGTCCACGAGCGGCCGGCGGGACTGCTCCCGGTGCTGGAGCTCGTCGACCGGGCCGGGCCCACGGGGTCCGCCGACGGGACGAGCGCACACTGAAGGCATGGGAGAACCGCCCGAACCGGACGATCCCCCGCGTCGCCCGGTTCGGGCAGCAGCCCGCCTGACCAGGCCCTGACGGGCCCCGGGCGGGACGCTCTGAGTATATTGGCTCGCAGCCAGTCAACGCAGGAGTCCAGCATGTCCCCGCGGAGCGCCTCGGTCAATGAAGAGCTTCGTCGGCGTTCCCGCGAGCGGCTGCTGCAGGCGACGGTGGAGCTCGTCGACCAGTGCGGATACGAGGCCACGACCCTGGGGGACATCGCCGACCGGGCGGGCTGCGCACGCGGACTGATCTCGTACTACTTTCCGGGGAAGCGGCAGCTGCTGCAGTCGGCCGTACACCGCCTGATGCACCGCACGCTGGAAGCGGCGCTGGAACGTGAACCCCGCACGGAGGACGGGCGCGAGCGGCTGGCGCGCGCCATCGACGCCGTCCTGGGGCTTGCGGTCGACCACCCGGTGCTGATGCGCACGCACATGGCGGGGATCCTGCAGGCGGAGGGGTTCGTCCAGGGGCCGGAGCAGCAGCGGCTGGCCTCTCTGTTTCGCGACACGCTGCGGCGCTACGGGTCACGGGACGTCGACACCGACTATCCGCTGCTGCGGGCCCTGCTGATGGGCGCGGTCTTCGCCGTGCTGCTGCCCGGTGCGCCGATGCCCCGCACACGGCTGCGTGCGGAGCTGTTCCAGCGGTACGGGCTGGACTGGGAGCTCGGCGTTCCGCCGGCCGGGCTGCCACCCGACGGAACGCCTCACCGGCGCCGGGATCAGTCGTTGAAGTAGTCCGGCTGGGTCTGCACATTGAGTTCGTGCACCTGTACCCGCCTTCCGGGATCGGTGCGCCGGTCACTGATCTTGAGTACGTCGAAGCCCTTGGCGATGTCGTTGGAGTAGATGTAGCCGTTGTAGTAGTACGCCGACCAGGCACCACCGGTGGTGATGGTGGTCTCGCTCAGCGGCCCGCGCTCGAAGTACGCGATCTCCTTCGGCTTGGACGAGTTCGTGAAGTCCCACACCGAGACGCCGCCCTGGTACCAGGCCTGGACCATGATGTCGCGGCCCTTGACCGGGATCAGCGAGCCGTTGTGCGCCACGCAGTTCTCGGTGTCCGCCTGATGCCGGTCGATCTTGTAGTAGCTGCGGAAGACCAGCTTGCGCCGGTCGCCCTTGCCGACGATGTCGTAGATGCCGTCCGCGCCGCGGTTCGGGCCGATGCCGGCGTTGCAGGTGGCCGCGCCGCCGCCACCGAGCTCGTCGGTGAACACGACCTTGTCGGCCCGCTGGTTGAACGTCGCCGAGTGCCAGAACGCGAAGTTGACGTTGTCCTGTACCTGGTCGATGACCCTCGGGTGCTCAGGGTCCTCGATGTCGAACAGGATGCCGTCACCCATGCAGGCGCCGGCGGCCAGGTCCCTGGAGGGCAGCACCGTGATGTCGTGGCAGCCGGTGGTCTTGGAGACGCCGGGGTTGGTCGGCGAGCCGGGGTTGCCACCGCCGTCGGGTCCCTCGCCCGGGAAGAGGACCGGGAAGTTCACGATGGCGGCCTTCTCCGGGGCCTTGCGCGGCACCTTGATGACGGAGATTCCGTCGTGCGGCGGCCGGCAGTCCGGGAACGCCGCGTTCGGCGCGTACGAGGAGACGTAGATGTACACGTTCCTGCGCTCGGGCACGAGGGTGTGGGTGTGCGAGCCGCAGGCGGTCTCGACAGCGGCGACGTACTTCGGGCTGCGCTTGTCGCTGATGTCGAAGATCTTCATGCCCTCCCAGGACGACTTTTCGGTCGCCGGCTGGGAGACGCTGTTGCAGGAGTTGTCGCTGCGCGAGGAGTCGGTGGAGAGAAAGAGCAGGTTTCCGGAGACGCTGATGTCGTTCTGCGATCCGGGGCACAGCACCTGCGCCACGGTCTTCGGGTCCCTCGGGTCGGAGATGTCGAAGATCCGGAAACCGTCGTAGTTGCCGGCGAAGGCGTACTTGCCCTGGAAGGCAAGATCCGAGTTGGTGCCCGCAAGAGCGTCCTTGGGGATGTTGGTCAGATGCTCGATGTTGTCACTGTGCACGACCTCGTCCACGCCGGGTATCTCGCCGCTCGCGATCGCCGAGCGGGTGTCGGCAGCCTGGCTCGAGGACACCTTGCCCCCGGTCGCGACGTCGCCGGGGTCGGGGGTTGCGACCGCGGGTCCCGCAGCCAGCAGCGTGGCGAGCAGCCCGGCCGCGGCTACCGCAACGCCCAGAGGTCTGCGTCGTACTCGGGTGGTGTGCAACAGGGTCACTGTCACTGCGTCCTCCCTTGTATCCGTTCGCAGTTGAACGGTTCATGGACCCCGGCAGTATGTTGCCTTGCATGGACATCTCAACAGATGGAAACACAGACGTAGTCAGGGAATCTGATCAAATCCCCTCCCACGCTGGCTAGTTCATCGACGCAGCGTCCCGAATTCCGCAGGAGGTCTCCGTGTTGAACCGCAGAAAGGTCCCTGCTGTCCGACTGTCGGCGATCGCTTCGGCGGTCGCCGTCGCCGTACTCGGTCTGGGAGCGTGCGAACCGGACTCCGATGCTCCAGCCAAGGCCAAGGGGGGTACGGGCCCTTTCGTGGTGGCTCCCGGGAAGCCGGGCGAACCCGCCAGGACACTCTCCGCCGAGGAGGCCGCCGAGGCCGCTCCCGACGACCGGCCCAACTCGGCCGACTTCACCTACGCCCGGATGATGATCACCCACCATCGCCAGGCACTGGAGATGACCGGGCTGGTGGCGGACCGTTCCGGTTCCCCGCAGGTCAAGCGACTGGCGGCACGTATGGACGCCGCCCAGCGGCCCGAGGTGGAGGCGATGAAGGGTTGGCTGAAAACCAACGGTGGGGACGAGGTCGGAGGGGCGCATGACCACGGCGTGATGCCCGGAATGGCGACGAAGGACCAGCTGGACCAGCTGCGGGCCGCCCGGGGCAATGCCTTCGACGAGCTCTTCCTGACGTTGATGATCACGCATCACCAAGGGGCCGTCACGATGGCGGCGGAAGTCCTCTCGGAGGGGAACAACGTGCTCGTCGAGGAAATGGCGAACGATGTGATCGCGCAGCAGACCAGCGAGATCGGCCGAATGCGGACGATGTGACACTGCGCCGCGGCAGGGCGGGTCAGGGCGCGGCCGACGCGGGCGCCGGAGGGTTACGGCCCGTCCCCGCGCATCCGACCCGGAACGGCAGTTCCTGCGACGTTGGGGGGCGTGTCCGGCAAGGCATCTCCCCAGCGCCGTACAGCGGTGCGATGCTGGAATCCCCTGCGGGAAGGAGCGCAGTCGTGCTTCGTGTCGCCGTCGTCGGATCGGGACCCAGTGGGGTCTACGCCGCGCAGGCCCTCATCCAGCAGTTGCGGGTCCCTGATGTGCGCGTGCACATTCTGGACCGGCTTCCGTGCCCGTACGGACTGGTGCGCTACGGAGTCGCGCCCGACCACGAGAAGATCAAGTCCCTGCAGAACAATCTGCGCTCCGTGCTGGAGGACGAGCGCATCGACTTCATCGGCAATGTCGAGGTGGGCGCGCACGGCGTCGGCCCCCGGCAACTGCTGGAGCTCTATCACGCGGTCGTGTACTGCGTGGGGGCCGCCAAGGACCGCAGGCTCGGCATTCCCGGAGAGGATCTGCCCGGCAGCCGTTCGGCGACCGACTTCGTCTCCTGGTACAGCGCCCACCCCGATGCGGTCGCGGACGACTTCGTGCTGGGGGCACGGTCGGCGGTCGTTATCGGCGTCGGCAATGTGGCCGTGGACGTGGCCCGGATCCTGGCGCGCGGCGCGGACGAGCTGCGACCGACCGACGTCCCCCAGGCCGCGCTCGGCGCGCTGGAGGCCAGCCGGGTGCGCGAGGTGCACATGGTGGGCAGGCGCGGCCCGGCGCAGGCCAAGTTCACCACCAAGGAACTGCGCGAGCTCGGCGCACTGCCGTCCGCCGACGTGCTGGTGGAACAGTCGGACCTGGCCCTGGAGCCGGCGTACGCCGAGGGTGCCGCCCCACCGGCGGGTCTGTCCGCGGCCAGTCGGCGCAATCTCGACGTCGTACGGGACTGGGCGGCGCGCCCGCCTCAGGGACGGCCGCGGCAGATCAGGGTGCGGTTCTTCCTGCGGCCGGCGGAACTGCTGGAGCGGGACGGCCGGGTGTCGGGGGTGCGCTTCGAACGGACCGTGCCCGACGGGGAAGGCGGAGTGAGGGGCACCGGCGCCTACGAGGACATCGAGGCGCAGCTGGTGCTGCGGGCTGTGGGGTACCGGGGCGTACCGATGCCCGGGCTGCCCTTCGACGACAGGCGCGGCACGGTCCCCAACGACAGGGGCCGAGTGCTGCGGGACGGTGCGCCCTCGCCGGGCGAGTACGTGGCGGGCTGGATCAAGCGCGGCCCGACCGGCGTGATCGGCACCAACCGGCCGTGCGCCAAGGAGACGGTGACGGCACTGCTCGACGACGCAACTGAGCTCACGCTGCGCCCGGTGGCGGACGATCCGCTGGACCGGCTGCGGGAGGCGGGGCACCGTCCGGTGCAGTGGCCGGGCTGGCTCGCGATCGAACAGGCGGAGTCGGAACTGGGGCGCACGCTGGGCCGGGGCTCCGTCAAGATCGACGACTGGCCGGGCCTGCTGCATGCGGCGAACGAGGGGCAGCGGCGGCCACTGCCACGCTGAGCGGCGTGACCCCGGCGGGTGCCGCCTGGACCGGGGTGGCCGGGCCGGACGGGCCGCCCGAGGCCGGAAGGGTGCCGCCGCCCATGAGGGCTCGAGGTCTCCAGGGACCGCAACGCGCGGCCCGCGTGCGGATCCCGGACACCCCGGCCCACCCCGGCCTGTCGGCCACCGGCAGGGACAGGTTTCCCGGCGGCCGATGAGTTTCCGCCGCCCGGCCGGTCTCCACTGCCGGGCCGCGTTCCTGCGCGTCGACCCTGCCCACGGGCCGCTGTCAGTGGTCGGGTGCAGACTGGCCCGTAGCCAGACAACGGAGTCCTGGAAGGCACAACGCCATGACCGATGCACTTCTGACCGTAGGCACTCGTAAAGGGCTCTTCATCGGCCGCAGGCGCGGCGGCGCATGGGAGTTCGACGGACCGCACTTCAATGCGCAGGCGGTCTATTCGATCGGTATCGACACCCGCAGGACCGTGCCGCGACTGCTGGTGGGCGGCGACAGCTCGCACTGGGGTCCGTCGGTGTTCCACTCCGACGACCTCGGCAGGACCTGGGTCGAGCCGGAGAAGCCCGCGGTCAAGTTCCCCAAGGACACCGGGGCCTCCCTGGAGCGGGTCTGGCAGCTGCACCCCGGCCCCCCTTCCACCCCGGACGTGGTCTGGGCGGGCACCGAGCCGGCCGCGCTGTTCCGCTCCGCGGACGGCGGCGAGAGCTTCGAGCTCGTACGGCCCCTGTGGGAGCACCCGACCCGGTCGAAGTGGGAGCCGGGCGGCGGCGGCGAGGCGGTGCACACCGTGGTGACCGACCGCAGGGACTCCGATCACGTGACGGTCGCCGTGTCGACGGCCGGGGTCTTCCGCTCACGCGACGGCGGGGCCAGCTGGGCACCGTCCAACCGGGGGGTGTCGGCGGTCTTCCTGCCCGACCCCGACCCGGAGTTCGGCCAGTGCGTCCACAAGATCGCCCAGGATGCCGCCGATCTGGACCGGTTGTATCTGCAGAACCACTGGGGGGTCTACCGCAGTGACGACGCGGGCGGGCGGTGGACCGACATCGGCGCGGGCCTGCCGTCCGATTTCGGTTTCGCGGTGGCTGCCCATCCGCACCGGCCCAACACGGCGTACGTCTTCCCGATCACTGCGGACGCCGACCGCGTGCCCGCCGGCCGCCGCTGTCGCGTCTACCGCACCGGGGATGCGGGTGAGAGCTGGGAGGCTCTGTCCGCGGGGCTGCCCGAGGGCGATCACTTCGGCACGGTGCTGCGTGACGGCATGTGCACGGACGACGCCGACCCTGCGGGCGTGTACTTCGGCAATCGCAACGGCGAGGTCTACGCGAGCGCGGACGACGGGGACACCTGGCAGCTGCTCGCCTCCCACTTGCCGGACGTGCTGTGTGTGCGGGCAGCGCTCTTGCGGTGAGGGGGTGTCCGTCCAACGACGAAGCCCCCGGCCTGATGGCTGGGGGGCTTCTCGTCGTGGGGGCCCCGCCCGAGCGCCACGGGGGAAGCAGCTTGGACGGGGCCGGTCTCAAGGGTTCACGGCGAGGCCATCCACGTTCGCCAGGGCCTGGTGACGATCTCTCTGTAGGTCAGGTGCGACGGGTTGCGCCCGCAGTGCCCGAGCACCCACTTCTGCGGGTCCTCCCAGTCCTGGTCGGCTCCGGAGTTCTCTCCGCAGACGACGCACATCATGGCGAAGCTCGTTGGCTCGGCGTCGGGCTCCTCATCAGGCTGGAGATGCCAGGTCACATGCCGGATTACAGCTCGGGGCCGGCTCACAGGCCCGACCTCGTCATCCCGTTACGCACGGCGAGACGCGCGCTCAACTCCTCGCGCGCCGAGGGGCGCCGGACGTTCTCCGGCATCGCGTCCCACTCCAGGCCGCCGTCCACGGGCCGCATCTGCACCCGCCCGCCGACCTTGCCCATCACCAAACCGACTCGGTCCTTCGCGGCGTCCTTGGCCAGGTCGCCGATCCCCGGCTCGATCTCCTCGTCACTGCCCATGACGACGAAACTACGAGCAGCGACCAGACCGAACCAGGCACGGCGCATGGTAGTTACCCGGCAGAACGTCAAAAAGTGCTACGACCCGTGGTAGTTATCCGGCAAGGTCCAGGTGAACGGCCATCTCGCGCATGTCCTCGGTCAGCGTGCGCTTCCTGCGGCTGAGGATGTCTCCCATGATGTACCGGGCCATCTGCTGGTGCCGCAGCCACTCCGGAGACGTCCGCTTGATCGCGTTCAGCTCGTCCATCGCGTCCTGGTGCGAGCCGAGCATCGCGTGCGCCCGCGCGACGTCCAGACGGTGCCGATCCCAGTTGTTCGCGCTGGGCCGGCCGAACTTCTTCAGCGCCTTGCGGCCCACGGCCCCGTCATCGGCCCGGCTGAGCACTCCGCGCGCATCCCCGATCAGGGACAGATCCTCGATCGCCTTCGCCTCGGCCGTCACCGGCCCGAACGTAGTCCAGTGCTCCCTGAAGTCGACGTGCTCGACGTTCAGCGCGCTTGCGGCCGTCACCGTCATGCGCCGGGCCTCCCGAGCAACGTCGGGGCGGTTGTTCCGCATCGCAGCGGAGGCCACGCGCTGAAGCAGCTCGCCCCACACGGCCAGTTGACCCGGCGTAGCGCTGGACAGGCGCGGCTCGATCTCCTCGGCCGTCACGGTGGCCAGCCGCTCGGCCTCGTCGAAGCGGTCCTGCCGCAGGAGCAGCCAGCCCATGCCGACGACGCCCGTGGCGGCAATGAGCGCGTGACCGGTCTCGCGGGCGTCCTTAATGCCCTGCGAGAGGGCGTGATAGGCCATGTCGTAGCGCCTGACCTGCGTCAGGTACTTGCCGGCCAGCAGGAAGGCAGCCGCGCGCACCACGAGAGCCTGTTGGCCTGCTTCGTCGCCTTCGCTGATCAGGGCCGCTGCCTCTGCGGCACGCAGGATGCCCGGTAGCTTCTTGGCCACCGAGTCGTAGCGGTCCGCCTGATACAGGGCATGGGAGTCGTCGATATCCCGCTGAATAGTGGCCAGAGGGACTGCCTGCTCGGGCTCCACGAGGGTTTCGGCCAGTCCGACCGGCGGCATGAGCGCCCGGCGCAGCTCCATCAGCTTCGGGCCGTCGCCCACGTTCGCGTGCACCGGTTCAGGCGCCTCGGTGGCGAACAAGCTGGACGTCGTAGTGCCCAGCGCTCGCGCGAGCATGTGAAGAGTCTCGACCTGGACGTTCCCCCCCTGCTCGACCTTGCGCACGACGCCCACGGACAGGCCGGCGGCCTCAGCGAGTTGCTCCTGGCTCATCCCCGTCCGGCGACGATGATTCCGGACGTTCTCTTGCAGCGACGACATCGAATCACCTCTCGCCCACGGTATGCCCTTGGGGCACAGCCCGAAGCCCCCTTCAGGTCAACGCCGAAGGGGCTGCGGCCAACGGCCTCGGGCTCATCCGCGGCGGAAGCTTCCTGCTGCGGCATCTCGGGGGCGATCACTTCGGCACGGTGCTGCGTGACGGCATGTGCACGGACGACGCCGACCCTGCGGGCGTGTACTTCGGCAATCGCAACGGCGAGGTCTACGCGAGCGCGGACGACGGGGACACCTGGCAGCTGCTCGCCTCCCACTTGCCGGGACGTGCTGTGTGTGCGGGCAGCGCTCTTGCGGTGAGGGGGTGTCCCCCGCACCAGTAGAGTGCCGCCCGTGGCAGCACGACCTTTGAAAGAAATCGTTGAGTCCGGGTGGGCCGAAGCTCTCGCTCCGGTGGCCGAACGCATCGCCGCGATGGGCGACTTCCTGCGCGCGGAGATCGCCGCGGGTCGCACCTACCTGCCGGCCGGACCCCATGTGCTGCGTGCGTTCCAGCAGCCGTTCGACCAGGTGCGGGTCCTGATCGTGGGCCAGGACCCCTATCCCACTCCGGGACATGCGATCGGATTGAGCTTCGCGGTCGCGCCCGAGGTACGGCCGTGGCCCGGGAGCCTGGACAACATCTTCCGGGAGATGCACGCGGACCTGGGGCACCCCCGTCCTGCCAACGGGGACCTCACCCCGTGGGCCCGGCAGGGAGTGCTGCTCCTCAACCGTGCGCTCACCACCGCGCCCCGCAAGCCGGCCGCGCACCGCGGCAAGGGCTGGGAGGAGGTCACGGAGCAGGCGATCCGGGCGCTCGCCGCGCGCGGCAAGCCTCTGGTGTCCGTGCTGTGGGGGCGAGATGCCCGCAATCTGCGGCCGCTGCTCGGCGATCTCCCGGCGATCGAGTCCGCGCATCCGTCCCCCATGTCCGCGGACCGCGGGTTCTTCGGCTCCCGCCCCTTCAGCCGCGCCAATGAACTGCTGGTGCGCCAGGGTGCCGAGCCGGTCGACTGGCGGCTGCCATGAGCCGGGTGCTCGGCGTCGACTCCGGTGGTTCCGGACTCCGCGTGGCGCTGGCCGACGTCAAGGATCCCGAGCGCGTCGAGACCACGGTGTCGAGCAGGCCGGTACGTACGGGCAACTCCGGTATCGACGCCGGGCACATGCTCGAGCAGCTGCTGCCGATGGCACGGGGCCTGCTGGAGCGCGCCGGGGGCGGCGAGCTGTCCGCGGTGGTGATCGGCGCCGCGGGGATGGCGACGCTGGGCGACCGGCTGCGCGCCGAACTGCCGGCAGCGCTGGCCAGTTCGCTCGGGGTACACCGCATGGGGCTGGCCACCGATGCGGTGACCGCGTACGCGGGTGCGCTCGGCCAGCGCCCTGGTGTCGTGGTCGCCGCGGGCACCGGCCTGGTCGCCCTGGGCACGGACCTGGCCGCCTGGCGCCGCGCCGACGGCTGGGGCCATCTGCTGGGCGACTGCGGCGGCGGCGCCTGGATCGGCCGGGCGGGCCTCGAGGCCGCGCTGCGCGCCCACGACGGGCGGCGCGGCGGATCAGCCGCGCTGCTCGCGCGCGTCGAGTCGGTGTTCGGTCCCGCGGCCGAGCTGCCGGTGCTGCTGTACCCGCGCACCGATCGGTCGGCGGTACTCGCCTCGTTCGCCCCGGAAGTCGCCCGATCGGCGGACCAGGACCCGGTGTCCGCCGGAATCCTCGCACTCGCCGCCCGGCATATCGCGGAGGCGGCCGCAGCCGCCTGCCCGTCGCCCGGTGACATGCCCACGGGTTGCGAAGTCGCCCTCACCGGTGGGCTGTTGAAACTGGGCGAACCGCTGCTCGCACCGCTGCGGGAAGAGCTTGCCGGCCAACTGCCGCATGCGCGACGGGTGTCCGCGGCCGGCGATCCCCTCTCCGGGGCCGTGCTGCTCGCCGCCGCGCTCGCCTCTGACGAGCTACGGCTTCCCCCGCATCAGACGTTGCTGTACGTACCGGCAGAACAGACGGACTGAGATGTACGCCACCGATCGGATAAATATGGACAGATGACACGTGACCGCCCCCTCCCCGAGCAGTCCGGCCGGCAAAACCAGTAGCATGCGGCGCCATGAGCTCCCCCACTGGGCCGGCACCCGGCCTGCCTGTACGAATGCCGCGACCCCGCCAGTCCGGGCGGCACCGCCGACCGGAACCCGTGGCGGCCCCTGAGGGCGCGCCCGTGCTCGTGCTCGCCGTGCCCGGCGCTCCCGCGCCCAGCACCCGCGGCCTGGCCGAAGAGGTCATCAGCATCGCGCGGTCCGAGCTGCCCGGCCTCGAGGTCGGCATCGGTTACCTCGACGGCGACGATGCCGAGTACCCCACGCTTCAGTACGTGCTCGCGCACACGGCCGCCCGGCGCACCGAGCGGTACGAGATCGCCAAGGCGGCCGGGCGGGAGATGAGCGAGCCCGAGGGTCCCGCCGCCGTCGTGGTGCCGTTGCTGGCCGGCCCGGACAACGCGCTGATGCGCCGTATCCGCCAGGCCGTCATGGAAAGCCGTGCCGCCGCCGAGCTGACCGATGTCCTCGGTCCGCATCCCCTGCTCGCCGAGGCACTGCACGTGCGCCTCTCCGAGGCCGGTCTGGCCCGCGCCGACCGCGCCCGCCTGTTCACCGTGGCCACCGCGGCCGACGGCATCATCCTCGCCACCGTCGGCGGGGAGGAGGCCGTACAGGCCGCCGGGATCACCGGCATGCTGCTGGCCGCCCGTCTGGCCGTGCCGGTGATGGCCGCCGCGCTCGACGAGGAAGGCGCGGTCGGCGCGATCGCCGCGCAGCTGCGGGGCTCGGGCTCGGTCCAGCTCGCGCTGGCGCCGTACCTGGTAGGCCCCGAGCTGCCCGAGGGACTGCTCGACGCAGCCGCGAAGGAGGCGGGCTGCGCGTCCGCCGAGGCGCTCGGTGCGTACCCCGCGATCGGCAAGCTGGTGCTTTCGCAGTACACGACCGCGCTCGGCCTCGCCCCGCAGCCGCAGGGCGCCCACCCGAGCTGACGCCGCTGCCAAGGGTGCGCGAAGGGCCCGTGCCGGTCGACCTGTGTCGATCGGCACGGGCCCTTCGCGCTCCGGTCGCGACGTGACGTCCGAGTCGGCACGCACCGGCCCCGGGCGGCCGCGTCAGATCAGGAGCACGCAGGACGGGGCCGGGACCCGCAGCGAGCCGGCTCGCTGCGGGATACCCGTGCGGGGGTCGATGTCGAACCAGGTGACGTCACCGGAGCGCTCATTGGCCGCGTACAGCCGGATGCCCGCCGGATCGATCGCCAGGTCGCGTGGCCAGTGGCCGCCGCACGGCACGAAGGCGAGCACCTCTGCCTTCTCGCCGGTCTCCTCGAGTGCGAGTACGGCGATGGTGTCGGTGCCGCGCAAGGCCACCCACAGGTGCCGCCCGTCGCGGGAGACGACCAGCTCCGACGGGTAGGCCGGACCGCTGACACCCTCCGGGAACAGGGGGACCTCACCCAGCGGCTCGAGCACACCTCCCGTCTCGTCCCAGCGGCACACGGTGACGACCGGTTCGAGTTCGCCCAGCACGTACGCGTGGCCGCCGGCCGGGTGGAAGGCGAGGTGCCGCGGTCCCGTGCCGGGTCGCATCGCGGTCACACGGTGCAGTGTCAGCTCGCCCTTCGCGGTATCGAGGGAGTAGCTCCGCACGGCGTCCGTACCCAGGTCGACGCCGAGGACCCAGCGCCCCGAAGGGTCGGGCAGCACCTGGTGGGCGTGCGGTCCGAGCTGCCGGTCCCCGTCGGGGCCCGTTCCCTCGTGCCGCAGGACGGCACTGGCGGGCAGCACAGTGCCGTCATCGGCGACCGGCAGCACGGTGATGCTGCCGCAGCCGTAGTTGGCGGTCACCAGGTGCCCGTGGGTGAGTGCGAGATGCGTCGGTGCGTCGCCGCACACCGCCACCGGGGTGCCGATCGGCCGCGGCGCCGGCCCCGCGATGTCGAACGCGGCAACCGCCCCTTCGGCCGACTCGGAGACCGCGTAGAGGACCGGGCCGCCCGCCGTGTGGGTGGCGACCAGGTACGTCGGGTCGGCGACGGCGTCGCTGGTCCCGGTCTCGGTCAGCGCCCCGGTCCGGACGTCCACGGCGGTGGCGACGATCCCGCGCCCGCCTGCCGAGGTGAACGACCCGATGAAGGCCCGCCCCACGCTCCTGTCACTCACAGCGTCTTCCCCTCTCCGCCCCGCCCCGGCCGCTCGCGCGCCGGGGGACCGACGGTAGCAGGCGGTCTAGACCAACTTGGATCACATGTCGAAATCACCCCGGGCGCGGGCCGCCGCCTCCGGATGGTGGACGTAGGTCGGATGCGACTGGGCCGGGTCGTACGTCCGGTGGAAGACGGGCGTCGCCGAGCCGGAGATCGGCGGCACGATCCACGACCAGTCGGCACCCACCCGGCGGCCGTGACCGCGCTCCCGGTCCATGTGCGTCAGGAAGCGGCGCGATTCCGTGTGGTGGTCGGCGATCGTGACGCCGGCGCGGTCGAAGGAGTGCAGCACGGCCCGGTTCAGCTCCACCAGCGCGCGGTCCTTCCACAGCGAGCGGTCGTCTGACGTGTCCAGGCCGAGGCCCTCGGCGATGCGCGGGAGCAGGTCGTAGCGGTCGGTGTCGGCGAGATTGCGGGCACCGATCTCGGTGCCCATGTACCAGCCGTTGAAGGGGGCGGCCGGGTAGCAGATGCCCCCGATCTCCAGGCACATGTTCGCGATGGCGGGTACGGCGTGCCAGCGCAGCCCAAGACCGGCACACCAGCTCTGCTCCGGGTGGTCGAGCTCCACCTCCAGGACGGCATCGTCCGGGAGCTCGAACAGCCGCGGCTTGCCGTCGCTGTCCTCGATCACCAGGGGCAGCACGTCGAAGGACGTGCCGGGCCCTCCCGGCCAGCCGAGCCGCAGCGCGAGTTCGGTGAGCCCGGTGTTGCGCGGGTCGCCTGTGACGGCACCGGAGCGGCCGGTGTAACCGGCGTAGCGGACCAGCTGCTCGTTCCAGATGCGGGGGCCCGGGCGGCCGGGGGCGTCCGGCGCGAAGACGGTGATCAGGGGGCGGATCCGGCCGCCGTTGGTGGCGCGGCGCAGATGTGTGACGGCTTCGGCAGCCACCCCGTCCGCGTCGGATATGTGGCGCAGGTCGCGTATCCGGAGCGAGCGCCAGTACAGGCGTCCGATGCAGCGGTTGCTGTTGCGCCAGGCGACACGGGCGCCGTGGACGAGCTCGGCGGGGGTGTGGCGGTAGGTGCCGGTCGCCTCGATCTCGGCCCGTACGGCGGCGATCCGCGCGTCCGGGTCCCCGGCCGTGGGGTCCTCGCTGTGGTGCAGCCGGATGAAGTCCTCGGCCTCCTCCAGCAGACCGGCGGGGCCGGGAACCGAGGCATGCACGGGCGTCGGCGCCACGGCCGTCAGGGCGTCGACCGGGCACCGCGCCGCGGGCACCGCGGCGTCCGCGGCCCCTTCGGGCACCGCGGCCCGGGTGACGGTCCGGCGAAGGGATCGAAGCAGGGACTTCCGCATGATGCCGCACCTCTGAGGTCCTGGGGGACAAACAGGATGCCGCTGTGGCTACCCTTCGCGCAGGCAGATCCACCCTCTGTATGCACGGTAAAACCACCTCATACGTCATGTTCCGCGCATGTTGCTGGTCACGCGGGTACGAGAGGGGCGCGCGGAGGGGTACGCAGGGGCGCGTCCAGTTCTGCGAGCGCCCTCTCCAGCTCGTACAGATGCCCCAGCGCGGCTTCGGCCCCCGGGTGATGCGGCGGCACCGCTACGACCTCGGCCACGGCCCCGGCCGCCGCCGGGGACGGGGGGACCAAGGCGTGAACGGCCGCCTCCACGCGTGCGCACGCCGCGGCGAGCCGGGCGTCGTGGGACGCCTGCGGGTCCGCCGCGACCCTGGCCAGCCCGCGCACCTCGCGCGCGCAGTCGTCGAGCAGCGCGATGACCTGGCGGGCACGCGCCTTGCGGGCCCGCAACGGGCTGAGCGGGTGCACGAGCGGCGCGAGCGAGAGCCGTACCCGGCCGAGCAGCAGCTCCAGTTCGGCGGCGAGCGGCGCGGGGTCGGCGCTCTCGTCACCGGCGAGCCGCCGGGCAGCAGCTGTGGTGCAGCCGTGAACGCAGCTCACCGCGCGCCGGATCCACGCGTCGGTCGCGGCATGCGTGGTCACGGGCAGGATCAGCGCGACGGCGAGGGCAGCGCCCAGTGCGCCGACCGCGGTCTCCTGGAAGCGCAGCAGGAGCAACCCGGGGTGCAGCACGCCCAGCAACCCGTAGAGGAGCCCGGCCATGACCGTCACGAAGAACATCATCCAGCTGTACGAGGGGGCTGCCGTGTAGAAGATCCCGAAGACGCACACGGCGACGAGGGCCGCGGTGGCCCCGGGCTCGCCGGCGATCGGGATCGCGATCAGCAGTCCTGCGGCGATACCGGTGACCGTGCCGAGGACGCGCCGGAAGCCGCGCACCAGGGTCTCGCCGCGCGATGCGGTGTTGACGAAGATCCACCACGCGGTGCCGACGGCCCAGTACCAGCGCTCGTGGGAGATCAGCTGGCCGGCAGCGAGTGCCACCGCGCAGGCCGTCGTCGCCTGGAAGGCCTGCCGTGTGGTGAGGCGGGCGAGGCCGCTTCCGGGCAACGGAGGCGGCGTGGCGGGCGGCGGCGTACGGCGTTCGATGCACCACAGCCCGAAGCGGACGGCCGACGAGGCGGCAACGGCGAGCGCCACCGAGCCGTACAGCTCAGGCAGTTGGGCCGGCAGCGCGTGCAGGAACTGGGTGACGAAGAACATCATGAACGCGAAGATCCCCAGAGCATGCCCGCGCGGGCCCCAGCGGCGGGCGTAGACGCCGCAGAAGATCACGCCCAGCCAGGAGGCGGCGCGCAGGAGCGGCTGTCCGTGCAGCACGGTCGCGAGGGCGAGCACGGGAAAGCCTGCGGCGGGCAGCAACGCGGTGGTGACGGCCTGACGGCGCACGGTGGGGTCGCCGACGGTGAACAGCGCGAGGAGCGCGGCGAGCCCTCCGGTGATGGAGGCGATGAGCGAGAGTCCGGCCAGTTCGGCGGCGGCCACGGCAAGGCCCACGCCGAGGACGGCACGTGCGGAGACCCGCAGGCGCACAAGGCCCGGGTCGGGCGCGCTGAACATTCGCTTCACGCCGGTCACGCTCCCCACGACGGTCGTCCCGCCTCCTTGCTGATCGACGCGCCGTGCGGCGGTCTACGACATGGCAAAGGCGCCGCGGGTCCGGCCCGGCTCCATCGCCGGTCCGGCGCTGCGCGGCGCCTGTCTCTTCAGAGGAAACCATCCCTCACGGCATTGGCTCAACCGAGCCGGTTTCAGCTGTGCCATTGGTACAGCGTTGGAATGCATGCGAGGGCCACGGGAAGGCCAACGGACCACATCGGCCCGTATCGTCCGGGACGGCCGGCGCTCCGGTCGCACCGTCTCCTTCGGGGTGGGCCGGTGGACATAGCCTTCCCGTTTACCGAACGGGCCCGAGACGTGCGCGCGGTGACGCCGACAAGGATCTCGAGCGGCAGAGCATACGCCGAGCGGGGAGCCCGCGCGAGGGCCTCGAGATGGAGGCGCAGGGTGTGCCATTGGTACAGTCGCATTCCACGGGACGGGACCAGCGGAAGGCCGGCGGACCATGACGGTGGACGCGCTCGACACCCGCATCCTGCGGCTGCTGATCGAGGAGCCGCGCACCAGCGTGCGCGAGTACGCCCGGATCCTCGGTATCGCCCGCGGCACCCTGCAGGCCAGGATCGACCGCATGGAGCGCGACGGGGTGATCACGGGCACCGGCCCGTATCTCTCCCCCGCCGCGCTCGGGCATCCCGTGCTCGCGTTCGTCCATATCGAGGTCACTCAAGGACAACTGGACGAGGTGGGCGATGCTCTGGCGGCCGTACCCGAGATCATCGAGGCGTTCTCGATCACTGGTGGCGGGGATCTGCTGACACGCGTCGCCGCGCGGGACAACGGACATCTCGAGGACGTCATCCAGCAGCTGATCAATCTTCCGGGGGTGGTGCGTACGCGCACGGAGATGGCGCTGCGCGAGCGGGTGCCGCACCGGTTGCTTCCCCTCGTGGAGTCGGTCGGCCGGGCGGCCGGTTCCTCGCGCTGAACCTGCACTTGGCATGCTGGACGACATGAGCTCCGCGCGCACCGCTTCGGTCATCTTCGATCTCGACGGCACACTCGTGGACAGCGAGCCGAACTACTACGAAGCGGGTCGCAGGCTCCTGGCCGCCCACGGAGTAACGGACTTCAGCTGGGAGGAGCACGCCGGCTTCATCGGTATCGGCACCCGCGAGACGCTGGAGACCCTGCGCGCGCGGTATGCGATCGACGTGCCGGTCGACGAGTTGCTGACGGCGAAGAACCGGCACTATCTGGAGCTGGCGCGTGCAGCGACGGACGTCTTCCCTCAGATGCGGAGGTTCGTGGAACGTCTGCACCGGGACGGGGTGCCGATGGCCGTGGCCTCCGGGTCGTCCCGGGCCGCCATCGAGGCCGTGCTCGCCGTCACCGGCCTGGACGCGTTGCTTCCCACCGTCGTCTCCGCAGAGGAGGTCGAGCACGGCAAGCCCGCGCCCGACGTGTTCCTCGAGGCCGCCCGGCGTCTGCGGACCGAGCCCGCCGACTGCGTGGTGGTCGAGGATGCCGCGCCTGGCGCGGCCGCGGCACACGCGGCGGGCATGCGCTGCATCGCTGTCCCCTACGTCCCCGGGACGGCCGGCGAGCCTGCCTTCCGGGCGGCGGAACTGCTGTTCGCGGGCGGACAGCGGGAGTTCACGGCACAGGCCGCGTACGACTGGCTCGCCGGCGCACCCCGGATCGCGTGAGCTGCAGCCCCCGCTCCCAAGTACTTACTGTTGCTCAGGCGCCGGGTGGATCCCGTCAGGCGCGTTTGACGGAGTCGAGGTGGGCGAACGCCACCACGTTGTCCGTGTAGTCCTTCGCCTTCTTGTCGTAGTCGCCACCACAGGTGATCAGACGCAGCTGCGGTGAGGGGGTGTCGGAGTAGACCCGTTCGCTGGGGAACTGCGCCTTGCTGAAGGTTTCGACCGAGTCGACCTTGAACGTGGCGACTGATCCGTCCTCCCGCGAGATATCGACCTTGCTTCCGGGCCTGAGGGTGCTGAGCAGCAGGAACACGGCCGGCCCGGTCTTCGTGTCGACATGGCCCGCGAGGATCGCGGTGCCTCGCTCGCCGGGCGTGACACCCCCCTTGAACCAGCCGACCAGATTCTTGTCGTCCTGGGGCGGTGCTTCCAGCTGTCCGGACGGGCCGATGGACAACGGCGTGAACGGCGCGTCGACGTCGATTTCCTTGATCACAATCCGCTTCGGTGCGGAACGGGGCAGCGGCGCGAGGTCGGCGGCAGGCGAGGATGCGGCCGGAACGGGCCCGGTGGATGCGGGGCCGGTGGATGCGGAAGCCGCAGCGCCGGGAGCCGGACGCTTGATACCTGCCGAGCCGCCGAAGGAGTTGAAGACGAGTAGAAATCCCAGCACGACCGCCACAGCGGGCCAGAGCAGGGCGCGGCCGAGGGGACGGGGTGCGGGCGTTGTACCGATCGGCAGCTGAACGGCCATACGAGCGTGCCTTTCACATACGAGGGCGGGCGAAGGAACGGGTGGGGCGCACATGGCAATTGCCGCGACCACCGTCCGTCAGGACGGCGGCCGCGACAGCAAGCGGACTGCTAGTGGGTCGGCCCCATCAGACCGCCGCACCGCCCGACGCATTGCGGCGGCGCATGCGGTACGCCCCTACGCCGAGACCGCCGAGGAGCAGCACCGAGCCGGCAGCCAGACCGCTGCCGGACAGGGCGGCCATGCCGCCGCCGCCGGTGTGGACACCGCCGTTCGGCTTCTCCTCCTTCTTCCACGACTTGTCGTGGTCCTTCTCGCCCTTGTCGTAGTCCTTCTCGGACTTGTCGTAGTCCTTCTCGGACTTGTCGTAGTCCTTGTCCTTGTCCTTGTCCTTGTCCTTGTCCCAGTCATCGCCCAGGATCCGGGCCAGGGCACCGCCACCGGTGTGGACACCGCCGTGCGGCTTGTCCTCGTCGTCCTTCTTGTCGCCCTTGTCGTAGTCCTTCTCGGACTTGTCGTAGTCCTCGTGGTCCTTCTTGTCGCCCTTGTCGTAGTCCTTCTCGGACTTGTCGTAGTCCTCGTGGTCCTTCTTGTAGCCCTTGTCGTAGTCCTCGTGGTCCTTCTTGTAGCCCTTGTCGTATTCCTTGTCGGACTTCTCCTCGGACTTCTCCTCGCCCTTGTCGTAGCCCTTCTCGGACTTCTCCTCGGACTTCTCCTCGCCCTTGTCGTAGCCCTTCTCGGACTTCTCCTCGGACTTCTCCTCGCCCTTGTCGTAGCCCTCTTCGGACTTCTCCTCGGACTTCTCCTCGGACTTCTCCCAGTCATCGGCCAGGATCCCGGCAAGGGCTCCACCACCGGTGTGGACGCCACCGTGCGGCTTGTCCTCGTCGTCCTTCTTGTCGCCCTTGTCGTATTCCTTGTCGGACTTGTCGTAGTCCTTGTGACCCTTGTCGTGGTCCTTCTCGGACTTGCCGTAGTCCTCGTGGTCCTTCTTGTCGCCCTTGTCGTATTCCTTGTCGGACTTGTCGTAGCCCTTCTCGGACTTCTCCTCGTCCTTCTTGTCGCCCTTGTCGTAGTCCTTCTCGGACTTCTCGTAACTGTCGCTGGAGGAAGAGCTGTCCTTCTCCCAGTCATCGGCCGAGACGATGGCGTACGCGGCGGGAGTGGTGATCGCGAGGACCGCGGTGACCGCGGCCGATGCGAAGAGGGTGCGGGCAGAGCGCATGGATGCACATTCCTTTCGCCGCGACTGCGGAGACCGAAACTTCATCGGCTCATCGGATCGCAGGAGCGACGTGATTCACCGTCAGTCGAATCCCGGCTCCCCACCACTCGAGAGCGCCGCACGTGAGACTTGTTTTGGGCTTATGGAGTGACAACCGGCGGGTAGTCACCCATTGGGGCGCACGCCACGCCGAGGCGAGGTTTCAAACACCACCCGCCGCGTTCAGTCGTTGGCGCGCGCATCGCCTTTTACGCGGCGCCCGGAGTCGCCCCGGCCACCGGCCGATCCGGGCCTGATTACAGCGCCTCTGCCCGGTCCACACGGTCCGCGCGTTCACCCCGCAGCCGCTGGGCGCGGAGCACGAGCAGCATCTCGAAGCGCCGGTCGGGGTCCTCGATGACATCCCCCCACAGCTCCCGGATCTGCCGAAGCCGATAGCGCGCCGTCTGCGGGTGTATGCCGAGACGGTGCGCCACCTCGGGAGCACCGCCCGCGGTCTCGATCCAGGCGAGCAGGGTCTCGGCCAGACGCCGGGACTGCACAGCGCTGGTGCCGTCCAGCGGAGCCAGACAACGGCGCGCCACCGCGTCGATCAACTCCTCCGACGGCAGCAGCACCAGTTCCTCCGTGCGTTCGGTGCATCGCAGGACCTCACCCCCGGGCAACAGCTCGCTCTCGATCAGCCGGACCGCCGTCTCCGCCCAGCGCAGCGACTTCGCCGCCGCCGCCAGCGGCACCGGCGGACCTATCGCCCCGGACCAGCCGGTGGTGGCGCGGTGCAGCATCTCCGAACGGCCCGCGGTGTCCGGTTCCGGGATGACGACGCGCGGGTGCTCGCTCTCCATGTCGAGCAGGATGCCCTGCCCCACGGCCGGGGCCATCGCCTCCCTGGCAGGGCGCAGGAGCACCCCCACGGCGATGCTCTGGGGCAGCTGCCAGCCGATACGGGCCGCCCGTTCCGCGAGTGTGCCGACCGGGTCGCCGTGGTGTTCCACCAGCAGGAGATCGATCAACTGGCGCTGAAGGCGGAGGCGTTCGCTCGCCTGGCGGGCCGCTGCCTCGGCGTAGCCGCGGACCGACTGTTCCACGAGCCCGTCCAGATATTCGAATCCGGATTCGGCGAGTTCGTACATGGCGGGCGCGGCGATGTCGACCTGCTGGCCGATCTCGGCGAACCGCCGCCAGGCGAGTCGCACGCCGAGCCGATAGATGGCCTGAAGTGAGTCGAGGCTCCTCCCGTGCATACCTTCGCCCCGGCCGAACTCCTGGAAGACCTCCGGTGGCACCCGGGGCTTGCCGGACCCCGATGCGAGATTGTGCACGAAGCCTTCGATCGCGCGGCGGATTCCGACGAGTGCCATCGGTTCGCCGGACTCGTCCTCCACGAGCTTCACGTGCGGGTACTCGTGGCGTATCGCGCCGAGGATCGCCTGCGCCAGCTCGCCCGCCTCGGCCAGAGCGATGGCGGCGAAGCGGTCGACCTGCGCCTGCGGCACCTCGCGCCAGGCGGGGTGCGTCATCGGCCGGGCTGGGCGGTGTCGTAACTGATCAATGGGACGTTGGGCTGGTCGGGAGTGGCGTTCAGCATCGCCACGATCCCCAAGGCCGTGCCCACGGCGAGCGCCGCGGCGATCGCTGCGGTGACGGCAGCGGCAAGCAGTCTGCTCATAGTCGGGTCAGCTCCTTGCTGGAGACAATCCCCACCCCGGCAGCCGGCCCCACCGGCTGAACGCACAGTGTTGACAGTGCATTGACATTTCGTCAAGAGCGCGCCTACCGTCTTGGCCCTTGAGGGCTGACCGGCCCGGGCGCGTGCATCTCCAGGCGACGTTCTTCGATTCAGGAGTGCCCGGATGCGCCGTACTGCTTCACCATCGTCCCTTGTCCTGCTGGGAGCAGGGGTCTTCCTGCTCGTCCTGGCTCCCCTTCTGGCCTGGTACGTCCAGCCGCATGCCAAGCGCACCCCGATCGATGTCGACACCACCACGGTGTTCACCGGCACCGGGAGCTACTTCGACACCTCGAAGGTGAAGACCGTGCACGGCAAGAGGATCACGGTGACCCGTCAGGTACGGGGCGACGTGGCCGACAGCGAGAAGAGCGGAAACGCCGTGTGGGACGTGTCCACCTCTGTCGACACCGACAGCACGCTGCCCGCATCCGACACGCGGGACTCCTTGCAGTGGACGCTGGAGCGCTGGGTGACCGACCGCGCGGACAACCAACCGGTGCACTGCTGCCGGGAGACGCCGGTTTTCGACGGAGAGGCCTACCTGAAGTTCCCCTTCGATGTCGAACAGCGCTCCTACCGCTGGTGGGACAGCACGCTGGGCGGCGTTGTGCAGCTCCGCTTCGCCGGCAGGAAGAAGGTGCAGGGGTACGAGGGCCATCGGTTCACCGGCACCGTCCCGCCGAGCAGGACGGGTGTACGCCAGGTACCGGGCCGACTGGTCGGAAGGCCCGGCACCTCTCAGGTGCTCGCCGAGGAGTGGTACTCCAACAGCGCGATCGAGCTGATCGTGGACCAGCGAACCGGCCGCATCATCCACGCGGCCATCGGACCGCGCAAGACGCTGCGCGCACCGGGGGCGGACAAGGACGCCGTCGTACTCCTGGCGAGCGAGAGGATCGCGTTCACACCCGCGACACAGCGCCGCCAGGTCGAGCTGGCCTCGGCGGACAGCAGGAAACTCGCACTGCTCGGCACGACCGCCCCGATCGGTGGGGCGACGCTGGGAGCGGTGCTCGTCCTGGTCGGCGGTGCGCTGGTGGCGAGGGGCCGTCGTCCGGACCCGGCCCGTCCGGATACTCACCTGATGACGAATCAGCCCGTCTGAGGGCCGCAGAACTTGTCATACCTGTGAGTAGCCGCGTGCCGAACGCGTGCCGAAAACTGTCTATCCCCACCAGAGCACGGCCCCCGGTCGCCCTTTTCCCCGCTTTCTCCCCCACCGCTCCCTCCCCCCACCCTTCCCCTCCGCACCCTGAAACGAGTTGGAGCACCCATGCCCCAGCACGTACCTCCCCCACTGCTCGAAACAGAGCAGCACCCCCACAAGCACCACCAGGGCCGGACCCCGGCCTCTGTGCGCGCCCTGCCGGAGCCCCCTCGGCGCATCGTCTTCCTCGCCCACCGCGACCTCGGCAACCCGGCCGCCGGGGGGTCCGAGCTCCTGGTCGACCAGCTCGCCCAGGGCCTCACCGCCGCGGGTCATCAGGTCACCCTGCTGTGCGGCGGTCCCGCTGTGCACCGGCCCTACCGTGTCGTGTCCGCGGGCAGTCAATGGGGTCACTACATCAGCGCACGTTCCGCCTTCGCCCGTCAGGTCGGCGCGTGCGACCTGCTGGTCGAGGTCTGCAACGGGATGCCGTATCTGGCTCCCCTGTGGCACCGCGGTCCCACTCTGTGCCTGGTCAATCATGTGCACACCGAGCTCTGGGACATGCGCTTTCCCGCGCCCGTCGCCCGGGCCGGGCGACGGCTCGAGCACTGGGCCCTGGCGCGCGCCCACCGGGGCAATCTCCTGGTAGCCGTGTCCCCGTCCACGGCCGGCGCGCTGCGTGCGATCGGTGTGCCGGACCGGCATATCCGGGTGGTGCACAACGGAGTTCACGAACCGGGCTTACAGAGCCCCCGGTCCAGGGCCCCGCTGTTCCTGGCCCTGGGCCGGCTGGTCGACTACAAGCGCATCGATCTGCTGCTGCAGCTGTGGGAGCGGGTCCGGCCCGTCACCGGGGGCAGACTCGTCATCGTCGGGGACGGCCCCGAGCGAGCGAGGCTTGAGCAACTGGCGGGCACCGGCGTCGAGTTCGCAGGACACGTGTCCGAGTCGGAGAAGCACCGTCTGCTGTGCGAGTCCTGGATGCTGCTGCATCCCGCGGCCGTCGAGGGATGGGGCCTCGTCGTGACCGAGGCGGGCGCCCGTGGCACACCGACCCTGGGTTTCGACGTACCGGGCCTGCGCGATTCGGTCGATGACGGCGTCACCGGCATCCTGGTCCGCGGAGAGTCGTCCTTCGCCGCGGCGTGGTGTGCACTGGCGCTGGACGACGACCGACGTGAGGTCATGGGCAAAGCCGCCGCCGAGCGGGCCGGTGGCTATCGCTGGAGCAGTACCGTACGGCAGTTCAGAGCGGTGGCCGCCGAAGCGGCGAACGGCGCGGGCACGTGAAGGACCCCTCCTTCCGCCGTTCCCTGAGCCTGTTCAGGGCGTTCCTGCGCGAACAGAGCGACCCCGCGTCCGCCTATCGCCTGCTGGCCGCCGACGCCGCCGATCAAGTGGAGCGCTACGTCGAGCTGAACGGCCGCGTCGTCGTCGACATCGGCGGTGGCAGCGGGTACTTCACGCGTGAATTCCGGCGACGCGGAGCACACAGCTATCTGTTCGAACCGGACCTCGCGGAGCTCGCCGAGGAGCCGGCCGAAGGAACGGTCGTCGCCGACGGCTATCTGCTGCCGCTCGCCGAGGGCGCGGCCGATGTCTGTTTCTCCTCCAACGTGCTGGAGCATGTGGCGGATCCGCGGACGTTCCTCAGCGAGATGGTCCGGGTCACCCGGCCCGGAGGCCTGATCTACGTCTCGTTCACCAACTGGCTCTCTCCGTGGGGCGGCCACGAGTGGGCTCCGTGGCACTACCTGGGCGCCGAATGGGCCCGCACCCGCTTCGAGCGCCGTACGGGCCGTCCCGCCAAGCACCGCCTCGGGGAGAACCTCTTCGACATCGGCGTCGGATCGACTCTGCGCCACATCAGGGGCCGCAATGACGTGGACATCGTCTCCGCGCGCTCGCGGTACTGGCCCTTCCTCCCGGAGATCGTGCCGCTCGTGCCCGGGCTGCGCGAGTTCGCCACCTGGAATCTCCTCCTCATCCTCCGGCGGTGTTCATGACCAGCGCTGTCCACCCACCACCGCACGCCGCACCCGCCGCAGAGGGCGGCCCGCCCGACCGGTCGCCGGGTCCCCGTTCGCGTCGCTGGCTGCTCGGGTTCTGGGCAGCGGTGTTCCTGGCCTTCCTGGCAGTGTCCCCGGGGCGCACGACGTTCGAGACGAAACTGGGCGTTGTCGCCGATCCGTGGCTGTTCATCAGCGATCTGGGCGGACTGTGGCACGACCGGTCCGGCTTCGGGGGGATCGCCGACCAGTACATCGGCTACGCCGTCCCGATGCTCCCGTTCCATGCCCTGGCCGACCTGCTGCAGGTGCCCGACTGGCTCGCGGAGCGACTGTGGCTCTCGCTGGTGGTGAGCACGGCGTTCTGGGGCGCGCTGCGACTGGCCGAGCGGCTGGGCACGGGATCCCCCACCAGCAGGCTGCTGGGCGCGACCGCCTACGCCCTGTGGCCCACGTACACGATCGTCATCGGCTCGACGTCGGCGGCCGCCCTCCCGGGGGCTCTGCTGCCGTGGGTGCTGCTCCCCCTGACGGATCCAGGCGCCCGTCCCAGGATCGCCGCGGCGCGCTCCGCCCTGTGCGTCACTCTCATGGGCGGGGTGAACGCGGCGTCGACCCTTGCCTCGTTGCTGCCCGTCGCCCTGTATCTGCTGTGCCGGCCGGGCGGATCCCGCAAACGTGCGCTCATCGCGTGGTGGGTGCCGGGTGTGATTCTCGCGACCGCATGGTGGATCGTGCCGCTTCTGCTGCTCGGGACGTACGGCGAGAACTTCATGCCGTACGTGGAATCCGCGCACACCACCACCGCCACCATGTCGGCGGCCGAGGTGCTGCGCGGTGCGGGGAACTGGGTCGGCTATCTGAACTTCGGCGAGGCGTGGCTGCCCGCCGGATGGACCGTCGCCACCTCCGGCGTCGTCATCGTGTGCTCGGCGCTCGCCGCCGCCTTCGGGCTCGCCGGTCTCGCCCGGCGTGACCTCCCCGAGCGCCGTTGGCTGGTGCTGACCGTGCTGTCGGTCGCTCTCATCACTCTCGCCGGGTACGGCGGAGCGCTGGGCGCGCCGTTCCACACGACCGTCCAGGACCTGCTCGACGGTCCCGTGGTGCCGTTCCGCAACATCTACAAGTTCCAGACGGGTCTGGCGCTGGCCCTTGCGCTGGGATTCATGCACATCACGGCCCTCGCGACACGTCTTCCCTCGGGTTCGCCTGCCCGTGGGCGTCGCTCGGCTCCGGCGCTGGCCGCCGCGCTCGTGCTGCCGGGGCTGTGCTGGCCCTACGTCAACGGATCCATCCTGCAACCCGGTTCGTTCCAGGAACTCCCCGCGTACTGGCGGACGACCGCGCGCTGGCTGGAGAAGAACGCGGCCGGCGACCGGGCACTCGTCGTGCCCGCGACCGCGCACGGCATCTACACCTGGGGCTCCCCCATCGACCAGCCCCTGGACGTCCTGGCACGGTCCCCATGGGCACAGCGTGACTATGTGCCCTTCGGCACGCCCGGAAACCGCAGAGCGATGGACGCCGTCGAACAGGCCCTGACCTCAGGGGGTGAGGTCCCAGGGCTGAGTGAGTTTCTGCACCGCGCCGGGCTGCACCACGTCGTCGTCCGCAACGACCTCGACCCCGACCAGCTGGGCCACATCCCCACCACCACGGTGAAGCGCAGTCTCGAAGCCTCCGGGTACCGGCGCGTCACCGGCTTCGGTCCGGTGATGACCGGCGGACGGATAGCGAACGACACACCGGTCCAGGTCGAGGGCCTGTTCCCGCGCCGGCGTGCCGTGGAGATCTACGAGCCGCCCGCCGGCACCACTCGCCCCGGCAGGGCCCGGCTCACGCCGGTGTCGTCCACGGCCGTCGTCAGCGGCGGACCCGAGGCCCTGTTGCCCCTGTCCGCCGACGGCGCGCTGGCCGGACGGCCCGCCGTCCTGGCCGGCGACGCTCACCCGGGGGTGGACCGGCCGTCGCTGTACGCTGCGGGGGACGGGCTGCGCCGTGCCGACACCCGGTTCGGCCTGGTCAACTCCAACACGTCCCACACGTACACCCGCGACGAGCACAACGCCCCGCGGTCGGTGCAGGATCCGGGAGCGCCGCCGCGGCAGATCCTTCCCGTGTCCGGTGCGCGACACCAGACGACGGCCGTGCTGCGGGGCGCCGCGTCTGTCACCGCGTCCTCCGTCGGGAACTGGCTCTTCCACCTCCCCCAGTACGACCCCGTCAACGCGTTCGACGGCAACCCGGACACCGGGTGGGCGGAGGGATCCCCGGGGGCACCGCAGGGGGAATGGCTCCGCATCGGCTTCACCGGCCCGACGCACATTCCCGGGACGCTGCGGCTGACGCCGCTGCCGAGCGGCAACGTGCGGGCGGCTCCCACCGTCGTCCGTGTCGAGACCGACCGCGGCAGTCGTGTCAGCCCCCTGCAGCCGAACGGGAGCCCGCAGCAGGTGGCCGCCCCCGAGGGATCCGCGAACTGGCTGAAGGTGACGATCCTGGACTCGCAGCAGGGCCGTCCCGGGCTCACCGGTGCCGGGTTCACCGACATCGTCGTCCCGGGGGTGCAGGTCACCCGGCTGCTGGAACTCCCCTCCGACGCGCCGCGCGAGCCCTCCGACTCCGTCGTCTACTCACTGCGCAGGGGGTCCGACCCCGGCGGTCTGTCCGCGGTACCCGCCGAGGTGGGACTGCACAGGCAGTTCACCGCGGCCCGCTCCGGCGACTACACGGTCAAGGCCACCGCCCTGCCCGTGCCCGGCGACGCCCTCGACCGTCTGCTGTTCGACATCACAGGCAAGCGCGACAAGATCCTTGTGAGTGCCGACTCCACCGCGCGCCTGGGCACGAACCTGAGCCCGCGCAACCTGACGGACGGCGATCTCACCACGGCCTGGATCGCCGGTGAGCGTCCCGTCCTGCACCTGGCCTGGCCGAAGAAGACATCGGTCGGCGAGATCGTCTTCGCGGCCGCAGGGGGACTGTCCACCCGGCCCGAACAGGTACAGATCAGCTCGCCCGACGGCACCGCGGTGGCCCAGGTGGACGAGAACGGCATGGCGCGCTTCTCCCCCGTCACCACCGATCGCATGGACATCACCATCTCCCGCTCGGCGCCGCTGACCCTGCACAATCCGGTCGCCGACGATCAGCTGCAGCTGCCCGTCGGACTGAGCGAGGTCTACATTCCGGCGCTCCAGCGGTTCCGCACGCCGCAGCCCGACCCGGACAGGACATTCTCGCTGCCGTGCGGCAAGGGGCCGGTCCTGTCCGTCGACGGCCAGTTCCTCGAAACCCGCGCCGAGGGGCGGGTCCGGGACCTGACCGAGCGACGGCCGGTCGAGGTCGCGCTCTGCACGGACCGCAGCCGGGTGACCCTGGACGAGCGGACCCACACCGTCGAGGCGGGAGACGCCGGCCCGCTCGCCGTCACCGACATCACGCTCGGGACCGGTACCGCGCAGGCCGCCGGCGCCACCCCGCGCCTGCTCCAGACCGTGGACGCCGGGGGCGACGAGCGGTCGCTGCGGGTCGGGCCCGGGCAGGCCGCCTATCTGCAGATCCACGAGAACCACAACGCGGGCTGGAAGGCCACGCTGGACGGCCGCGAACTGACTCCGCTGCGGATCGACGGCTGGCAGCAGGCCTGGCTCGTCCCGGCGGGTCAAGGCGGCACCGTCGCCCTGCACTTCGTTCCATCGCGGGTGTACGACGCCGGGCTGATCGGCGCCGGGGCGCTGCTTGTCCTCCTCGTGGGCCTCGCCCTCGTCCGGCGCCGTCACGGCGGCCCGCTCCCGGCCGCGCAGGAGCAGGCGCCCGCTCCCGGCCCGCTGCTGGGCGCCGTGGCGCTGACGCTGGTGGCCGTCGCGGTCGCCGGTCCCATCGCCGCGCTGGTCCCCGTACTCGCCGTGGTGGCCCGGCTGCGTCCGTCGTTCCTCGGACCGATCGCCTTCACGGCGATGGCCGGTGCGGGTGCCGCAGCGGCCCTGGACAGTGGCGGCGCCGTGTCACTCGGCAAGGGGGCGTACGGTCCCGTGGCACAACTCCTCGCCCTGATTGCCCTGTTCGCGGCGCTGGTCACGGTGGGGCGGGAGCGCGGCTGCACGACCGGGGCCGGGCCGGCGGCGGGCACCGCCGGTCCTTCGTCCGAAGCCGGGCCCGGCCCGGGGCACGTTGGGGCCCCGGACGGGACCGGGCGGTCGGCCGGGCAAGCTCCCGGCGGGAGTACGCCGTCGGCTCATGGACCTCCCCGTCCCCCGGCCGGGGCATGGGAGCCGGCCGGCGGCGATCCCGGCCGCGGCGCCCCGCCGTCGGACCCGTCGGCCCGCCCCCAGGGAAGTGTCCGATGACGGCAACACAGCAACCGCCTTCTCGCGGCGCCGGAGCGTCGCCGCACCTGCCGCGGGTGCCGTTCCCCGTCGTCGACGAGGTGGCACGGCACTGTACGCACCGGGCCGAACCCAACACGGTCCACATCGAGATCCATCTGCCCGGCCGCGTCGATCCGGCCCGGCTGCGCAGCGCCTTCGCCCGGGCGTTGGGGCACTATCCCCGCGCGCTGATGCGGGAGAGGAGCCGTGGCTGGTTCGCACGCCACTACGAGTGGGAGCTGACGGCCGAGCCGGACGTCGAGGTGGTCACCGTTCCGCCGGGCTCGGCCGGAGCTCTCGGCCGTGCACGCGAACGCGCCCTCACACTCGCGCCGCCGCTGACGTCCTCCCCGCCCCTGCGGCTGGAGGTGGTCGAAGATCCCGACATCCGCGGGTGCGTGCTCCTGTTCACCATCAACCACACCGCGCTCGACGGCCCGGCGTGCCTGCGGCTGGCGGCGACGGCCGCGGAGATCTACAGCGGGCGCCGCACCCCGATCGTGCCGCCACCGGCACGCCCGGCATCCGCACCGCCGCACCGTGCGGCCCGGGCACCTGTGCCGGCCCGACCGGCACGGGTCGCGGCGGGCACACCCGGTCCGGTGCCCGGCAATGCCATGCTCGTCGCCGAACTGCCCGTACCCGGGAGGCACTCCGGGGCCCCTTACACGGTCAACGACCAGCTGCTGGTCGCCACGGCCCTGACCGTCGCCGACTGGAACCGGTCCCACGGCGCACCGGATCGCCCACTGCGCATCACCATGCCCGTGGACGACCGCAGCAGGGGGCCCGAGATGCCGATCGGCAACGGCACACGACTGGTCGACGTCGGCTTCACCACCACCGACGTGGACGCCGGTACGGACATCGCCCCGCTGCTGCGCCGTACCGCCGAGCAGACACGCGCGCTCAAGGCACAGCCGCGCCCGCAGTTGGGCCGTGCCGCGTCGCTCCTGACCACTCCCTGGCTGCCCGTCGCCGTCCGGGCGGGAGTCACCCGGGGCCTGCGGTTGCTCGCCGCTCCGTGGGTTTCGACCACGCTGCTCAGCAATATCGGCCGCATCCCCTATCCGCTGGACTTCGGCGGTGCGGGCCGGGCGACGGCGGTGTGGTTCTCGGCGCCTGCCCGGATGCCGCGCGGGCTGACCGTCACCACGGCATCGACGGGGGGCCGGCTCCACCTTGTGCTCCGCTGGTCCCGCAGCCTGCTCGGCGACGACGACGGTGTCCGTCTGCACGACCTCTTCGCCCACCACCTGGCAGCGACGTCCTCGGAGGCCCTGTGAGCAGCGACAGTTCACCGGGCCTCCGGGATTTCTACGAGGACCCCGCCGTACCCGTCGCATCGGGTGACGCCCGCAGCAGGCGCCAGGCCCAACTGCTGGCTGCAGCGCTCGGTGCGCCGGGACAGCTCGTCGTCGATGTCGGATGCGGCGACGGGAGCGCCGCCGCGACGGCCGCGCCGATACTCGCGGGACACCGGCTCATCGGCATCGACTGGTCGCAGGACGCGCTGCGCCGCGCCCGGCCCAGGGTGGGTCATGTGGTGCGCGGGGAGCTCGATCACGGCGGGCTCCCCCTCGCCGACGGCTGCGCGGACGCCGTGCTGTTCAGCGAGGTCATCGAGCATCTCGTCGACCCGGACCACGCCCTGGACGAGCTGCGGCGGATACTCAGGCCCGGCGGCCATCTGATGCTGTCCACGCCGAACCTCGCCGCCTGGTACAACCGCGGCCTGCTGCTCGCCGGGTGGCAGCCGGTGTTCTCCGAGGTGAGCCTGCGCGGCATCCACGGCCGGCCCGGCTCGCAGGTCGTCGGCCATCTGCGGCTGTACACCGCCCGTGCACTGCGCTCCTTCCTGGCCACGGCCGGATTCGAGGAGGTACGGATCACGGGGGCCCCCTTCCACGGGGTGCCGCGTGGGCTGCGGCTGCTGGACCGGGCGGCATGCGCCGTGCCCGCAGTGGCGTCCATCCTGCTCGCCCACGCCCGGCGGGGGTAGCGCAATGTGGTGGGGCGTGGGCGCCGCTTTGCTGGCCAATGTGCTCTACAGCGTGGGCTTCGTGCTGGAGAAGAGGGCATTGCGGAATCTGCCGGCGCTGTCCACGCGCAGGCCCCTGCGCATCCTCGTGGTCCTCCTGACCAGTCCCCTGTGGATCGCCGGGTCGCTGGCGCTGGCCGCCGGTTTCGCGGCCCAGCTGGTCGTCTACCGTGCGCTGCCGATCGCGGCGGCGCAGGGCATCTTCGTGTCCGGTCTGGTCCTGCTTCTGCTGCTGTCGTCGGCCGTCCTGGGCGAACAGGCGTCGGGGCGCGAGCGCTATGCCCTCGGCGGCGTGCTGGTCGCCCTGCTGATGGTGGTCGCCTCCGTCCGGGAGGGCGACGACGTCGTGAGCAGCGGGGCGCCGTGGCCGCTGGTACTCGTCGTGTGCGTTCCCACGCTGACGGCGGGAGTGTGGCTGTACGGGCGTGTCGAGCAACGGGCCAGGAAGCGGCATCGGGTGCCGACCAGCGGAATCGGGTACGGCGTGGCGGTGGGGCTGCTCTACGGCGTCAGCTCACTGGCGATCAAGGGTGCGTCCAGCCGCCTGACCACGGCCGACCTCGGTGACGCGGCCCGGTCCCTGTTCGCCTCCCCCTATCCGTACCTGCTGCTGTTCACCGCGGTGGCCGGCCTGGTGATGTCCCAGGCGGCGCTCCAGCGGTGCCGCGCCTCCCTCATCGTGCCCGTCTGCACCACCGTGACCTGCCTGTTCACGGCGGTTCTCGGGACGCTCACGTTCGGGGAGACGCTCCCCGACGATCCGCTCCTGCTGACGCTGCGAGTGGCCGGTACGGCGCTGGCGCTCTCCGTTCTCCTCGCCATGCCGCGTCACGATCCCCAGCCCTGATCCCCGCCCTTCGATCCCCAAGGGAGGCCCCATGGACCCCGACGATCCGCTGCTCCGGATCCTGGCATGCCCGCTCGACAAGGGCCCGCTGACCCTGCTCCCCCAGGAAGAGGTGCTGTACAACCCCCGGCTGCGCCTGAGCTACGCCATCGTGGACGGCATCCCGCAGCTGCTCCCCTCGTCGGGGAACAAGGTCCGCGAGGACATCCACGAGAAGTACCTACGGACGGCTGCCGAGTGACCACCCTCGCCGCGGCGGTGGCTACCCGCCTTCCCGCCCGCTGGGTCGGCTCCGCCGCCTGCGCCCTCTACCCGCGCTTCGAGCCCGAACTGGGCCGGCTCGCCGACTTCTGCCCCCGCGGCGGCACAGCGGTCGACGTCGGCGGCTGGTACGGGCCCTGCTCACGACGGCTCGCCGCCCGATGCGACCGGGTCGTCACCCTTGAGCCGGTGCCGCACCTGGCCGGGCACCTGAAACAGACGCTCCCCAGGCATGCCCAGGTGCTTCAGGCGGCCGCGACCGACCGCGACGGCACGGCACAGCTGTGGCTGCCGGAAGGCGACCGGGGCGACCGCGGGCTCTCGTCCCTGGCGCGCCGGGACATCCACTCCCACAGCGTGGACGTCCGCACCCTCACACTCGACAGCCTCGACCTGCACGACGTCGGCTTCGTGAAGGTGGACGTCGACGGTTCGGAACTGCCCGCGCTTCAGGGCGCGGCCGCGCTCCTTGAGCGGGAGCGCCCGGCCCTGCTGATCGAGCTGGAGACCCGTATCCGCCCCATCGCCCCCACCGTCGGCCTGCTGACCGGCCAGGGCTACCGCGGCTGGGTTCTTCGGACCCGTACGTGGGTGCCGCTGACCCGCTTCGATCTGGCCGGCCATCAGTCCAGGACCGAGCACCTCGTGCACCAGGGGCTGTTCCGCAGGGCACTCGTGCCCCGCGGCCGCCGCTACATCAACTCGGTGCTCTTCCTTCCCGACGGGCGGGCGCCCGCAGCTGCGGGCTGAGCGTCACCTCGGGCTATGCGCCACGACGGACCCGTGCGGCCTTGCGGGCCTCGGCGGTCTGGCGAGCCTCGGTGGCCCGGCGGGACTCACCACCGGAGCGGCCCGGCTGACCCGGGCGGGTGCCCCGGCCGCGGAACGGGGCGCCGCCGCGCTGGGGGCGCTCCGTGACCGGCACCCCGACGCTGACGGGGACGCCGGAGGGGGTTTGTGCTCCGGTGATGCGGCTCAGTTCGGCCTGGCCGGAGCGGACCTGGGCGATCTGCGGGGTGATGCCGGCGTCTGCCAT